>NZ_NYWI01000027.1:0-71848 GCF_002684955.1 Tistrella sp. | reverse complement strand
GATGGCTTTGGCATTCCTCCGCCTCGCCATGATCCGGATCATGATGCGGAGAATCGCAAGGAGCCGGAAATCATAGATAACTTCTCGGACGGACTCTTATCGCGGGCTGGTGGCCTGCATTGACGCCACCGGCCAGGTGGAACAGGCCGGGCAGGAGGTGCTGGACGGCGCGCGGGCCAATCAGCTGGTCAGCGACATCCGCCGGGCCGAATACCGGCTGGCGGCCGATCCCCGCGAGCTGGACGCCGCCGCCGCCGAGATCGAAGGCGCGATCACCCGGTTTCACGGGCTGATCGAGGATATGAAGACCCATGCCGGCCCCGAGGATCTGGTGCGCATCGCGCGGGTCGACGACCATTTCGCGACCTATGTCCACGAGGTGCGACATGCGGTCGAGGTGGCCCGCAGCCATGCCGGCCGCGATATCGATGCCGCCCAGCGCGCCGTGGTGGAAGAGGTGGAGCACGGCCGGATCACCGCCCGGGCGCTGACCGATGAAATGGCCGGGCTGGTGAACGACATCGAGACCCGGGCCAGGGGCATTGCCGACGAGGCCCGGACGCTGGGCACCGAAACCGAGACGGAGATCGTGGCGACGGCCATCGCCGGCACGTTGATCGGCCTGGCCGCCGGCTTCCTGATCGCGATCGCAACCATCGCGCGCCCCCTGCAGCGCACCGTGCGGCGGCTGAACGGGCTGGCGGCCGACGATCTGGATGCCGAGGTTCAGGGCACCGATCGCCGCGACGAGATCGGCGACGTGGCCCGCGCCATGCTGGTCTTCCGCGACAATGCCCAGGAACGCCGCCGGCTGCTGGAAGCCGAAGCGGCCCAGGTGGCGGCCCGCGAACGCCGCGCCGCCGAGGTGGCGCAGCTGATCCGCGATTTCGACCATGAAGTGGCCGAGATGCTGGCGGTGATGAGCAGTTCGGCCGTGGAGCTGGAGGCGACCGCACAGCTGCTGTCGTCGAGCTCGGAAGAGACCTCGCGCCAGGCTTCCACCGTGGGCAGTTCGGCCGGGCAGGCCTCGGCCAATGTTCAGGCAGTGGCGGCTGCGACCGAAGAGCTGACCGCAACCGTTTCGGAAGTGGCCCGGCAGATGGAGACCGCGCGTGGCGTTGCAAGCGATGCCAGCAGCGAGGTCGAGCGCGTGAAGACCCTGGGTGGCGAGCTGGACCGCGCCGGCAACGACATCGCCCAGGTGATTGCGCTGATCGAAGAGATCGCCAACCACACCAATCTGCTGGCGCTGAACGCGACCATCGAGGCGGCGCGCGCCGGAGAGGCCGGCAAGGGCTTTGCCGTGGTGGCATCGGAAGTGAAGGGCCTGGCGACCCAGACCGCACGGGCCACCGGCGATATCCGCGGCCGGGTGGAGCACATGCATGGCAGCATCGGCGCGGCGCTGGATGCCGTGGGCCGGATGGCCGAGGTGGTGCACCGGGTGCAGGGCATGTCGAGCGCGGTGTCGGCCGCGGTGCAGCAGCAGTCTGCCGCCACCGCCGAAATCGGCCGCAATGCCGACAAGGCCGCCCGCGGCACCCAGGAAGTGACCGACACGATCGGCGGGGTGACCATGGCGGCAGAGGCCACCGCGTCGGGCTCGGCGCAGGTGTTGAGCACGGCGCGGACGCTGTCGGAACGCTCCACCCGGCTGCGCAGCACGGTGGACGGCTTCCTGCGGGCGGTGGCGGCGGCCTGAGGCCGCCGGCTGCGAGGGATGACGGAAGCAGGGGGCGCCGGCTGGCGGAGGCTCAGGCTTCCGCCATCGCCGGCGCCGCCGCCTGACGGAAGATGGTGTGGATCGGCAGGCCCGGCTTCAGACGAAGCGTGACCGGCGTGCGTTCGGCCAGATCGGCGAGTTCGTCGCGGGCGGCATCGGAAAGCGGCCCGTGCAGCGTGATCACCCGCTCCACCGTCACTGCATCTTCTGCGGCTTCATCGCGGATGAAGCTCAACTCCACGTCGAGCGCCAGCAGCGGCCAGTGCTTGTGATGCGCATACATTTTGAGCGTGATCAGCGTGCAGGATGCAAGGCCCGACAACAGAAGATCGTGTGGTGTGGGGCCATGATCACCCCCGCCCATGACCACGGGCTCGTCGGACGCCAGGCGATGGTTCCCGGTCGAAATCGAGACGGCGTAGGGAAGATTCCCGATACTTGCGGTGACATGCGACATGATGCATCCCCCGTCGGCTGTGTTGACCGATGACACTCCGGCGGCTGCGGTCTCTGTTCCGTGCGCCGCGTCGTTGAAGTGATATGGGTCGATGGGGGACGAAGGTCCAGGTGGCGTTTTGTGGTCATCCCGGCCAGGGATCGGGCGGCGGCCGCCGGGGCCCGCCAAGGCCCCGGCGCTGACACCCGGTGGACATCTTCCGGCAATGTTTTTCACCCGCGGGAGGGATATCACCCCGCGGGACCTGCTGTTGCAGGCGAAAGACAGGCAAGAAGAACCCGCAAGACCCTGACGCGCGCCCCGAAAAGGACACAGACCCGTTGCACGTCGCGGAGCGCCGATCTGCGACACATCATGCAGATTTCTGTCGGGGCCCGCGAAAATCCTGCGGGAGTTCACGCCTCGTTAAGCAGTGCGGCGGTAATGTGATCCAGACATCGGGACGGACCGGGTCATCGGACCTTCGGCTCGTCATGGTCGTCTCCTTGCCCGCACTTTCCCTGTGCGATCCTTCACCGCGCCTGCCGGGTTCTTGTCTCCCGCGGCGCGGTTTTTTTTTGGCACAGGCGGCAGCACTCAGCCGCGCGACCGCGACAGCAGGGCCTGACAATGGGCCGCCACCGCATCGATCAGCGGCACGGCCGGCCGCAGCCGGTCGCGGATCAGAGGCAATTCGGTGCAGCCGAGCACGACGGCATCGGCCCCGCCCGCAACCAGATCGTCGAGGGCGGCCTGAACCGCGGCGATATCGGCCGGGGTCGGGCGCCCGGAAGAAATGCCGGTCTTGATGGCCCGGTCGAGCCTCGCCGCCAGCCTGGCATCGGGTGTCACCACCCTGTGGCCGGCCGCGGCGAGGGGGCCCGAGAACACACCCTGTTCAAGGGTCTGTGCCGTGCCGAGCACGCCGACCGCGGCCCCTTTGGACGGGAGACCGTTGGGCAAGAGATCGGCCGGGCGCCGGAAGGGCTCTGCGATGTGCAGGCAGGGCACGGGCACGGCGGCGGCGACCGCATCGAAGGCCAGATGCGCGGTGGCGGCACAAAGGCCGATCACACCGGCCCCGGCCGCGGCAAGCCCCTGCCCCGCCGCCACGAAGGCGGCGGTGACCAGATCGAAGCGGCCGCGTTCGGCATCGGCCAGGATGGGCGCGAAAGACAGGCTTGCGATCAGCACCGGCACGGTGCCCGGCTCTGCCAGACGGTTCAGACGCTCGTAATAAAGCGCGGTGGAGGGCCAGCCGGTGCCGCCGATCAGGCCGATGGCGCCAGCCATGGGGAGGGTCTTGCGGGTCTGGGGCGTGCGCATGGCTCAGGCGGCCTCGGCCAGCACCAGCACGATGCCGCCGGCTTCGGCCGCCGGCACGACCAGCCGGCTGCCCTCGTCCCGGAAGCGCACGCCATTGCGGGTAAGCACCGCGCGGGCGGTATCGGCCGAGGCGATGCGCACCTCCACCGCCAGTTCGGCGGCGCTGCCATCGGCGCGGCGCGCGGCATCGCCCCAGGCGGCGGCGAAGCCTGCGGCATCGACCGCCGTCAGGGTCTGATCGCCCAGGGTCACCGAGACCGGCCCCTGCCCGGCCGGATCGATGCCGTAGATCGCGGCCAGATGATTGCGCATCGCCGCCGGATCATCGGTCACCACCGTTGCCGCCGCCCAGTATTCGGCGCCGTTCGGATGGGTGATCCAGGCCGGGCGCAGATAATGGCTGCGGTCCATCACCTCGCAGGCATTGAAGGCGAGCGGCCCGCGCGGGGCATCGGGCACCAGCACCCGGAAATGAATCCGGTCGACCGTGCCGTCCTCGGGGTCGCGATAGTCGGTGTCGAGTTCGTAATACATGCAGGCCGGAAAACCCGCCGCCTGCCAGGCCTGATCGAGCGCGGGCAGATCGGTCGCGGCATGGACGATCATCGCCAGCGCCGGCCTGCGGCCCAGAAGATCGCGCATATAGGGCACGGCATGGGCCGGGTCGGCATAGGCGAATTCCAGGAAATTGGTCATGCGATCATCGGTCGGGCGGAAGAGCACCAGATGGTTGCCGCCGCGGCCGCCGGTTTTGCCGCCGCCCATCGGCTCGTTGGTCCGCCAGGGCGTGACCGAGAAACCCAGCCGCAGATAGCAGGCGCGGATCGCCGGCAGATCCGGGGTTGAGATCATCAGATGATCGAGACCGATCAATTCCTTACGCATCGCGGAGGCTCCTTGACAGATGGCGGGGCGTATTCCACGATCCAGAATATATTCCGCGATACAGGACATCAAGCCGGCCGCGGAGCGGGAGACGACCGATCGGGGGACAGGACCCATGACCAGATTGACGACACTGCGCCGCGGGCTTGCCGCGGCGGCGATCTGCCTGGCGGCGACCGCCGGCACGACGGCCGGGGCGGCGACGCTGACCTATGGCTCGCCGGTGCCGGAACAGGCGCTGTTCAATCGCGAGGGCGTGGTGCCCTTCCTGAAGGGCATCGAGACCGTGACCGAAGGCCGGGTCACATTCCGCGGCCTGTTCGGCGGCACGGTGGTGAAGATGCCGACGGTGCTGCCCTCGATCCGCGACGGCGTGGTGAATGCGGGCTTCGTGGTGCTGGCCTTCTACCCGTCCGACCTGCCCCATGCCTCGGTGATGTCGGAACTGACCGGTTTCGGCGTCGACCCGGTGGCGGCGATGGGCGCGATCAACGAGGCGTTTTTTCAGGGCTGCCCCGACTGCCTGGACGAGATGCGCCGCGAGGGCCAGATCCCGCTGTTCCTGAATGCGACCGCACCGATGGCGATGCAGTGCACCAGCCCGGTTGCGGGCAAGGCCGATCTTCAGGGCCGCCGGGTCAGCGTGATCGGCAGCCCCGAGGCGCGCTGGGCCGAGGCGCTGGGCATGATCCCGGTCACCACCTCGATCACCGATCTGCTGATCTCGCTGCAGACGGGCAAGACCGATTGCGCGCTGGTGCCGATCAGCTGGGCGCAGAGCTATGGCCTGACCGATGTCGTCAAGGGCGTGATCGACATGCCCCAGGGCATCGTCGGCGGCGCGGTGCCGGTTTCGGTCAGCGTCGAGGCCTGGTGCCGGATCGGCGAGGCCGACCGCAAGGCGATCCTGGCCCATGCCGCGGCATCCGCCCTGCCCTATGTGCAGAAGGCCTATATCGATGCCGATGCCATGGTGCGGCCGAAGCTTGAAGCGGTGGCCGGCTTCTCGGCCGGGGACGCGGCGATGCGCGACGCCTGGCCGGCCTATCAGGCGGGCGAGATCAAGGCACTCGCGGCGCGCGCCGCCGAACGCGGCATCGCCGACCCCGAGGCCTTCGCGGCGCGGATCGCCCTGATCTACCGCAAATGGCACGAGGACTACCTGCCGAAGATCCAGGCCGACCCGGCCGAGATGACCCGGCTGCTGACCGAGACCGTCTTCCCGGAAAGCCTGGCGGCGTGCCCCGGCTGATGCGCATCCTTAACCTGCTGGCGGCCCGGGCCGCCACGGCCACCGGCGCGCTGGGCGAACTGGCGGTGCTCGCCATGTTCGCCCATATGGCGCTGGATCTGATCATCCGCCTGGTGGGCGGCGGCACGCCCGAGGGCATGCCCGAGGCGGTGGCGCGGATCTATATGGTGATGGTGGTCTTCCTGCCGCTGGCGGGGCTTCAGGCCAGCGGCCGGCAGATCGAGGTGGCGGTGCTGGCCGAACGGCTGGGCGGCCGGGCGCTTTACCTGCAGCGGCTGGCCGCCGCCCTGGTGACGGTGGCGGTGGCGGGGCTGTTCACCTGGCTGTCGTTCGATGTCGCCTGGGTGGCGACGCTGCGCGGCGAGCGGGTGGTGCTGACCGGCTTTTCCCTGCCGGTCTGGCCGGGGCGCTGGGCGGTGGTGGCGGGTTTCGGCGCGCTGGCGCTGGTGGCCCTGGCTCAGCTGATCCGCACCGCAGCCGGCCGCGCGCCGGTGGAGGCCGCCCATGGCGCTTGACAGCCTTGCCCCGGAATACCAGGCCTGCCTGGCCCTGCTGCTGTTTCTGGGGCTGGCGGCGCTGCGCGTGCCGATCGCCTTCGCCCTGTTCACGGCCGGGCTGGCGGGGACGGTGGCGATGATCGGCATCGGCCCGGGCTTTGCCCTGCTGTCGCGCGCGCCGCTGGAATTCGCCGCCAGCTGGGAGCTTTCGGCCGTGCCGATGTTCCTGCTGATGGGCAATATCGTCGCCCGCGCCGGGCTTGCCGATGTGCTGTTCACGCTGTTTCAGCACCTGACGAGGCGGGTGCCGGGCGGGCTGGCGGTTGCCACCAACATCACCTGTGCCGCCTTTGGCACGGCATCGGGATCAAGCCTGGCGGCCACGGTGGGTGTCGGCCGGATCGCCGTGCCGCAGATGCTGAAACGCGGCTATGACCCGGGGCTGATCGCCGGGGTCTGCGGCTGTGCCGGCACCATCGCCGCGGTGATCCCGCCCTCCATCCCCTTCATCATCTTCGCGATCCTGACCGAACAATCGGTGCTGACCATGTTCGCCGCCGGCCTGCTGCCGGGGCTGCTGACCGCCCTTGCCTATACGGTGATGATCATCCTGCGCGCCCGGCTGAACCCGGCACTCGCCGGCGCCGACGCCCGCGAGGATACGGGCCCGCGGCCGGGCCTGCGCGATCTGCTGGGGGTGTGGCCGGTGGCGGCGATCGCGGCCATGGTGATCGCGGGGCTTTATGGCGGCTTCGCGACGCCGACCGAAGCCGGCGGGCTGGGGGCGCTGGCGGCGCTGATCGTGGCGCTGATCCGCCGCACGCTCGACCGCGCGGGTTTTCGGGCCGCCATCGCGGATACCGCCCGGACCACGGCCGCGATCCTGATCGTGGCGGTGGGGGCAAGCACGCTCTCCACCTATCTGGCGCTGACCGGTTTCCCCGAAGTCGTCGCCGGGCAGCTGGCGGTGTTCGCCGATACCGATATCGCCTTCCTGCTGGTGCTGTCGGTGGTGCTGCTGGCGCTGGGCACGGTGCTGGACCCGATGGGGGTGATGCTGCTGGCCCTGCCGATCTTTCTGCCGGCGGTGGAGGCGCGCGGGCTCGACATGGTCTGGTTCGGGGTGATCGCGGTGAAGTATATCGAGATCGGGTTGATCACGCCGCCGCTTGGATTGAACTTGTTTGCGGCCCATGGTCTGATGCCGGCCGGCATCTCCTTCGGCCGCGTGGTGCGCGGCGCCGCGTGGTTTCTTCTCGCTGAAATGGTCGTCATGGTTCTGTTGCTCGCCTTCCCCGGCATTTCCCTCTGGCTGCCCTCGGTGCTTCGATGAGCGGGGTGGAGATGGAGGACGACAAGGGTGTGGAGCGGCGATCCGGTACCATCCAGTCGGTCTCGATCGCGGCGCGCTTTCTCACCATCCTGGCCGATGCCGAGGGGCCGATGGCGCTGAGCGAACTGGCCCGCCACGCCGGCACCGGCACCTCCACCGCCCATCGCTATATGCAGAGTCTGATCAAGGAAGGGCTGGCGGTGCAGGAAGCCGCCAGCGGCCGCTATGATCTGGGCCCCACGGCGCTCGACATCGGCATCGGCGCGCTGCGCCGGATCGATGCGGTGGAGGTGGCGGCGCGGCATATGAAGGCGCTGGCCATGCGCATCGCCGCCAGCGGCGGGGTGGCGATCTGGACCGATCGCGGCCCCACCGTGGTGCGCTGGTATCGCAGCGCCTATTTCTCGATCAGCGCCATCGGCCTCGGCGATGTGCTGCCGCTCGACAACACCGCCTGCGGCCTGGTCTTCCAGGCCTTTCTGCCGCCGGAGCGGATCGAGGGCGCGCGCAAACTCCAGCCGGCACCGTTTCGCGGCAAGCCGCCGGCGGCCCGCGAGCTGGCGCGGATCCGCGAAAGCTTCGGCCATGAACTCAGCGGCCATCTGCTGTCCGGCATCACCGGCCAGGCGGCCCCGGTCTTCGATGCCCAGCACGAGGTGGCCTGCGTGGTGACCACCACCAGCGGCAGCGAACTGCCCGAGGCCGACCGGGCCCTGATCTTCGCCGCAGCGCGGGAGGCCTCCTCCGAGGCCGGCGGGTCCGGCGCCTATGGCCGGCCATAAGATCTTTCAAACACCGTATATTTTGCGCTGCGGCGCGCAGCCGCTATGATCGCGCCGGCCCGCGGCAGACGCGCTGCGGGCGGCGGGTCCGCCGATCATGCCCCCATATGCCCGGAGGGCCGTTTGCCCGGGAACATATGCCAAGAGCGTGGCCGGACCTGCGGAGCGGAAGATGACCGACAGGGAAGGTGGAGTTCATGAGCATGAGGTTCGACGGCCGCGTTGCCATCGTGACCGGGGCCGGCGGCGGCCTTGGGCGTTGCCATGCGCTGGCGCTGGCCGCGCGCGGTGCGAAGGTGGTGGTGAACGATCTGGGCGCCGACGGGCGGTCTTCGGATGCGGCCGCCCAGGTCGTGGCCGAGATCGAGGCCGCCGGCGGCGAGGCGATGGCGAGCGGCGCCTCTGTGACCGATGCGGCGGCGGTTGAGGCGATGGTCGCCGAGACCATGGCGCGCTGGGGCCGGGTCGACATTCTGGTCAACAATGCCGGCATTCTGCGCGACAAGAGCTTCGCGAAGATGAGCCTGGACGATTTCCGCCTGGTGGTCGACGTGCACCTTATGGGTGCGGTGATCTGCACCAAGGCGGTGTGGGACATCATGCGCGCGCAGAATTACGGCCGCGTGGTGATGACCACCTCGTCCTCGGGCCTCTACGGCAATTTCGGCCAGTCCAATTACGGCGCCGCCAAGATGGCGCTGGTCGGGCTGATGCAGACCCTGTCGCTGGAAGGTGTGAAGAACGACATCCGCGTCAACTGCCTGGCCCCCACCGCCGCGACCCGCATGACCGAAGGCCTGATGACCGCCGAGGTTCTGGCGGCGCTGCGCCCCGAGACGGTCTCCCCCGGCCTGCTCTACCTGGTGTCGGAAGACGCGCCCACCCGCATGATCCTGAACGCCGGCGCCGGCAGCTTTGAACGCGCCTATGTGACGCTGACCGAAGGCGTCTATATCGGCGACGGCCCCGACGCCGCCGAGCAGATCGCCGCCCGCATCGACGAAATCGGCGACCGTGCCCGCGAAATCGTGCCGGAAAGCGGCACCGCCCAGGGCACGTTCGAAATCGGCAACGCCTCGGCGGCGCTGAAGAAGACCTGACCTGCGGCCTGCCCGGATAAGGGCGGGGCGACGGGGTGAGAACGGCCGCATCCTTGGGGGTGCGGCTGTTTTTTTGGGGAGTCAGAAATCAAAGTGCGAGAGATCGGAGGGCGGGAGATCGGGCTGTTCGCGGCCGTGGATCATGAAGTCGTCGCTCACGCCGCGGGCGATGGCGGCGCGTAAACAGACCCTGGGATCGATCACTGCCGACACATCCGGCGTGGCGGTGGCCGGGATTGATTCCTCGGGGCAGTCGGATGGCCCGGGCGGTGCCGGATCCGGAGAATCTGACGGTCGGGACATCGAGGTCTCCCGCATGGAAACGTCAGCCAGATGGTGCATCGGACCGGCGAAGCTGTCCATCCCGGCCTGCCACGAGACATTGCACGCCATCAGCGCCGACACTATCATTCAACGATAGAGGTGAGGAGAATGGCGATGCCCGGCAGCTACACCCTCGGCAAGCACTTCGAGACCTTCATTCAGGCCCAGCTCGCCAGCGGCCGGTACAACAACGCCAGCGAGGTGATACGCGACGCCCTCCGCCTGATGGAGGAACGCGAACGGCGCTTGGCCGCCCTCGACGCCGCCGTCATGCGCGGCCTGGCCGACGGCGCGGCTGGCCGCACCCACCCTGCCGAAGACGTCTTCGACGAACTCGAAGCCCGCTATATGGCGATGGCTGACGCGCGCGCGGAGTCGTGAGGGTCGAGTTTTCCAGCGAGGCAAAGGCCGATCTGCGGGCGATGGGTGATTACCATGCCATACTTTATCGCTCAGGGGCGATCGCACCGCCAGCGACGATGCCGGACTGTCAGAACAAGTTCTGGAACAGCACGAAGCAATTTTCGCCTAAGTATCTTCTCTTGAACATGCGAAAGGATACATTATGACAATAGCAATCGCATGGTTACGTAAGCTAAAGGGAACCAGTGAGTTAGTCATCGCGTCGGATAGTAGGCTCCGAAGTCGCGGCGCGCTTGACCAAGCGCAAAAGATTTTTCGTTTAGACAGAGGCGATTGCTGTTTAGCATTCTGTGGTGATGCCCAAGTGGCGTATCCCCTCTTTGTTCAAGTAGCGACAGCATTAAATAATTTTATAAAAACACGAACCAGAGCAGAGGATATAACCAATGTCACGGCAAATGTAGGTTATATCCTGAATAATTTAATAGATAGCTGGGATATCACATCAAAAGAAAAAGCGCAGGAACTTGCAGATACTCGCATACTTTTCTCCGGCTGGTCGCATGAACACAGAAAATACCATATTGGATATTTTTGCTACGAAAATAGAAATAATGGAAAAGCAGGGCAATTTTTCTTCCATCGACGCAGGGCAAAAAAGCCGCACCCCTGGCGAGAAAGATCAAATTCTCTTACATTCATTGGAGATTACGAAAAAAATTACATGAAGGAACTTAGTGATATTCTCAAAAAGCGCCATCCACATACGACAAATCAGATCGAAAAGAAAAAGATAGACTTTGACTATGAACCAATAGAGGCATTACATTCTCTTATAGTCAAGGATAGAAATACAAAGGCCATGCCAGCCATTGGCGGCGCTGTCCAGATGGTAAAGGTATATTCTTATGGCAGTAGTCTTCCATTCGCCATCCGAACAGACCCAGGTTCCCACTTTCTACTTGGACGCAAACTCTTCGAATGGGAAAAGACCGAGTATCCTATCCTTGATCTGACAGGTCTATGCCCGCAGGTATACTATCCAATGAGTTATATTCCTAATCCGGAAAAAATCCCTTGATGAATATTTTGAAATGAAAATTTACCTCTCAATCGCCTCTATGCGGGTTCCAAAGCTTTCGACTGCGCGCGAAACCATCACAGCCCGGACGAGGTATAGTTTTCGCCTCCCGCCACCTTTAGAGGGTAATAATAATTGACTGACTAATGGACACGATGAGATTCGCCATTATTTTGCCTTGGCGAGTCGTAGCTGGTGGCCAGACCGGCCCACGCCCTCGACGCCGCCATCCTCCGCGGCCTCGCCGACGGGGCCGCCGGGCGCACCCACCCTGCTGACGAGGTCTTCGACGAACTCGAAGCCCGCTACATCGCCATGGCCGAAGCCCGCAGACCCAAGTAGGCGCCCCTTGCCTCCTGCCCCGCCCCGCCATCTCCCCACCGCACCGCACAACCCCTCATAAAATTTCCGCTGCACCGCACAACACGATTTGATCTTGCGCCCTGCCCCGGTTTCAGCGACAAGAATAATGACTCATGAATCATTAATCAGTTCGGAGCGAGGCATGCACGCCGAGTTCACGGCCGAAGAGCGGGCGTTCCGCGATCAGGTGCGGCGGTTCTGTGAGGAGCGGCTGCCCGAGGATATCCGCGCCAAGGTGCTGGAAGGCCGGCATCTCGATCGGGCGGATCACATCCGCTGGCAGAAGATCCTGCATGAACAGGGCTGGATCGCCGGGTTCTGGCCGAAGAAATGGGGCGGGTGCGACTGGACGCCGGTGGAAGGCTATATCTTCCAGGAAGAGACGGCGCGCGCCGGTGCCCCCTGGCTGCTGCCCTTCGGGGTGAATTATGTGGGCCCGGTGATCTTCACCTATGGCAATGCCGATCAGCAGGAACGGCATCTGCCGGGCATTCTGTCGTCCGACGTGTTCTGGTGCCAGGGCTATAGCGAGCCCGGCGCCGGGTCGGATCTGGCCGGGCTGAAGACCCGGGCGGTGCGCGACGGTGACCATTATGTCGTCAACGGCTCCAAGATCTGGACCACCATGGCCCATTGGGCCGACATGATGTTCTGCCTGGCCCGCACCGATGCGGATGCGGCACGGCCGCAGGAGGGGATTTCCTTCCTGCTGCTGGATATGAAGCAGCCGGGGGTGACGGTGCGGCCGATCATCTCGATCGATGGCGCGCATCACCTGAACGAGGTGTTCTTCGACGATGTCCGCGTGCCGGTGAGCGAGCGGGTCGGCGAGGAGAACCGGGGCTGGACCTACGCCAAATTCCTGCTGGGGCATGAACGCATGCTCTCGGCCGAAACCGGCAAGGCACGGCGGCTGATCGGCAAGATCCGGCGCATGGCCGCCCGCCTGCCCCATGCCAACGGCCGGGGCGTGCTGGCCGATGATGCCCGCTTCCGCGACCGCATCGCCCGGCTGGAGATCCGCGTGCTGGCGCTGGAATGGACCACGCTGCGCATGCTGGACGCCGCCATGGAGGGGGCCGGTCCCGGGGCCGAGGCGTCTCTGCTCAAGATCCGCGGCAGCGAACTGGTGCAGGCGATCACGGAACTGGCCACCGACGTGCTCGGCCTCTACGGCGTCCCCTTCGACGTGCGGCTGCTGGAGGCAGAGGCGCAGGGCATCGAAATCGGCCCCGACGGCGCCGCCGGCATCCTGGCCGAATTCCTCTACCACCGCGCCCCCACCATCTGGGGCGGGTCCAACGAAGTCCAGCGCAACATCCTGGCCAAACACGCGCTGGGCCTCTGACCGCAACGCCCGGAAGCCTGGGCACTGCCTGCGTTCACAACAGGCTCCCAGCCGCCATTGAGGCGGCGGCCAAGGGCGCGGCAGCGCCCGCCCGGCGAGGGACTGACAGACTCAGAAGCGCCCGCCCGGCAAGGGAAAAAATCCGCCCAACCTGGCTCCCAGCCGCCATTGAGGCGGCGGCCAAGGGCACGGAGTGCCCGCCCGGCGAGGGGCTAAAACAAAGAGCATCACATGAACTTCCGCTTCACCGAAGAACAGTCGATGCTGCGCGACATGGCCAGGCGCTGGGTCGCGGAGCGCTATGATCTGAAGCGCCGCAAGGCGGCAGCCGCCACCGGTTTCGATCGCGCGGCCTGGGCCGAGATAGCGGAGATGGGCTGGCAGGGCGTGGCGCTGCCCGAAGCCGCGGGCGGCAGTGCCGGCGGTGCGGTCGAGACCATGATCGTGATGGAAGAGATCGGCCGCGGGCTGATGGTGGAACCCTATCTGGCCACCGCCGTCATCGCCCCCGCAGCGCTGACGCTGACCGGGGCGGCCGACGACGATGCGCGGCTGGCCGCCATCGCCGGCGGCCGGCTGGTGGTCGCCTTCGCCCATGACGAGCCCGGCCTGCGCGACCCGGCCGCCCCCCGCACCACCCGCGCGGTGCCGGCGGGCGACGGCTGGCGGCTGGACGGCGCCAAGAGCGTGGTCCGCGCCGGGGCAGAGGCGGATTGCCTGCTGGTTTCGGCCGCGATGCCCGAGGGCGCCACCGGGCTGTTCCTGGTGGATGCGGCGGCGCCCGGGATCACCCGCACCGGCTATCCGACACTCGACGGCATGACCGCGGCCGAGATCGCGTTCGAGGGCACGGAGGTGCCGGCGGTCGCCCTGCTGGCCGCCGAGGCGGATGCCATCCTGGCCGCCCTGATCGACCGCGCCATCGCGGCCGAACTGGCCGAAGCACTGGGGGTGATGGAGCGGCTGAAGGCGGCGACGCTGGAGCATCTGCGTACCCGCCGCCAGTTCGGCCAGGAAATCGGCCGGTTCCAGGCGCTGCAGCACCGCATGGCCGATATCCATATCGCCTGCGAAGAGGCGCGGTCGATGGTGATCATGGCGACGGTCGCGCTGGCCGAGGACGACGTGCTCGCCCGCGCCCGCGCGGTGTCGGCCGCCCGGCTGCATGTCGCGGAACTGGCGATGCATGTGGGGCGCGAGGCGATCCAGCTGCATGGCGGCATCGGCATGACTGACGAGATGATCGTCGGCCACGGCTTCAAGCGCCTGAAAGTGATCGCCGCCGGCATGGGCGGCAACGACCTGCATCTGGACCGCTTCATCGCCACCACCGAGCAGAGCAACGCCGCCTGATCGCCTGATCGCCAGAAACGTTGAAGACATCACCCAAGGGCGGCAGACGAACCGCCCCGCCTGAGAGGAAACCCACCCCGTGACCACCGAACCCGGCGCCTTCGAATTCCGCGACTATCAGTGCTTCACCTTCGAACGCCGCAACCGCGTGCTGACCGCAACCATCAATCGCCCCGAGGCGATGAATGCGGTCAACGCCCGGCTGCACGAGGAATTCTCGCGTCTGTTCACCGACCTCGCCATGGATCCCGACAGCGATGTGGTGGTGCTGACCGGCGCCGGCCGCGCCTTCTGCGCCGGTGGCGACATCAACTGGATGCAGGAACATATCGATGTGCCCGGCGAGTTCGAGCGCACCGGGCTTGAGGCCAAACGCATCGTGTTCAGCCAGCTGGACCTTGAAAAGCCGCTGATCTGCCGGCTGAACGGCCATGCCACCGGGCTGGGTGCGACCATCGCACTGATGTGCGACATCATCATCGCCTCGGACAAGGCGAAGATCGGCGACCCGCATGTGTCGGTGGGGCTGGTCGCGGGCGATGGCGGCGCGGTGATCTGGCCGCAGCTGATCGGCTTTGCCCGCGCCAAGGAATTCCTGCTGACCGGCGACCTGCTGACCGCCCCCGAAGCGGCACGGATCGGGCTGATCAACCGCGCGGTCGCCCCCGAGCGGCTCGACGACGAGGTCTATGCCCTGGCCGACCGGCTGGCCGGGGGCGCCACCAAGGCGATCCGCTGGACCAAGACCGCGACCAATATCGCGCTGAAGCAGCTGGCCCATTCGATGATGGATGCCTGCATCGGGTACGAGAGCATGTCGAACCTGACCGAGGACCATCGCGAGGCGGTCGCGGCCTTCCGCGAGAAGCGCAAGCCGGCCTTCACCGGGCGATAAGCTCACGGGTCGATAAGCTCACCAGAGGGAACCGCCATGGCCGCCCCCACGCCCCAGGGACCGCTTGAAGCCGATCTCGCCCGCAGGATTGCGGAGACGGGCACGCTCGGCCGTCTTCTGCGGGCGCGGGCGGCGGAACATGGCGCGGCGCCCATGCTGATCGCCCCCTCGCGACTGTACCCGGCAGAGGCGGACGGGCTGGCCGTCACCAGCTTCGCCGCCATGGCGGCGGGGGCGGAGCGGCTGGCCCGGGCGCTGGTGGCGGCGGGGGTCGGGCCGGGTGACGGCGTCGGCGTGCTGGCCGGCAACACCGCCGTCACCGAGGCCCATCTGGTGCAGTATGCCGCGGCCCTGGCCGGCGCGGTTCTGGTGCCGATCAACCCGCGCTATGGCGACGAGGATCTGGACCACGCCATCGCCCTTGGCCGGCTGAAGATCGCCTTTGCCGAACCGGGGCTGATGGCGCGGCTTGCCGCCGCGATCACACGGGCGGGCGGTGCTGCCCGCTGCATCGACCTGGGCGCGGGGCTCGCCGCGCTGACGGCCACGGGCGCTGCCGGCACGCCGCTGCCCGAAGTGGCGCCCGAGGCGGTCGCCGATCTGATCTTCACCTCGGGCACCACCGGCCGGCCCAAGGCGGTGGAGCACAGCCACCGCTCTGCCGTGGCCACGGGGGCGATCTTCGGCACGGCGCTGGGGCTGACGCCGGATGACCGGCATCATCATGCGGTGCCGTTCTTCACCAGTTCGGGCGTGCATTTCAACCCGCTCGCCGCGCTCTGGGCGGGCGCTGCGATGATCGTGGAGCCCGCCTTCGACGCGGCGCGCATCCTGGAGCGGATCGCGACCCGGCGCAGCACGGTGCTGCTCTCGGTGCCATCGGGCTTTCTCTATCTGCTGGATGCGCTGGCGCGGGCGGGCGGCGACGCCCCCGATCTGTCGAGCATCCGCCTCTGGAATTACGGCGGGGCCGCCATGCCGCAGGAGGCGGTGGCGGCACTGGCCCGGCGGTTCCCGGCGGTCGAGCAGCGCCAGAATTATGGCATGACCGAGACGGGCCCAACCGGCACCATGCTGCTGCCCGACGAGGTGATGGCCAGGCCCGGCTCGGTCGGTCGGCCCATGCCGCTCTGCCGGGTGCGGATCACCGATGCCGACGGCCGCGCGCTGCCGGCTGGGGAAGCCGGCGAGATCGAAATCCTGAGCCCGGCCAACATGACCGGCTATCGCGACGCGCCCGAGGCGACGGCGGAGACGATCAGGGATGGCTGGGTCCGCACCGGCGATTGGGGGCGGATCGATGCCGACGGCCATCTCCATCACCTGGACCGGCTGAAGGATGTGATCGTCCGCGGCGGGCTGAAGATCGCCGCCCGGCGGGTGGAAGACGTGCTGCACCGCATCCCCGGCGTGTTCGAGGCGGCGGTGATCGCCCTGCCCCATCCACGGCTTGGCGAGGATGTCGCGGCGGTGGTGGTGCGCACGGCGCCTGACACAACCGAAGACCCTGGCACAACCGAAGACATCGAAACTGATGAAGACTTCATCGCTCGGCTGCAAGCGGCCGCCGCGGCGGTGCTGGCCGATTACGAGATCCCGAGACGGGTCTTCCTCACCGATGCGCTGCCCCGCAACCCGCTGGGCAAGGTGCTGAAGACCGACCTGCGCCGGCAGCTTGCCGGGGCACCCGAACACGACCGACACGATCTGCACCCATCGCATGGATGAGGCATGAAGGCGCGGCCCGTGCCCCACGGGACACCAACCAGAACCGCGCCATGCCCAGGGAGGAGACAGAGATGACCCAGAGCTTCAAGGGCCCGAAATTCAGCCGGCGCCCCCTGCTGAAGACGACAGCCGCCGCGGCCGCGATCGCGCCGATGAGCCGGCTGTGGATCCCCGGCGCCCGTGCCGCCGACAACCCCATCACGCTGGGCCTGGTGACGCCGCTGTCGGGCGCACAGGAAATGATCGGCAGCTTCGTGCGCCATGGCGCCGAAATCGCGGTCGAGAAGATCAATGCCGATGGCGGCGTGAACGGCCGGCCGCTGGCACTGGAAATCCGCGACAGCAAGGCCAACCCGGCCGCCGCGACGGTGGCGGCGCGCGAACTGCTGGGCCAGGGCGTCAACCTGCAGCTCGGCACCATCTCCTCGGCGGTGGCGCTGGCCATGGGCCCGCTGATGCAGGCGGCCGGCGGCACGGTGCTGACCTGCGGCGCCGGCACCGAAAAGCTGAACCACGAGAATTACAGCCCCAATGTCTTCCGGGTGGGCGACAGCCCCTATTCGCGCCAGTACGGCCTGATCCGGCTGATCGCCGAGCGCTACCCCAACGTCACCAGCTGGGGCGGCATCATCCCCGACCATGAATATGGCCGCACCACCTGGGCGATCTTCGTGGATGCGATGCTGAACGTCTTCCCCCAGGTCACCGGCAAACAGCCCGACATCCAGCGGCCGATCCTGGTGCCCTATGGCGCGGGCGATTATAAGAACTTCATCGCCGCCGCGGTGCGCCAGCCCTTCGAGGGGCTGTATACCTCGGCCTATGGCGGCGATGCGGTGACCCTGTTCCAGCAGGCGAAGCCCTTCGGCCTGTTCGAAAAGACCAAGGTGCTGGTCGATTCGGCCAATGAATTCCTGGTGCCGCTGGCGATGAAGGACCAGACCCCGGATACCTGGACCGGCACCCACTGGTACTTCAACGGCAACACCGACAACCCGATGTCGAAGCATCTCTACGATGCCTATGTTCAGCGCACCGGCAACAAGTATCCGATGGGCTGGGCGGCGGAAGCCCATGCGGCGGTCTATGCCTACAAGGCGGCACTTGAGAAGACCGGCGGCGAGACCAAGGCCGATGCGATCATCGCCGCGCTGAAGGGCCTGACCTTCGACAGCGCCACCGGCAAGCGCACGCTGCGCGCCGAGGACAACCAGGCGATCAAGAGCGTCGAGATCATCCGCATCAGCCCCAAGGCCGACAACCCCGACGGCTTCGCGGTCACCGACTTCGTCTCGGTGCCGGGTGACAGCGTGGTGGAACCGGCACGGCCGGGACAGAAGCTTGAACTGAAGTCTCTCTGACCGTCTCTCGACTTGCAGCCACCGGGGCGCGGCCACGACGATCGCGCCTCCCCGGTGACCGGCCGCACCCCCTCCCCGGTGGCTGCACTTTTTTTTCGAGAGACCAGGGCGGCGGTTTTCGCGGCAGAGAAGAAGGTGGATCCCCGCCTGCGCGGGGATGACGGCATTTTCTTTCTGATCAGCGATCCGCCGTCGGATCCGCGGCAGGCCGGCCGACGAGCGGCGGCAACGAAAACCGATCCCGTCATCCCCGCGCAGGCGGGGATCCACCTTTCCACCCGCCACCCCGACCACCCCGACCTTCCGCACCCCGATGCGGTCTTACGGAGGCGATGATGACGTTCGCCGATCTGGCGCTGATCCTGTTCAACGGCATGGCCTGGGCGGCCGCGACCTTTCTGGTGGCGGCGGGGCTGACGCTGATCTTCGGCATCCTGCACATCCTGAACTTCGCCCATGGCGGGTTCTTCATGATCGGCGCCTATATCGCCTTCACCCTGCTGCAGCTGGCAGGCGTTGGCGGCGTGCCGCTCTGGCTGTATCTCGTGGTGGCGCTGGCATCGGGCATGGCGGTGGCCGTGCTGGGGGTGCTGGCCGATCTCGCCATTTTCCGGCGGCTGCGCGGGGTTGAGGACGCCTATGTGCTGATCGCCACCTACGCCCTGCTGCTGGTCTGCGACGGCGCGGTCAAGCTGATCTGGGGGCTGAACTTCATGTCGGTGCCGACGCCCGACGAGCTGGGCGGTGCCGTGTTCCTGGGCGATGCGATCATGCCCGAATTCGCGCTGTTCGTGGTGGCCTGCGGCCTGCTCGCCTTCATCGGGCTCGACCTGCTGATGGAGCGGACGACCTTCGGCAAGCTGATCTGGGCGGTCGCCATGGACAGCTGGATGGCGAAGCTGCTGGGCATCCGCGTCGGCCGGGTGCTGATGATCACGGTGGTGATCGCCTTCGGCCTGGCGGGCCTTGCCGGCGGGCTGCTCGCCGCCAATCAGAGCCTGTCGCCCAGCCTGGCCGGCGTGTTCCTGCTCCAGGCCTTCGGGGTGATCATCGTCGGCGGCATGGGCAGCATTCGGGGTGCTGCGATCGCCGCCGTGATGCTGGGGCTGATCGAAAGCTTCGGCACCGTCTTCCTGCCGGATTATCCCGGCATCCTCTTCTTCGTCGCCCTGGCCGCCGTGCTGCTGATCCGGCCGCAGGGGCTGATGGGACGCGCACAGGTGGCATGATGACGCTTGCGACCCGGACCTCTCCCCTTCTGGCGCTCTGGCCGCTGGCGGTGGGCCTGATCCTCTTCGCCCTGGCGCCCGCGCTGCTCAATCAGGGGCTGGTGTTCCTGGCGGGGCTGACGCTGGTCAACATCGTGTTCGCCCAGGCCTGGAACCTGCTGTTCAGCACCATCGGCCTGCTGTCCTTCGGCCAGGCGATGTTCTTCGCCATCGGCGCCTATGCCATGGCGGCAGGGCCGCAGCAGGCCGGGGGCGGGCCGTTCCTGATGTGGCTCGGCCTGTCCACCGGGCTGGGGGCGCTGGCGGCGATCGTCTTCGGCATCGTGGCGCTGCGCCGCTCGGGCGGGATCTACTTCGCCGTCCTGACGCTCGCCTTCGCCGAACTGGTCCATGTGCTGATCACCAAGACCGACTGGCTGGGCCGCAATGACGGGCTGACCGGCATCTATCGCCCCAAGATCGAGCTTGGCATCGCCACCATCGATCTGACGCAGGGCGATGCCTATTACTGGTTCATGCTGGTCGCCTGCGGCCTGGCCTCGGCCCTGCTCTGGTGGGCGGGGCATGGCGTGCTGGGCCGCAGCTTCCGGGCGATCCGGCAGGACCCCGTGCGGGCGGCCTTCCTCGGCCTTGATGTCGACCGCCACCGCCTGGCCGCCTTTGCCATTTCGGGCGCCGCCAGCGCCTTCGCCGGCGCGGTGAGTGCGCCCTGGATGCAGATCGTCACCCCCGAACTCGCCCATTGGAGCATGTCCACCAAACCGGTGCTCTATGCCCTGCTGGGCGGTGCCGCCAGCTTCTGGGGGCCCGCCATCGGCGCGATCCTGTTCGGCGCGGTCGAATACGCCACCCGCACCATGCATGGCATCGCCGACATCACCACCGGGCTGATGCTGCTGGCGGTGGTGCTGGCCATCCCCGGCGGCGTGATGGGGCTGGTGATGAAGCTGCGCGCGCGGCCTGCCGCAGCCACACCCGCCAGACCCGTCGCATCGACCACCCGCCCGCAGGAGCAGACGCCATGAGCCTGTCCGCCCCCTCACCCTCGGCATCGTCCGCGCCGCTGCTTGCGGCCCGCGGCCTGGTGAAGTTCTACGGCAAGACCCAGGTGCTGTACGATGTCTCGATCGATGTGGCGCCGGGCGAGGCCCATGTGGTGATCGGCCCCAACGGCGCCGGCAAGACCACGCTGTTCAAGGCGGTCTCGGGCGAGTTTCCGGTCGATGGCGGCGAGATCCGCTTCGACGACGGCAACGTCACCAGGCTTGCCGGCTGGCAGCGGGGGCGCCGCGGCGTCGGCCGGTCCTTCCAGGTGGCGCGGATCTTCGGCGAGATGACCACGGCCGAGAACCTGATCGTGGCGGTGGAGGCGCGCGAGCGCCGCGCCCGGGGCGGCATCGCGCTCACCTTCCGGATCAGCCCCCGCCAGGGCACGCTGGCCGAGGTCCGCCGGCTGCTCGACGGGCTGGGGCTGGGGCCGCGCGCCGACGATCCGGCGAAGCTGCTCTCCCATGGCGACAAGAAGCGGCTGGAACTGGCGATGAGCCTGGCGCTGCGGCCCAAGCTGATCATGCTCGACGAGCCGACCGCCGGCATGTCGCCGGGCGACCGCACGGCGGCGGCCGAGCTGATCGACGAAACCCGGCGTGCCCACGGCCTCGCCTTCCTGCTCACCGAACATGACATGGGCGTGGTCTTCGGCCTTGCCCAAAGGCTGACCGTGCTGCATCACGGCCGGGTCATCGCCAGCGGCGAACCGGCCGCGGTGCGCGACGACCCGACCGTCAAGGAGGTCTATCTGGGCCATGGCTGACCCGCTTCTGCGCATCGAGGCGCTTCATTCCGGCTATGGCGATGCCGCGGTGCTGCACGGCATCGACCTCGCCATCACCGAGGGCTCGGCCGTCGCCCTGCTCGGCCGCAACGGCGCCGGCAAATCCACCCTGCTCAAGACCATCCTGAATGCCGGGCCGCGGGTCACCGCCGGGCGGATCCTGCTCGGCGGCCGGGATATCGCCCCCCTCGCGCCCGATGCCCGCGCCCGGGCCGGGCTGATGCTGGTGCCCGAAGACCGCCGGATCTTCCCGCATATCACGGTGGCCGAGAACATCGCGCTGGGGGCGCATGCCGCCCGCCCGGGCGTGAAGCCGATGACCATGGACGAGATCTGGGCGCTGTTCCCGGCGCTGGTGCCCTTCGCGGCCCGCGCCGGCTATGCGCTCTCAGGGGGGCAGCAGCAGATGGTGGCGGTGGCCCGCGGCGTGATCGCCCGGCCGCGCCTGCTGCTGCTGGACGAGCCGGTGGAGGGGCTGGCCCCGGTGATCGTGGACCAGATGGCGGCCGAAATCCGCCGCCTGCACCGCGATCACGGGCTGACGGTGCTGGTGACCGAACAGAACCTCTCCTTCGCCCGCGCGGTGACCGACCAGGTGCATCTGATCGACAGCGGCCAGCTGGTGTATTCGGGCAGCTGGGCGGAATTCGATGCCGATCCCAGCCTTAAAACCCGCTACCTCGCCGTTTGAGTTTGCCCCCGCTTCCGCCTTCGAGGACCCCGCACCCCATGTCCAGCATCCTTGTCGACGACCCGAGCGGCTTTCGCCTGCGCTACACCCCGGACGAGACCCGGCTGCGCCGGGCGGCGGGGGAATGGAGCGGGCGCACCCTGGCCGATGATGCCCGCGACCGCGCCCGCCAGACGCCCGACCGGATCGCGGTGCGCACCGAAACCGGCAGCCTGACCTGTGGCCAGGCCCTGACCCGGGCGGTGAAGCTGGCGCGGCGGATGCGCCAGGCGGGGCTGAAGCCCGGCGATGTGGTCAGTTTCCAGCTGCCCAACTGGGAAGAGGCGGTGGTGCTGAACCTCGCCTGCACGCTGGGTGCCTGGGTGATCAACCCGATCGTGCCGATCTATCGCGATCGCGAGGTGGGCTTCATCCTGGGTGATGCCCGGTCGCGGCTGCTGTTTCTGCCGGCGGAGTGGCGACGCTTCGATTATGCCGCCATGGCGCAGGGGCTGAAGCCCGGCCTGGCGCATCTGCGCACCGTCATCACCGTGCGCGGCCGGGCGGCCGGCTGCGATAGCTGGGAGGATTGGGGCGGAGCCGAAGACGACGGCGCCGTGGATTTCGGCGACGATTTCACCCCGCCCGATGCCTCGGCGCTGAAGATGGTGATGTACACCTCGGGCACCACCGGCCGGCCCAAGGGCGTGCTCTATGCCCACGAGACCTCGCAGCGGGCGCTGCTGAATTCCATGGCCGCCTGGGATGTCCGGGCGGGCCAGGTGATCCTGATGCCCTCGCCCGTGACCCACGTCACCGGCTATTCCTACGGGATGGAGCTGCCCTTCTATCACGGCACCACCACGGTGTTCATGGAGCGCTGGGACGGCAGTAGGGCGCTGGATCTGATTGAAGACCATGGCGTGTCGGTGATGATCGGCGCGACCCCCTTCCTGCAGGAGCTGACCCAGGCCGCGGAAAGCGCCCGCGCCGCCGGGCGGCCGCCGGTGGCCGCCAGCCTGAAGATCTTCGCCTGCGGCGGTGCGGCGGTGCCGCCCGAAGTGGTGCGCCGCGCCCGCGCCGCCCTGCCCGGGCTTGCCGCCTTCCGGGTCTATGGGTCGAGCGAATGCCCGATGATCACCCAGGGCTATCCCGGCACCGACCCGGCCTCGGCCGAAGCCGCCGCGGTCACCGATGGCGCGGTGACGGGCTGGGAGGTGAAGGTGGTCGACGATGCCGGCCGCACCCTGCCGCCGGGGGCGGAGGGCGAGATCCTGGCCCGCGGCCCGGCGCTGTTCCGCGGCTATACCGACCCGGACGCCACGGCCGAGGCCTTCGATGCCGAGGGCTATTTCAAAACCGGCGACCTCGGCACGGTCTCGGCCGCGGGCCAGGTGGTGATCACCGGCCGCAAGAAGGATCTGATCATCCGCGGCGGCGAGAACCTGTCTGCCAAGGAGATCGAGGACGCGCTGCACGAACACCCGCTGGTGCGCGAAGCTGCGGTGGTCGCCATGCCCCATGCCCGGCTGGGCGAGGGTGTCTGCGCCTGGCTGATCCCGACCGATGCGGCCCGCAATGCGGAACATGACGGCACCGCCCTGCCGGATCGCGAGGCGATCGCCGATTTTGTTGCATCGCGGGGGCTGGCGCGGCAAAAACTTCCTGAACGGATCGAATGGGTCGAGGATTTCCCGCGCACCGCGTCGGGCAAGATCCAGAAACATCTGATCCGCAGGATGGTGGCGGACGCAGTCCAGGACAAGACCTGACCGGCCGTCCACGACCGCACAGTCAACCGAAGGACGGAATTCATGGCGGGGCGCAGACGCAACGAGCGCGCGGAACAGGTGCGCGAGGCGATCATCCAGGCGGCCGCCCGGACCATCGGCGAGAAAGGTTACGACAAGACCTCGATCGCCCGGGTGGCCGAAGAGGCCGGCATCGCCCATGGCTCGGTCTATCTGCATTTCGAAAACCGTCAGGCCCTGTTCGACAGCCTGCTGCCGACGCTGGGCCGGCGGATGCTGGACTTCATCCGCCGGCGCACCCGCCACACCCGCACGGTGCTGGAACGCGAACGCGTGGGCCTGGAGGCCAATTTCGCCTATCTCTCCACCCACCCGCATCTGCACCGCCTGACCAACGAGGCCGAATTCTTCGCCCCCGAAGCCCACCGCGAATTCTATGACCACCTGGCCGAAGGCTATGTCCGCGCCCTGCGCCGCGCCCATGCCGCGGGCGAACTGCCCGGCTATACCGACGCCGATCTGGAACCCATGGCCTATATGCTGATGGGCGCCCGCGAATTCCTGCTCTCCCGCTACTGCGTCACCGGCACGGAAGTCCGCCCGCTGCCGCAGGAGGTGGAACGCATCTACATGACCGTCGTCGCCCGCGCCCTTTCCGCTACCACCCCCTTGCCCGACGAGGCGGCACCGTCACCGGAGCATGCGGCGGATGCGCTGCGGGAGGCGGCGGAGACGGATTTTGGGAAGGGGGTGGGAGAGAATTAACCCGCCTACGGTCCTTATTCACGTTTCTATGTGGCGATGGCATTCCGGGGTCACGGTCATACGGTCACGGGCATGATCTCTCACGCCCGACTGAACGGATTACAAATATTCAAGCCTGGGGCTACTTCAAATCCGTCCTGCATGTCTTCCGACCACACGACAGTACATTGAGATATCACAGCAGTCGCAAGAATCATGGAATCATAGATGGAGAACCCATACCGTCGGCTGATCATCAGCCCTTTGGCGTGGACCTCCACTGTCAGGGGCACCACATCAAGCGTCTCACGCAGATTGGCCAGAAACATATCAACCGCCGGCCACTTCATTTTCAGCTTACGTCGCATCACGTTCGTAAGCTCATTCAGAACCTGGACGCTTATGGTGCCGCCGCCTTTCAGAAGTTCCTCGACACGACTGACTTTCGCGACATCACTGGAAAGCAGGTAAATCAGCGTGTTCGTATCGAAGAAGCTACCGGGCATTCGCCTCCTCCCGATCAAAGACGAATCCGTCAGGCAACAGCCCGCGAAATGCCCGCAACCGCTCGATTGCCTTCTCCCGGTTTGCCCGCCGCGTGAGTTCGACGGCACCAGAGGCAGTTACACGTGCTTCGAGAGTATCGCCCTCCTTGAGACCGAGCTGCGCCACCACGTCGTCAGACAGAGTGACGGCCAGACCATCGGGTTGTTTTCGGATCTGCATGTCAGCCTCCACACGTGTCAATCTCCATCTCAGGATATAAGTCGATCGACAGACTGCGCAATGAGCCGCGGTGGGTGTGCGGCGCCATGAAGTTTTGTCGTCGACCAGCTGCTATCCCCACAGTCCTATTATCTTTTTAAGTCATCCTTCCCAATGCGGAAGTGAATAAAAGCAGAAGATCGCCCTGAGGCCGGATATCGCTCTTCAATCCTAAGCAATCCCTTGTCACTCAGCCATTGACGTGCCTTGCTCCAATCTCGATGCTCAATAATGTTTCTGCCGACGGGCTCGACCGTTTCGAGATCCTCCCTGAGCCAAAAGGGACGATATCTCAAAATTCGGTCCAGAAGATCCCGGTCGAATGGGAAATCGACCTTGTCAGATTCCTCTGAATTTTCTGTACCGAATAAGAAAGACTGGATTTCAGGCTTGCTTTTAAAGGTCTTTCCTTCAAATTCAAGCCATGACGGAAGCAGAAATTTCGGCGGCAACCGGGTCAACGGGTCCATCCTTAGCGTAACGATGCTATTCTCTCCGGAAAAATTCACCGCACCCAGATCTGCCTTATATGCATTTAATATACTGATGCTAACATTCTCGAAATCAACTGGAGGTACGGTTCCAAATAAATAAATTTCATCCATCGATATGTATTTTATGGAAATTTTTTCATTCGGTGGATAGTAGCACCCACATATTAGAACTAGGGAGGATATATTTCCGGCACTCCGATCCAAAGCGTTCATCTGAGGCAATTTTCCCAAAGCATTATCCCGGAAGTTTCGCACAACACTTCCAGGCAAGCTCAGTATCGCCTTTGGGAAAGTCTCCAGAAATTCAGAGCCCAGAATATTTCTCCGCAAATATTTAGGAAACTCATCGCCGGCAATACACTTTATGGCATTTAGGCCTAAGAAGAAGACAAGGAACTGACGATGAGCGAACTTAACGGTATTTCGGTCTCTATCTGGGCTAAGGAACGGCAAATTTTGCGCTCGATGAATCAAGACCCGAGCTACCTCTGTATCAGTCCCTTCCGGAATGCAGACCCCTGCAGCCCACTCCAAGGTTTGGCCCGGAAGCGATTCCGATTGATTATCGGCCATATCACGAGCAATTTCTTCGCAGAGAGCCTGTATGTACTTAACCAGTTCATCAGAAGATATACTCCTTCGGATATCTTCACCAAATTTATCCTTTTCCCTATCGATAAGGGCATTTACAAGAAATGAGAGAATATCTGCGGACGGATCGGATTGTAGATCCTCTATAACATTCCCTTTTACCATACTGCTTAGAAAAAAAGGACGAAGAGCATAAGATCCGGATGAGAAAATCCCATTCATCTCTTCTTTATCAAAGGCTGGATATTCCAGTCCTTGTTCTAGCAGCCAATTGCGTGCATGGCGAGGCTCCACTTCATGCAATCGATACTGGCAAATATTTATATTAATATTATCTAATATAGGAAGAGCATTCTTCATTCTTCCTATGGATACGAATGTCTCTCTCCCCGCTAGAATTACTTGGCCTGCCCCCTCTACATCTTTAAGCAAGTCACGAAGTTGCCCCCACGCCAGTTCATAGCCATTAGGATCAGCAAGCTCATCAAATCCATCTATTGCGAGGGTAACAAGCCCGTGCCGGACAAGAACACGCAACTGGTCAAAGGTCGGCTTTGCACGGATTTTCTGTAAACTACCTGCGATTAAGTCATCAAGATTCTGAAGAACACGCCCTGTGCTTTCAACATGAAGCAACAAACGATTCTGTTGAGTTCGGAAATTTCTCGCTCTTTTCAGCGAAATTTGATGTATTTGAGTTGTCTTTCCTATCCCGGCCGGACCATCCAGTATGATTACATCAAGCTGCGCATTCCTATCTGTTAACAAATAGGTGTCGAACTCCTCGATACCCATCCGACTAACATTTCCTTTAAGCTCATCCATTTCCCCCATAATTGGTATGGGGTGGGCCGGTACAACATCGCGAAGGATTGCCGACTGATTAGACGCCCACAAATTTAAATGACCAAAATATTTCGATGCCAATAACGCACGGATATTCGGATATGTAATCTCTTCGCCAGCTATCGAAAGGCGCACTACGTCGCTATTCTCATGTAGAGATACTACAGTATTCTGTGCAGACATTAAAAAATGATAGTGAACATTTTCAGAATCTTTATGAACTTCATGAAAATCGGTACCGAGATCCGCAAAAACTCTGAGATCCGCTTCGCTAATTTTCATAATTGGATATCCTCCTTAGTTGAATTTATAAATGTCAGCGCAATTGAGATAATTATCTTTCCGACTGCGTAAATATGCAATTTTCCTCCGCGAACTCCTTAAAAAACCTTCAGCTGTATAAACACCTGGCATTAAATCTATATCTTCACCAACAACAGTTAACCAAGAATCGTCCTCGCCATTTACGGAACAATATATGAGATCGCTAACCAATGCTGTATCGACCATTTTCTCGCCCAATTTACCCTGCCCATAGTCGCGACAAGTTGCAGGAAAATGCGAATTAGTACTCATGACTTTTCTTCTCTCCAAAGCACCTAAGGCCGTATCCCCGTACTCAAGTCCACGAATGACGATATTCGGATGTACATAGATTCCATATAAAAAATCATCTGTCACTCTTGCCAATTCTCTTCGTTGAGGCATCGGTTCGAATCCTTTGTGCCAACCACCATAGAGACGCAAATGAACCTCAAACCGAAAATCTGAAATAAAATTGGCAAGACTATTTTTTATTGACCTCAGTACGTGCTCCAATATCCTTTGGACAGTTGGCTCTTCAGATCTTGATCTCTTCGCCGCAAAGACCTGAGAATTCCAATCGACAAACGCAACTATTTTAATAGGTCGCCGCCGTAATCGCTCCTGAGATTGCATTCTGCACAGACCTTCCCCGCTGACATCCTATTTTAACCGCCTTATACTTTTCCGTCACTTTGAAGGAGGAACACGGCACCAATGGGCGGTTCCTGGACTACCAAGCCACAATAGATCATCGATTGAACGGCATCGGCTAATCAATAGCCTTTTCGCGATCAGACCCTCCGGTTGTCTTCTGATCTGCATACCGGCCTCCCCATGGCTCGCGCTCTGGTTTCAGTGTAGCCCGCCCCCCGCCCCAGGCAAAGCCACCGGAAAAAGCCCCACCCCCACAAACTATCCGGGAACCCGCAGCGCCTTCGCCGATTGACTGGCTGAGAACAGTCAGATCCATCGGAGAGCGACCATGCCATCTGCCCCGCCCGTGACCACACCTCCCGCCCCGCCTGCCGCCGGTCTTGAGCCGGGGCGGTTAATGGCCCCCAGAGCACAGGTGAGCGCCGTACAGGTGAGCGCCGGCCGGCGCGGCCGGGAGGTCGACGGGGAGCGGCGGATCGATCGGCCGTCGCTGAAGGTTCTGGTGCTGGAGGATGATTTTTATCTGGCCGAGACGCTGTCGGACGATATCCGCAGCTGCGGCGATACGGTCGTGGGGCCGTTTGCGGATATGGACGAGGCGATCCGGCATGTCGCGGCCGCGCAGGTCGCGATTCTGGATGTGAGGATCCGGGATCTGGCCTCGTTCCCGGTGGCGGATTCGCTGGTCCTGGGGCGCGTGCCCTTCGTGTTCCTGACCGGCTATGACAACGACGTCTTCCCCGACCGCTTTGCCGGCCAGCCGGTCTATCAGAAGCCGCATCACGCCCGCACGCTGCTGGACGATCTGCACCGGCAGTATGAGGACGGGCGGGACGCGCCGGAGCCCGACCGCGACGGCGGCACAAACGACGCTTCGCACGGCCGCATGGATGATGCGCAGAGCCTGGAAGCGGTGGTATCCGGCCTGCTGCAACGGGCGCGCACCCTGCTGCCCGACCCGGGCGCGGCCGAACGGCTGGTGGAGGCGACGCTGCGCCGGGCGATCACCGAAGCCCGGAGCGGCCGGGCCGGAAGCCCGGAGCCGGCCGCCTGGCTGCACGCGGCGCTGGACGACGAATTCCGCCGGCGCGGACGGCTTTATCTGCACTGAAGCGAGGCCCCCGGAGGGATCTGGGTACGGGGTGGCGGGTATCAGGATGGCCACCGCCAGGTGGTCCAGGAGGGTTTATGGTCGATCAGAAAAATGGCGGTCCGGCACGGGGCGACGAGGACCGGGCGCGATGGCCGCGCAATGGCGGGCTCGACGGCAATGCCGGTCCCCTGCGGGGATCGCGGCCGCCCGGCCGGACCGAGGTGATTCCGCCGCGGCTGCGGCAGCTGGCTCATGAGCTGGCGGATGCGCTGGAAGAGGCAAGGCGGCGGCGCGGCACTGCCGATCAGCCGCAGGGCGCGAAGACGCCCGATGGCGATGAAAGCGAGGAGCGGTGACCCATGCGATGCATATGCCGCTGAGGCATCAGACGCCGACGAACGACGGCAACATGCGGGCGCAGATCGATGCGGGCGACTGGTCGGCAACCGCGATCGGTCCCCAGGCCGGGTGGCCGCAGGGCCTGATTTCTGCGATCGGGATCATGCTCGCCGCCCCCCAGCCGATGCTGATCTGGTGGGGGAAGGAGCTGATCCGCTTCCACAACGACGCCTGCATCCCGCTGCTGGGCCTGTACCACCCTGCCCTGTTCGGCCGCCCTGTAGACGAGGACGGGGGGGACGAGGATGGGGGGGACGAGGACGGGTCGGATGAGCGGCCCACGACCGACAGCGCCGCCTGGCCCGATCTCGGCGCCACCCTGGCGGCAGTCATGACGGGCGGAACCGCGATCCGGCGCGACCGGCTGGAGATGGTCGTCACCCGCGACGGGGTGGCGGAAGAGGTCTGCATGGCCCTGTCGTGCAGCCCGATCCCCGACGGCCGGGGCGGCACCGCCGGGGTGTTCGGCATCTGCAGCGACGAGACCGGCCGGATGCTGAGCGACCGGCGGCTGGCGGCGCTCGCCGCCCTGGGCGACGGCACCCGGGCCGCCCGGGGGGCGACCCAGACCGCCGCCGCGATCATCGGCGTGCTGAACGACCAGCCGCGCGACCTGGCCGTTGCCCTGCTCTACAGCCTGGACGGCGACACGCGCACCGCCAGGCTGACCGGCTGCGCGGGGCTTGCCGCCGGAACCGCCGTCACCCCCTGGGAGATGGATGCCCACGGCGCGGCGCAGCCCTGGCCGCTTGCCGCGCCCCTGGCGGGGCGCCGGGGCGCGGTGATCGACCTGGCCGGGCCGGAGCTTGCCGCCGGCCCCTGGCCGGCCGCCTCCGCCACGGCAGGGGTGCCGCAATCCGCCGTCATCCTGCCGCTGACCGCGGCGACCGACCACCACGGACACAAGGTCACCGGCTTTCTGGTGGTCGGGCTGAGCCCGCGGCTTTCCTATGACGACGGCTATCGCCGCTTCCTGGACCTGCTGGCCCGCCAGGTGGGGCTGACGCTGGCGATGGCGCGGCTGGCCGAGTTGCAGGGCGAGGCCCATAAATACCGCACCCTGTTCAATTCCATCGATGAAGGCTTCTGCACCATCGAAATGTTGTTCGATGCGGACGGAAAGCCGGTCGATTATGTGTTTCTGGAAACCAATGCCGCCTTCGCCCGCCAGACCGGCCTGTCGGATGCGGTGGGCCGGCGGATGCGCGATCTGGCGTCGGATCACGAACAGCACTGGTTCGACATCTATGGCCGCATCGCCCTGACCGGCACGCCCGAGCGTTTCGAGCATCGGGCCGATGCGCTGGGCTTCTGGTACAATGTCTATGCCTTCCGGATCGGCGACAACCAGGTCGCGGTGCTGTTCCACGACATTTCGGAGCGCAAGCGCCACGAGGCCGAGATCGACCAGAGCCGCCGGCGCTTTCAGGCCCTGGTGATGGCGACGGCCCGGTCGGTCTATCGGATCAGCCCGGACTGGCAGCAAATGTCGGTGATGGAGACCGGCCTGCCACCGCATGTCGCCGAACCCGGCGGAACCTCGCTGGACCATAGCTGGCCCGACCGCAACTGGTTGGACCGCTTCGTCCTGCCCGAGGACCGGCAGATGGTGCAGAGCGCCGTTCAGGCCGCCATCGACGGCCGCACGGTGTTCGAGCTGGAACACCGCATCCGCCTGCCCGATGGCAACATCGGCCATATGGTGTCGCGCGCGGCGCCGCTGCTTGCCCCCGACGGCACCGTCAGCGAATGGTTCGGGTCGGGCACCGACGTCACCGCCCCGCGCCAGGCGGCGGAGAAGCTGCGCGCGACCGAAGAGCGGCTGCTACGCTTCGGCGAGGCCTCGCGCGATGTTCTGTGGATCCGCGATGCCGACAGCCTGCAATGGGTCTATCTGTCCCCGGCCTTCGAGACGATCTACGGCCTTGGCCGCGAACAGGCGCTGACGGGGGATAATTACCGGCGCTGGCTGGATCTGGTGATGGCGGAAGACCGGCCGCGGACCGAGGCGATGATCGCCCGGGTGCGCGGCGGCGACCATGTCACCTTCGACCACCGGGTGATCCGCCCCGGCGATGGCGGCATCCGCTGGCTGCGCAACACCGATTTCCCCATCCCCGACGCCACCGGCCGGATCGCCTTCATCGGCGGGATCAGCCACGACACGACCGAGGCGCGGCGGGTTCAGGACGCGCTGCAAAGCAGCAGCGACCGGCTGGGCATCGCCGTCAAGGTGGCGCGGCTGGGGCTGTGGGACTGGGATCTTGAGACCGGGCAGATCCACTGGTCGGACGAGCATTACCTGATGGAAGGCTATGCGGTGGGCGAGGTGACGCCCAGCTACGAGGCATGGCTGCGCCGCATCCACCCCGAAGATCGCGGCGAGACCGAGGCCGCCCTTCACGAGGCAATGGCCGACGGGAGCGATTTCGTCAGCGAATTCCGCACCCTGCACCCCGATGGCTCGGTGCACTGGATCGCCGGGCGCGGGCGGTTCTTCTATGACGCCGAGGGCCGGCCGGTGCGCATGGTCGGCGCCATGATGGACGTGACCGGCCAGCGGGAATGGCAGGAGCGCCAGAAGGTGCTGCTGGCCGAGCTGCAGCACCGCACCCGCAATCTGATGGGCGTCATCCGCTCGATCGCCGACAAGACCGCGCGGGCGAGCACCGATCTGGGCGATTTCCAGCACCGGTTCCGCGACCGGCTGGACGCGCTGGCCCGGGTGCAGGGCCTGCTGTCGCGGCTGAGCGATCACGATCGCGTCGCCTTCGACGAGCTGGTCCGCGCCGAAATCGCGGTGATGGGCGGCCCCGCCAGCCAGGTGACCCTGACCGGGCCGTCGGAGGTGCGCCTCAGATCCTCCACCGTGCAGGTGCTGGCGATGGCGCTGCACGAACTGGCGACCAATGCGGTCAAATACGGCGCCCTGGCCCAGCCCGCAGGGCGGTTGCAGATCTCGTGGTGGCTGGAGCCGATGCCCGGGAATGGTGACCCCTGGCTGCATGTCGACTGGCGGGAGCGGGGCATCACCATGCCGGGCGCCGCCCCACCCGGGAGTGGCCAGGGGAGCGGTGGCCAGGGGAGCGGTGGCCAGGGGCGGGAGCTGATCGAACGCGGCCTGCCCTATCAGCTGAAGGCGAAGACCAGCTTCACGCTGGGCCCCGACGGGGTTCACTGCACCATTGCGGTGCCGGTGCCGGTGCCGGTGCCAGTATCGCCGCCGGTGTCGGCGGGGCCGGCCATCTGATAAAACAGGCCGATCCGGCTGGTCGTCCTGCCCCGACGAGCGCAGCCTGCGAAGCCCGGAGGAACGATCATGACGACGCACAAGACGGCCGGCACGTTCAGGCTCGGCGACCGCATGGTCGACCGCATGGGTTATGGCGCCATGCAGCTGGCGGGGCCCGGCGTCTTCGGCCCGCCCAAAGATCCGGCGGCAGCGATCGCGGTGCTGCGGGCGGCCGTGAAGGCCGGGGTCAACCATATCGACACCAGCGATTTCTACGGGCCCCACATCACCAACCAGCTGATCCGCGAGGCGCTGCATCCCTATCCGGACGACCTGGTGATCGTCACCAAAGTGGGTGCCGTCCGGGGCAGTGACGGCGCCTGGCTGCCGGCGCAGGCCCCGGCGGAGCTGGAGCGCGCGGTGCACGACAATCTGCGCAACCTGAAGCTCGACGTGCTGGATGTGGTCAATCTCAGAATCGTCGAGGGCCACACCCCCGGGCCGGAAGAGGGCTCGATCGAAGAGCGGTTCACGGCACTGGCCCGGCTGCGCGACCAGGGACTGATCCGCCATCTGGGGCTCAGCAACGTCACCGCCGCCCAGGTCGCCGAGGCACAGCGGATCGCGCCGGTGGTCTGCGTGCAGAACCACTATAACCTCGTCCACCGCGCCGATGATGCGCTGGTCGACCGTCTGGCGGATCAGGGCATCGCCTGGGTCCCCTTCTTCCCGCTCGGCGGCTTCACCCCCCTGCAATCGGCGGCGCTGGCCGAAGAGGCGGCGGCGCAGGGCGTATCGCCGATGCAACTGGCCCTCGCCTGGCTGCTGGCCCGCGCGCCCAACATCCTGCTGATCCCGGGCACCTCCAGCCTGGACCATCTGAAGGAAAACCTGGCGGTCGCGTCGCTCGACCTGCCGCGGGACAGGCTGATGGCGCTGGGTGACCGGGTCGCCGGCGAGGCCGGCTGACCCGGTCCGTCAACGGTTGCCCTTGTGCACCGCGTTCATCATCGGGCGAAGTAACCCGCCGTCCGGATGTCGTGAAGCAGCCCCGGCCCCGTCGGCACCCAGCCCAGGCTGTCGCGGGTGATCGTGGCCGAGGCCGGCACGTCCATCGCGGCGAAATGGGTGAACCAGGCGAAATGGGCCGGTGCCTCGTCGGGTGTGACCGAGCGCAGGGGCAGGCCCAGCCCCTCGCCGATCGCGGTCGCGATGTCGCGGAAGGCGATGCCCGGTTCGGCGACGGCGTGATAGCGGGCGCCGGCCTCTCCCCCCTCCAGCGCCTGGCGATAGAGCCGGGCGGCATCGGCGCGCGCCACCGCCGGCCAGAGATTGGCGCCGTCACCGATCCAGGCCGAGGCGCCGCGCTGGCGGGCGATGTCGATCAGCATCGGCACGAAACCATGGTCGCCGGCCCCATGGACCGAGGGCGGCAGGCGCAGCACCATGACCCTGGCGCCGGCGGCCAGCGCCTCGGCGGCGGCCTCTTCCGAGGCGACGCGCGGCAGGGCGCCCGATCCGGCACGCGGGGCGTCGTCTTCGGTGCAGAGCCGCCCCTGGGGCAGCACGCCGATGCCCGAGGTGACGATCAGCGGCCGGTCGCTGCCGGCCAGCGCCGCCCCGAGCGCCCGCACCGCGGCACGATCGATTTCGCAGTTCGCGACGTAGTCGGTGAAGTCGTGGATGAAACCGGCATGGATCACCCCATCCGCCGCCCCCGCCGCCGCGGCAAGCCCGGCGGTGTCGCGGAGATCCCCACGGACCGGCGTGACGCCAGCCCCGGCGAGTACGGCGGCGGCGGTATCAGAGCGGGCAAGGCCCGAGACCCGATGACCGGCCTCAAGGAGTTCGCGGACGACCGCGGTGCCGACGAAGCCCGTGGCACCGGTGACGAAGACATGCATGGCAACCTCGCAAAGCTGCAGGATCGGTAAAACACCGAGGCCGCAGGATAGGCCCGACCCCATGGACGATCCATGCTGCAGCCTCCATAATATCTTCGCGATCGTCCCGAAGCGGCGATCCCAGCCCCCAAGAGGCCGCGTGATGGACCCGCTCTCCGACATCCTCTCCCTGCTCCGCCCGAAGAGCTATGTCTCGGCCGGTTTCGATACCGGCGGCGACTGGGCCGTGCGCTTCGACGACCAGCAGGGCTATATAAAATGCTATGCCATCACCCGGGGCGGTTGCTGGCTGGTCGTCGACGGTCTGCCCGGGCCGCTATGGCTCGACACCGGCGAGAGCTTCGTGATGCCGAGCGGCCGGTCGTTCATCCTGGCGAGCGATCCGGCCCTGCCGCCGGTTTCATCCAGAGAGATTTTCCCCGTGCAGCGGGATCAGGGCGTGGTGCGGCTGGGCGGCGGCGGCGGCATGTTCCTGGTCGGCAGCCGGTTTGCGGTCGATGCCGGCCGCGCCCGGCTGCTGCTGGCGAGCCTGCCGCCGGTGTTGCATGTTCATGCCCCGGCGGATCGCGAGGCGCTGCGCTGGGCGGTGGAGCGGATGATCGACGAGCTGCACGCCCCCCGCCCCGGCAGCCAGCTGATCGCCCGCCATCTGGCCCATATGATGCTGGTCCAGGCGCTGCGCCTGTGCATGACCGAGGCGGGTCCCACCCGCACAGGCTGGTTCTTTGCATTGGCGGATCCGCAGATGGCGGCGGCGATCGGCGCCATGCATGCCGATCCCGCCCGGCGCTGGACGGTGCAGGACCTGGCCGCCGCGGCCGGCATGTCGCGATCGGCCTTCGCCGCCCGCTTCCGCGAAACCGCGGGCGAGACGCCGATGGAATATCTGACCCGCTGGCGCATGCTGCTGGCGGCCGACCGGCTGGAGACGACCGGCGACCCGGTCTCGGTGATCGCGCCCGATCTGGGCTACTGGTCGGACAGCGCCTTCAGCACCGCCTTCAAGCGGGTGATGGGCCGCCCGCCCCGGGCGTGGAGCGGATGGGCGCAGGGGGCCGACAGGGGCGGCAGACCGTTTGGATAGCTATTTGGCTAAATTACCTGCCATCGATAGGAGAGATATCGCACCGTCAATATTGATTTCATGCTATGATAAACGCAAGGTTGGTTGACAGTTCCTTGAATGCCAGTCCCCTTGGCTTCAGCAGGCCGAACTCGAAAGTCGGATCGGAAGGCCAGATGAGGCCGTGATCCTGAGCGAGCCGCTGGAACTGCGCACGGTCGTTAACCAGGGACGCGTCCAGACGTTCGGTTGCCCGTATGACCGCGTCCGCCGCCATGGACGCACGGACTGATGTCCCAGCCGCAGTGATGCCGCCAGCCGGCTTGTAGACCTTGCCATCGATCTCCACCAATGTATTAATCCCTGCGTTACGCAAGACGGTACGTTCATTCTCATTGTGTCTTCTCACCAAACCTCGCATCTCCTCACCGGGGCCTACCTTCAACTCATGGATCAGGCCAGCGTCAGGAAACTCCCGGACCATGATTTCCAAGATGTGGTCACGATTGAAATCGTCATGAGTCATCACGTCGATCAGGTAAGCATCAAATACATGAAATACGGCAAAGAGTAGCGGATTACCTCGCTCAACAAAACCATCTGATCGCATTTTCTGGGAGATATGGAGATGGTGAACCTCCCATTCAATCAACATTAGATCCAAATGTTTTCGTCTATTTATTTTTTTGCTTAAGGAGTCCAGAGATATATTGACACGCGTACTCAAATGGGGGGTTAAATCGTTACCCTTCTCGATTTTCTCTATTAATGCATCGAGATCGGTCTTTCGCTGAGTGGTGGTGGGGTTGGCTTCATAGGCTGCCGATATGTGCACTTTCCTGGGCATTGCAAAGATGTGCCGCGACATCCAATTATGGTAGATGATCAGCAACTCGGTGGCGCCTTTGCGTTTGAACTCGGCAGCAATATCGGCATCGCTATGATCGTAGGGAAGCGTGTCGATCGCCCACTTCCTGATCGCAGCCTTTAAGTCGATCGTCATGTTCGCCTCACCTTTATACTCAGAGGCAGGCTCGAAGCCGAAAAAGGAGGTAGAGGGCCGCGCCCGTTCATGTCGCCCCACCCAGGACAGGCCGTCCGCATCGGTGACCGATGCAGGATATCATGAACGCAATCTTCTACGTCCTATGCTATGAGGCCCGCCTGTCCGCTGTAATTGTCAACAACCAGAGCATCGAGACCACAGAGTCCTGCGGCCCGCGCGGCTATGATGCCGCAGATAAAAGCCAGGCCCGGAAACGTCATGCCATGATAGATGCCAATGGGCACATCCTCGTCATACAGAGGAGGTTCAGGATTGCGACGCCGCCCTTCCTGTACAGAGAGGGTAATCACCTGACAGTTCCGCCTCGCCCAGCCGGCCTCCGCCGAGGGCGCCTCTGCCCCGCGAACGGGCCGGCGGCGCGATCTGCATCACCATCAAGGTCTTCAGAAAGCAAGGTCGGACAGGCTTCCAGATTCTGCTCCGCCAATGGCACGTCGGGCGGACTGTCGCCTGGACAAATCGCAACAGAAGGCTGACAAAGGATGTCGGGGCCACCATCGGCTCGCCGGAAAATCCCCCTCAACGCTGCTGCTGTAATGCTCGTCGTCGGGCGGACCACCGGGGCAGGATGAGGTTCGCCTCGACACCTCAGATGAAGGTGGCGAGGCCGTTGCCGGTGGACCAGTTCTCCTTCTGCACCTCGACCAGGTTGATGAACACATCCTGGGGCCTGAGCCCCGGATTTTCGGCCAGAAGCCCGGCCATGCGGCGGTAGAGCGCCTTTTTCTGGTCGGTGGTGCGGGTGTTGTTCACCGTCAGCTGGATATAGACCAGGTCGTCGCTGCGCTCGATGCCGAAGCACCGGGCGCCGTAGCGGAAATTGGCGGGCTCGTGCTCGTGGATCGCCATGAACTGATCGTCCTCGGGCACGTCGAAGGTGTCGCGCAGGGCCTGATAGACGCCGTCGAAAATGGCCTGGCGCCAGGCCTCGGGCTTGCCTGAGCGCAGCGAGATGTGAACCAGCGGCATGGGGTGGCCTCCTGATCATGTGGGGTGATGGCCCCAAGGCTAGCCCTGCCCCGATCATTTCGATATCCTATGAATTGCGATATCAGAAATGACAATTTGAAATGACAGGACCGCATGGCCGACCGCCCGCTCGACCTCGACGCCGTTCAGGCCTTCGTGCGCATCGCCGATTACGGCAGCTTCACCCGCGCCGCGGAAGCCGGGCGCACCACGCAGTCGGCGATCAGCCTGAAGCTGAAACGGCTGGAGGAGCGGCTTGGCTGCCGGCTGGTCGAGCGCACGCCACGGCATGTGGAACTGTCGGCCCGCGGCCTGGCCTTTCTGGAGCAGGCCCGCGCCCTGCTGGCCGCCCATGACCGGGCCTGTGCGGCGGTGGCGCCCGCGCGGCGGCATCTGGCCATCGGCATCAGCGACCATGTTGCGGGGCCGGAACTGCCGCTGCTGATCGCGCGGATGAATGCCGAGGATCCGCAGCTGTCGATCGGCATCCGCATCGGATCTTCGGGCGAGCTGCTGCGCGGCTTCGACCGGCGCGAGATCGACACGGTGATCGTGCGTTTCCAGGACGGCCGCGACGATGGCGAGATCATCGCCCGGGAACGCTTCGGCTGGTTCGCCGCCGGCCGCTGGCAGCACCGGCCGGGCGAGCCGCTGCCGATCGCGACCATGCCCGAACCCTGCGGCGTGCGGGTGCTGGCGGGTGCGCTGCTGGATCAGGCGGGCATCGCCTGGACCGAGGTTTTCACCGGCGGCGGCGTGACGGCGGTCGCGGCCGCCGTCACCGCCGGGCTCGGCATCGCCGCCCTGTCGCCGCGCATGGTGCCGATGGGGGCGGTGGATGTGGGGAAACGGCTGGGCCTGCCCCGCCTGCCGCGGCTGCCGGTGGTGCTGCACAGCCGCGACCGGGAGGGCCAGAGCGGCCGGGCGGTGGCAGCGCTGGTCGCCGCCTACCGCACCGCCATCAGATGATGGGCCGCAGATCCTCGGCCAGCGCCAGCGGCGCGCCGGTGAGCGCGCGGATGGTGTCGACGGAGACGTCCGGCGCATGTTCGCGCAGCAGGAAGCCCGCGGGTGTCACGTCGATGACCGCCAGATTGGTGAAGATGCGGTGGACGACCCCGGCGCCGGTCAACGGATAGGTGCAGGCATCGAGCAGCTTGGGCGCACCATCGCGGGTGACATGCTCGGTGATGACGAAGACCTTGCGGACCCCGGCCACCAGATCCATCGCCCCGCCCACCGCCGGCACCGCATCGGCGGCCCCGGTCGACCAGTTGGCGAGGTCGCCATTGGCCGCAACCTGCATGGCGCCCAGGATGCAGATGTCGATATGGCCGCCGCGGATCATCGCGAAACTGTCGGCATGATGGAAGAAGGCGGCACCCGGCAGCAGGGTGACCGGCTTCTTGCCGGCATTGATCAGCTCGGGATCTTCAGCCCCGGACGGGGGCGGCGGGCCGAAGCCCAGAATGCCGTTTTCGGTGTGATAGATCACCTCGCGCCCGGCCGGCACATGGCCCGCAACCAGTTCCGGAATGCCGATGCCCAGATTGACCACGGCGCCGTCGGGGATGTCCAGCGCCGCGCGGCGGGCCATGGCATCGCGGGAGATGCCGCGGGGGAAGGTGCTGGTGGCGATGGTCATGGATACTGCTCCCCCCGGGCGACCAGCACGGATTCCTGCGCCGGATCGGCGATGGCGACCACCCGGTCGACGAAGATGCCGGGGGTGATGACGTGTTCCGGATCGATGGCGCCGGCGGCGACGATCTCGCGGACCTGGACGATGGCGACCCGGGCCGCCTGGCACATGATCGGGCCGAAATTGCGCGCCGCCTTGTTGTAGACCAGATTGCCCAGCCGGTCGGCGCGCTCGGCCCGCACCAGGGCGTAATCGGCGGTGATCGCCTCTTCCAGCACATAGCGGCGGCCGCGGATCTCGCGCACCTCCTTGCCCTCGGCCAGCACGGTGCCGACGCCGGTGGCAGTGAAGAAGGCGGGAATGCCGGCGCCGCCCGCGCGGATCCGCTCGGCCAGCGTGCCCTGGGGGACGAGTTCCAGCTCGATCTTTCCCGCCCGGTACAGATCGGGGAAGGTTTCGGAATTCGACGAGCGCGGGTAGGAGCAGATCATCCTGCGCACCCGGCCGGCGCCGATCAGCGCCGCCAGACCGACCCGGCCATTGCCGGTGTTGTTGTTGACCACCACCAGATCGCGAGCGCCCTGGTCGATCAGCGCATGGATCAGCTCGATCGGGCTGCCGGCCTCGCCGAAGCCGCCGATCAGGACGGTGGCGCCGTCGGGGATGTCGGCCACCGCGGCGGCGGGGTCGGGGACCTGTTTGTCGATCATGGTGCGGGGTTCCGTATGGGCCAGGGATGCGCCCATCTCACGGTCGAACCCACCTGTGGTCAAGATGATGTGCATGATCTGCGGTCGATGTTCGCAGACCGCACGAATCCGGATCGCAGCCGCCCTGCTCAGGCGACGATCGGGCCTTTGAGCCGGTCGATTTCCTCCCGCAGCAGATCGGCCACGGCATCGGTGCCCATGTCGAGCAGTTCGTCGTCGATATCGAGCCCGACCCGGCCCTCGCGGGCGGCGGTGAACAGGCTGCCGCGATTGTCGACCACCATGTCGACATGCACGCCATGATCCCGGGGGCGGAAGGCGAGGTCGATGCATTCCACCCGCAGATCGCGCAGCGACATCGGCCGGAAGACGAAGGTCTGGAAAAAGGGGCAGGGATCGCCCGGCACATGCTCCACCTCGGCCTCGGCCAGGCGGAAATCCAGATGTTCCATGGCATCGAGCACCGCACCCGTCCAGCGGTCGGGCAGGATGCGGATGGCATCACCATCGGCCCCGTCCTGGGCACCATCCACCTCCACCCGCGTGCGCAGCCCGGCGGTGGACACACCCAGCGACAGCGGCGCATGGGCCGGGATCTCGATCGCGAACGGCAGGGCCAGCAGCTGGCCGGGATCGAGCCTCAGATCGGTGGCGATGGTCTCGGCAGCGATCATGATCAGCCCGTGATGGGGCTCGGGTGCGTGCTCCCCCTCACCCGCCTCCCCCTCAGCTTTCGGCTGCCGGCGCGGATCGGGATGGATCAGGGCCCTGACCACCAGATCCAGCGTCACCCGCGCGATATGCAGGGCGGCAACGCCGCCTTCGATCTCCACCACCCCATCCAGCACCTCCCCCACCCGCACCTCTCTCAGGGCCGGGACGGTCTCCACCGCCAGCGCGGGTGTGCCGGCCGCTCCCAACATCGTCTTGATCATGGCGCTCGATGCTCCGTTGTTCATTCAGGGCGGATGTGTCCCCGCCTTGTTCAACATCAGTGTGGGGCGGGAAGATCCCGCATGCGAGGGCCGTCCACGATTTGTTACGACCCGCCCTCGGAATGCCCCGCCGCCCCCACAATCCACCGCCGGAACGCCTCCACCGCCGGCTGGCCGGCCTTGGCGTCGGGGATGACGATCCAATAGGCCTCGTCGGGGACGATGGCGCGGTCGAACAGCACCTCCAGGCGGCCGGTGGCGAGGTCGTCTTCGATCAGCAGGCGGGGCAGCAGGGCGGCGCCGAGGCCCGAGGCGGCCGCCTGGGCGATCATCGCGAATTGTTCGAAGACCATGCCGCGCACGGTTTCCGGGGCCTCCAGCCCCTGGGCCGCGAACCAGGCCGGCCAGGCGGCCGGGCGGGTGGATTGCTGGAGCAGCGGCAGGCGGGCCAGATCTTCCAGGCGGTCGGGGGCATGGGCGGCGCGCCAGACGGGGCTTGCGACCGGCACGATCACCTCGCGCATCAGATGGTGGGCGGTGGCGCCGGCCCAGTCGGCGCGGCCGTAATGGATCGCGGCATCGAAAGGGTCGGCCGCGAAATCGAAGGGCGACAGCCGGGTCGAGAAGTTGATCGAGATGTCGGGATGGCGGGCGAAAAAATCCGGCAGCCGCGGCACCAGCCAGCGGGTGGCGAAGGTGGGCAGCGTGGCGAGGTTCAGGATCCGGCCACGGCCGGCCAGCGCCATCACCCGGTGGGTCGCCTCGCCCAGATCGACCAGGGCGCGGCGGACATCGCCCAGATAGAGCCGGCCGGCATCGGTGAGCGTGACCCGCTGGCGCACGCGCACGAACAGCGCCAGGCCGAGCTGATCCTCGATCTGGCGGATCTGGCGGCTGACGGCGCCCTGGGTGAGGTTCAGCTCGGTGGCCGCCCGGGTGAAGCTTTCATGCCGGGCGGCGGCCTCGAAAGCCAGAAGCGCGCCGAGCGAGGGGATGAGCCCGCGCTTCGACGGCAGATCATTCCCAAAACTCATGACCTCCCCATTATTCATCGTTTCCCAAACCAGCCGCCAATATCGCACGATCCCTGACGTCGGGCACCCCCCGCGGCCCGATTTCCGAAACCTCCCCCGCCTGGGCTTTCCGGCCCGTCAGGAATGAGTGTGCAGATGACCGCCCGTGACACGACCGTGCTCCACCGCCTCGTCGCCTCCGTCGCCGGCCCCGCGCGGACCGACGGCCTGATGACCACCATGGTCGTGCATCCGGCACTGGCCGGCGCCACCGGCGACCGCGCCTCGCGCGCCGTGATCGCCCAGGCGCTGAACATGCTGCTCTTCGCCGATCTGATCGACCGGGTGCCGGCGGCAGCGGCCTATGTGGCCGAACGGGTGGCGGCCGGCGGCACGCTCTGCCACGATCACGGCGCGGTGCGCACGGTGGCGATGGCCGGCCAGGGCGCCCTGCCGGCCGGGGAAGCCGCGATCACCCGCATTCTGGAGCCGCTGGGCTATGCGCAGGTCGGGCATTATCCGCTCGACCGGCTGAAGATGACCGGCCGGTCCTATGCCCAGAAGGATCTGCCCGAAGACATCGCCCAGTTCTTCGTGAGCGAACTGCACCCCGAACGCTTCGGCCCCGACTTCGAGGCCGCGGTGCTGCGGGTGACCGGCAGTTCGCGCGATCCGCTGACGCCCGCCGCCGCGGCGGCCCTCGACCGGCTGGCTGCGGAAGGCACGCTGGACATCGTGACCGCCACCGCCCTGCTGCCGGTGCTGGTCGCCTGTTTCGACCGCCAGCACGACGTGCCGGCGCTGGCCGATTACGAGGCGCTGAAGGCGCAGTCGGCGGAAATGGCCTGGATCGCGACCGAGGGCAACGCCTTCAACCATGCCACCGACCGCGTCGCCGATGTCGATGCCCTGGCCGAGGCCGAACGCGCCGCCGGCCGGCCAATCAAGGACAAGGTCGAGGTCTCGGCCTCGGGCCGGGTGCGCCAGACCGCCTATCGCGCCGCCGAGGTGGAACGCCCGTTCCGCGATGCGTCGGGCAATATCGTCACCCGGATCGTGCCCGGCAGCTTCTATGAGTTCATCACCCGCGACCCCCTGCCCGAGACACTGGCGGTCGAGGCCGGCCGGCGGCTGGATCTGGGCTTCGACAGCAGCAATGCCCAGGGGATCTTCAAGATGACCGCGGCGGCGTAAGGAGTCTGTTAGTCCCTCGCCGGGCGGCCACTACCGTGGCCTTGGCCGCCGCCGGAGTCTGTTTGCCCCTCGCCGGGCGGGCGCTGCCGCGCCCTTGGCCGCCGGAGTCTGTTAGTCCCTCGCCGGGCGGCCACTACCGTGGCCTTGGCCGCCGCCTCAATGGCGGCTGGGCCGATGGGTGGCCATCGGCCCGATGCGGCGGGTTCTGACGTCGGAACGTGAGTTCCCGCCCGCAATTTATTGTTTTAACGGCATCATTTCCTTTGGGAATGATCGGGTGCGCCCCCCGGCAGGCACGAATGCCACGTGCCTGCCGCCCCGCCCCGCCCTATGATGCCGCCAGCCCATTGCGCCGGTCGACCTGCCCTGAAGAGGCGGCCCGGCGCGTCCGGACAAGATCACGACCCAGGAGTTCAGAGCGCCATGACCCGCGAGACCGAGACCCGGCTCAGCCCTGCCGACGATGCCCGTGCCGTCCTCGCCCGCCTGGGGGTGGACCCGGCGCGGCTTTCCGGTGGCGACCGCATCGCCCGCTCGCCGCTGGACGGTGCCGAGATCGCCCGGCTGACCGACACCACCCCGGCCGAGGCCGAGGCGGCGATCGCCGGCGCGGCAGAGGCCTTCAAGGCCTGGCGCCTGGTGCCGGCGCCCGAGCGCGGCCGGCTGGTCGCCCTGCTGGGCGAAGAGCTGCGCGCCGCCAAGGAAGATCTGGGCCGGCTGGTGACCCTGGAAGCCGGCAAGGTGCCTGCCGAGGGGCTGGGCGAGGTTCAGGAGATGATCGACATCTGCGACTTCGCGGTCGGCCTGTCGCGCCAGCTCCACGGCCTGACCATCGCCACCGAGCGCCCGGACCACCGGATGATGGAAACCTGGCACCCGATCGGCCCGGTGGGCGTGATCACCGCCTTCAACTTCCCGGTCGCGGTCTGGTCGTGGAATGCCGCACTCGCCTTCGTCTGCGGCGACCCGGTGATCTGGAAGCCGTCGGAAAAGACCCTGCTGACCGCGCTGGCGGTGACCGCCCTGTTCGAAAAGGCGGCGAAGCGCCATGGCAAGGTGCCGGCGGGGCTGGCCTCGCTGCTGATCGGCGGCCGCGGGATCGGCGAAAAGCTGGTCGACGATCGCCGGGTGCCGGTGATTTCGGCCACCGGCTCCACCGCCATGGGCCGCAAGGTCGGCCCCAGGGTCGCGGAACGCTTCGGCCGCGCCATCCTGGAACTGGGCGGCAACAATGCCGCGATCCTGCAGCCCTCGGCCGATCTGGAACTGTCGCTGCGCGGCATCGCCTTTGCCGCCATGGGCACCGCCGGCCAGCGCTGCACCACGCTGCGCCGCCTGTTCCTGCATGGCTCGATCTATGACGGCTTCATCACCCGGCTGAAGGCCGCCTATGCCTCGGTGAAGGTGGGCGACCCGCGCGAGGCCGGCGTGCTGGTCGGGCCGCTGATCGATGCCGATGCCGCCCGCGCGATGGATGCCGCACTGGAAGCGGCCCGCGCCGCCGGCGGCACCGTCCATGGCGGCGAGGTCGTCGAGGTGATGGGCCAGGGCCAGTATCGCCGCCCGGCCCTGGTCGAAATGCCGGCCCAGGCCGATATCGTCCGTCACGAGACCTTCGCGCCGATCCTGTATGTGATGCGCCATGACGATCTGGCCGAGGCGATCGCCGCCCAGAACGACGTGCCCCAGGGCCTCGCCTCGTCGATCTTCACCAACGACCTGCGCGATGCCGAACGCTTCCTGTCGGCCGCCGGATCCGATTGCGGCATCGCCAACGTCAATATCGGCCCCTCGGGTGCCGAAATCGGCGGCGCCTTCGGCGGCGAAAAGGAAACCGGCGGCGGCCGCGAGGCGGGTTCCGACGCCTGGAAGGCCTATATGCGCCGGGCGACCAACACCATCAACTATGGCAGCACGCTGCCGCTCGCCCAGGGCGTGACCTTCGATATCTGAGGAGGGGGGGATCTGCCCCCCATGACGCACAGGCAAGGCGGGTCGCCACACCACACGGCACCCGCCTTTTTCTTACCCACCGCTCTTCTCGTCCGGAGACCCGACATGTCCATCACCGACACCACCGGCGCCACCAGGGCGGCCGGACAGGCTTCTTACGGCTTTCGCGCCGCCCGGCGGCTGGGCGGGATCGGCGTGTCGGAGATTCTGGCGATCGGCGCCCGGGCGCAGGCGATGGGCGGGGATGTGATCGTGCTGGCGGCGGGTGAGCCGGACCTGCCGACCCCGGCCCATATCCGGGCCGCGGCCGCGGCGGCGGTGGAAGCGGGGGCCACGCGCTATGCGCCGCTGACCGGTACCGCCGCGCTGAAGGCGGCGATCATCGCCAAACATGCCCGCGACAACCGGCTGGATCTGACGCCCGCCAACATCATCGTCGGCTCGGGCGCCAAGCAGGTGATCCACAATGCGCTGATGGCGACGCTGGACGAGGGCCAGGAGGTCATCGTGCCGGCGCCGTTCTGGACATCCTATCTGGACCAGGTGGCGCTGGCCGGCGGGCGGGTCGTTTCCCCCCGCATGTGGGCCGAAGACGGCTTCCGGCTGACCCCTGAGGCCCTCGCGGCCGCAATCACCCCGAACACCCGCTGGCTGATCCTGAACGCGCCGTCCAATCCCTGCGGCGCGGTCTATTCGATGAGCGATCTCAAGGCCCTGGCGGCGGTTCTTCGCGACCATCCGCAGGTCTGGGTGCTGTCGGACGACATCTATGAACACATCATCTATGACGGCCGCCGCTTCGTGACCATGGCCGAAGCGGCGCCCGATCTGGCGGATCGGGTGCTGACGGTCAACGGCGTCTCCAAGGCCTATGCCATGACCGGCTGGCGGATCGGCTGGGGGGCGGGCCCCGCGCCGCTGATCCAGGCCATGGCTGCCGTGCAGAGCCAGAGCACATCCGGCGCCGCCACGCCGTCGCAGGCGGCGGCGACCGCGGCGCTCGACGGCCCGCAGACCGTGCTGGCCGATCATCTGGCGGTGTTCGACCGCCGCCGCCGGCTGGTTACCGCTGGGCTGGACGCGATCGACGGCATAAGCTGCCCGGCCCCCGACGGCGCCTTTTATGCCTTCGCCGACATCCACGGGCTGATCGGGCGGCGCACACGCAGCGGCACCAGGCTCGACGATGATCGCGCCGTGGCGCGGTGGCTGCTTGACGAGGCCCATGTCGCCCTGGTCCCGGGGGCCGCCTTCGGCAGCCCGGGCCATCTGCGCCTGTCTTTCGCAGCCGCCGACGAGGTGCTGCACCAGGCGATCCAGAGGATCGGCGCGGCGGTGGCGGATCTGCCCGGCTGAGGTCAGCGCCGCCGGAGGTCGGCCAGCGTCAGGACAAGGCCGAGGCCGAGCCCCGCGGCCAGCACGACCATCGCCCCGGCCGGCCCCGTCTCTGCCAGCCGGACGGTGGCGAGCGGCACGGCGGCCAGGATCGCGACATTGTTCAGGGTTTCGGCCACCGCCAGCACCATGCCCTTGTCGGGCCCGGCACGCGTGGCCAGCACCACCGTCGCCGCCGGCGCGCCGGTGCCGAGCGCCGCCCCCCAGGCCGCCAGGCACAGCAGCGCCGCCCAGAGCGGCAGCGACCAGGCCATGAACAGGGTCACCGCCAGGGCAAGGACCAGGGTCACCAGAACCAGAACCAGCTCTTCGCGGCCGAAAAGCCGCCGCAGCCGGCCGGCCGAGAGGTTGCCGAGCCCCAGCCCCACCCCGAAAGCAGCGACAGTGACACCCACTGCGGCGGGCCCGAACCCATAGCGCAGCCGCAGCACCTCGCCCGAGAGCAGGAAGGCCGCGACCCCGGTGCCGTTCCAGGCGCCCTTGGCGACCAGCGGACGCAGGATCGACGGGTTGCGCAGCCAGAGCCAGCCGGCACCGCCCGCCCGGCGCGGCATCGCCGAGGCACGCCCGGGCAGCCATCTCTGGCCGATGACGAAGGCGGCGGCACAGCCGGCGGCGGTGATCACGAAGGGGGCGGCCCAGCCGATCAGATCGGTGGCGATCCCGGCCATGGCCGGCCCGAAGGCGATACCGGCGGTCATGCCCAGCATCACCAGCCCCATCGCGCCGGCCTGGCGGTGATGGGGGATCACCTCGGCGATCAGCGCAAAGGAAGTGGGGATCAGGATCGCCGAGGCGATGCCGCCGAAGATGCGGAGCGCCACCGCCACCCCCAGCGTGGGCGCAAGGACGATGGCCAGCCCGTCGAGCGCGAACAGCAGCAGCCCGGTCAGCAGCAGCCGCCCCCGATCCACCCGATCCGACAGCCAGCCGAACACGGGGGCCGCGATCGCATAGGCGACCGCATAGCCCGAAATCAGCCAGGCCGCCCCGGCCGGCGTGGTGTCGAAAGCATCGGCGAGCGGCGCCAGCATCGACGACAGCATGAATTCGGTGGCGCCGACGAAGAAGACGGTGACGGCAAGAAGCGGCAGGATCAGCCCGCCACCCCGGCGGCCCGCATCGGGCGCGGCCGCCGGGCCGTTGCAGACCTCGCGGCTCATGACTCGCCCACCGCCCCGACGGTCGGGAAAAGACGGAGGGGCGGATCACATCTCGTAGAGGCCATGGGTGTCTTCCTCGTAAGTGTCGTGGAGGATGCGATCGAGGAAATCCTCGAACCGCGCGGCCAGCACCAGCCCCGCCGCCGGGTCGTAGCGATAGAGACCGTCGCTGACGGCGGCATCCAGGCTGCTGTCCACGAACAGCGCATAGGAGAAGCGGTCGGGCCCGCCATCCGCCCGCGGCCGCTGTTCCACCACGCGATGGGCCACGGCGGCCACCGGGGTGGCGGTGTCGCGGGTGAGGATTTCGATGGCGCAGCCGAAATTGACGATGAACCAGCCCGGCCGCGGGGTGATCGGCAGCCAGACGCCGTCGCGCAGCACCTCCAGCCCCGGTTCTATCGACCGCAGCACCGTCACCCAACCCGAATCCTTGTGGATGTTGAGCCCGCGGGCGCGGATCCGTGGCCGGAAATGGTTGAAGGTCAGATGATAGACGCCCCGGCCGGACAGGCAGCCGCCGGTGGCCCGTTCCCAAAGATCCGGCGGCAGGTCGATCCCGGCCAGCACCGCGCGCAGGATGTCGAGCGCAAAGCCCCGCATCGCCGCCGCCTGCCCGGTCAATGCCGGGGGAAACACCTGCTCCCAGAAGCGGCTTTCCAGAAAGAACTGTTCGACCTGATCGGCCTTGCGCAGGAAATACCCCTCCCGCGGGGCCAGGCGGTCTTCGGTCCAGCCGGCATAGCCACAATAGGGATCGGCCGTGGCGCCCTTCGCCCGGGGCCGGTAGAAGCCCCGGGCGAAGGCGTCGCCGGCATCGAGCGACAGCCCGGCCGGCGCCTGCACGAAGAAGAACCCGTCGGCCAGCGCGCGGGCGAAACCGTCGGGGCGGTCGAAGGCAAGCCGGCCGCCCTGCAGCCGGGCGGCCGCCCAGCGATAGGGATCCGCCGCCGGCGCCGGATCGGGGCGGTCAGAGATTGGCATCGTCGGCATCATAGGTGCGCCCCACTTCCTGAACGGCGAAATCGGCCACCGATTGCAGACGCTCGGGCCCGCCCGGCCGCCAGCGCCAGATGTCCTGATCCAGATCGCTGTCCAGGAACACGACATAGGATACCCGCGCCGCCGCTTGCGGCCGCTCGGTCCGCACCACGCCATGAATATTGGCGCGGATCGGGGTTGCGGTCGCCTCGGTCAGCACCTCCATGGCGCTGCCGAAATTGACGATCAGATGGCCGGGTTCGGGATCGACGGCGCAGAGCGCCCCATCGATCCAGGCGAGCAGCCCCGGCTCGGTGCTGCGCAGCACCGTCACCCAGCCGGAATCGCGGTGAAACTTGGACCCGCGCACCGGCTTGTCGGGGCGGAAATGGTTGAAGGCGAGCATGCGGTGCCCGCCGCCATCGGTCAGCCGGCCGGTGAGCCGGCCGAATTCCCCGACCGGGATGCCGACCCGGTCCAGCACCGCGCGCAGGATGGCGATGCCGGCCTCTGCCATCGCGGCACCCATCCGCGCGACATCGGGCGGGATCATCCGCCAGTGCCGCCGCTCGATGTAGAAATTCTCCCACTGATCGTGCGGCCGGTCGAAATAGCCTTCATAGGGCCCCGGGGCCGGCGCGTCGCGATAGCCGGTATAGCCGGCGAGCGGCCCGGTTTCGGCCGGCCGGTGGAAATGGCGCACGAAGCGGTCGCCGGGCGCGAGATCCAGCCCGTCGGGGATTTCCAGCAGGAAGAAGCCATGACGTGCCGCGCGGGCGAAGCCATCGGGGTCAAGGAAGGCGAGGCGCCCGCCGGCCAGCCGGGCGCGCGCCATGGCGATGGGCGGGCAGGTTTCCGCCGCCGCCGCCTCGCCGGGCATGGGCGGCAGGCGGACGGGCGCGCGCAGGGTTGCAGACAATGCAGACATGATCGCGGTATCCCGTGCGGAGGGGAACGAAAGCGGCCGTCAGCCAAGGGCTTCCGCGACGCGGGGATGGAAGTCGTAGGCCATCTCGGCGGCCTTGCGCTTCTGGAAGTCGAGGAAGGACATCGACGAGGTCAGCCGGCCGTCTTCGGTGTATTCGTAAAGCGGCTGATCCCAGCGCGGGCCGATATAGGTGCCGAAGGTGAACCGGTCGGGCATGCCCGCGGGCCGGGGCCGGGTGGTGCGGACCCGGTGATAGCTGGCCGTGATCGGCCGCGCGAGCCGGGCGGTCAGCACCTCCAGCGAATGGCCCAGCACCAGGGTGAAATAGCCCGGCAGCGGATCGAAGGGCACCCAGCCGGCCCCGTCCTGCGATTCCAGCCCCTTCTCCACCGTGTAGAGCAGGGTGACGAAGCCGCTGTCCTTGTGCGCCGTCAGCCCGACCGGCTGGTCGATCTCGGCGCGGAAATGGTTGAAGATGCAGTATTGCAGCGCGCCGTCGGCCGAGCTGCCCGCGGGATCGAGACCGCCGGTCACCCGCTCGACATCCGTGGCCGGCACCCCCGCCATGGCGAAGAGCCCCCGCAGCACCGACCGGCTGATGCCCGACATGCGCCAGAGCAGCGCCGCCGCCGCCGCGGGCAGATGGCGGTGCCAGAGATGGCTTTCGATCTGCAGCAGTTCATCCTGATCGGCGCCGGTGCAGGAATAGCCGAGCAGCGTGGGGCTGAGATCGCGGTCGCGGAAGCCGCGCCAGGCATCCCCCGAGCCGCCATCGGGATCGAGATAATAGCTGCGGGCCAGGCGGATGCCGGCCGTGAAATCCATGTCCCGCGGATGGGCGAGATGAAAGGCCCCGCGCCGACGGGCAAGATCGAAGCCGTCGGGCGCATCGAAGCAGAGCCCCTCGGCGGTGAGCGACGCGGTCGGCAGGATATCGGTGGGGTGAGGCGCGGTCATCTGGTCCTCCGGAGGTCTTCGGAAGCGGGGGTCGCGGCCGGCTGCACGCGGATCATGCCCGCAGAGCGCGGGCGCGGCATGGCCGTGAACGGGGCAAGGGCAAGGTCGACATCGGTGAGCGTGACCCGGTAGCGGCCATACAGCTCCACCAGAAGCAGGGCCTGCTGGCGGACCGAGAACAGCCGGCCCGGACATTTGCGCGGGCTGCGCACGGCATTGACCATGTTGAAGGAGTTGATCTCGAAGCGGTTGCGCGCGAGCGTCGCGATCGCCGGCTCGTCGGCGACCCGCATGATGTGGCGGATGTTTTCCGGGTCGAACCGGTCCGGATGGGGGAAGACCGCCGGGTCGCGATTGGCCCGCCGGCGATCGAGCCAGAGCATGCTGCCTTCGGGCAGCGTGATCGTGGCGCTGCCGGTACCGGCCGCGGCGGGAAGATCGATCGTGACCGGACGGATCGTCCGCCGCCAGAGGGCCGTCGGGTTGGCGCCGCCCAGACGGACGGCCTCCATCGCCAGCAGAGAGGCGAAGGCGAGCGCCTGGTCGCCGCCGGCGGCGGCGAGCGCGATCAGGCGTTCGCGCGGCCCGGGCGTGGTCTCGATCAGCGCGATGGCCCAGAGCAGGCTCAACATCGTGGTGTCGTAGGTGGCGACGATGATGGTGCCCAGCTCTTTCAGCGCCGCCGGTTCCAGCCCCAGGATCGTGGGCCGGTCGAAGGGCAGCCCGGCCTCTGCGAAGAAGGCGCGGACCATGTTGGTGGACGGGGCCGCCGCGATCGCCTCGTGATTGGCCAGGATCATGTCGCGGGTCATGTCGACCACCAGATCGGCATCGCGGATCGAGCCCGGGCTGACCTTGCTGATCACTTCCGAAGCGATCTCGAAAAAGCTGCGCGCGACCGTGCCGTAGCGCGGCGAGGCAAGCCAGTCGGTCAACGGTTTCTGCCGGAAATCGAGCACGCCCGGCAGGGCGCTGTCGACATGGGCGACCAGGTCGAGCACGCATTCGTCGAGCGGCCGGGCCCTGCCGTCGGCCATCATGGCGAGACGGTCCCGGGCGGCGGCCCTGACATGATCGTCGAGGCCCGCCACCACCCGGGCGCTGCCAAGCACGCGCTCCACCACCGCACGCTTGCGCGGCCGCGCCGGATGGCCGATCGGCAGCGAGCCCACGAACGAGCCGAAGAGATCGGCATTGCTGTCGATCGACGGCGCCAGATCCTCGTCGGCGACCAGCGGCCGGTTGGTGGTCTGCAGCAGGGCGAGCGTGTCGCCCAGATGGAAGCTGCACAGCCCGCCATGGGCATCGGCCAGATCGGCAAGGCCGCTGGCGGCGAAATAGGACGAGGCGTCCTGCCCCTCGTCGAGGGTCGCCCGCCGGAAGGCCTCGCCATGGCCGGTCAGCGGATCGGGGCCGGGATGATGGGCGACGAGGCCCGGAAAGGGGGCACAGCCGGTAACGCTGTCCATCGGGTCAACCCTCCGCCGGATCGCGTTTCAGGATGCCGAAACCGGCATGGCGGTCGCGCCAGGTCTGGGCATTGAAGGCCTTCAGGAAGTCCTCGACCGGGATCACCGCCCGCGCCCCGCCGCCATCGGGCGCCAGGCGGTAGAGATCGGTATCGGCACCGGGGTTGAGGAAGGCCGCGAAGGAGAAGCGGTCCTCGCCATCGGCCCCGCGGCCGGACCGGCGCACCCGGTGCAGCACCGCATGGGCGGGCCGCGGCAGATCGGCGGTCAGCAGCTCCAGCGCGCCGCCGAAATTGATCAGGAAATGCCCGGGCACCGGCAGAACGTCGTGCCAGACGCCGTCAAGCTCCGCCTCCAGCCCCGGCTGTTCGCAATAGAGCACGGTGACGAAGCCGGTATCCTTGTGCGCGGGCGCCCCGTCGAGGGCGCGGTCGCTGCGATAATGGCTGACCGCGAACCAGCGCACGCCGCCCCCGGCAACCGTGCCGTCGGTGACCTGATGCCAGAGCGCGGGTGCCACGCCCAGATCGGTGAGGATTGCGCGCAGCACCCGCCCGGCGATGTCGTGCATCCGATCGGCCATCGCGGTCACCGGCGCCGGGAACCGGGCGGCGCGCTGGGCGGCATCGGCCAGCAGATGTTCGGTCTGGAAATGCTCGCGATCGAAATAGATCGCGGTCTCGGCCCGGAAACCGCGCCAGCCGCCGCCCGGGGGCGGGATCGAAATCCGCCGGCATGGCCAGCGCGAAACAGCCATCGCCCAGGGCGCGGTGCAGCCCGTCTGGCGCATCGAAGACCAGACGATCGTCGACGAGCCGCGCCCGGCCAGGATCGAGGAGCGGCAGGCGGCCGATCGGAATGACGGCGGTCATGGCGTATCCTCCGCATATGGGCGGGTGCCCTGGTAGATCTCTTCGTCATTGGCATCGATCAGCTCCCGCGAGCCGCAGACCCGCCGCAGACCGTGGATCGACGAAAAGGCGTGAATGCCGGCCTGGTCTTCGCCCGGTGCGCAATGGCTGGACGAGAAATGGCCGAAGCTCGACCGGTCGGCGGTCTGATGACGCACCCGGTGCATGATGGCGCGCACCGGGCGGGCCGAATGGCGGGTCAACACCTCCATCGACAGGCCGAAATTGATGACGAACACATCGGGATCGGGGGCCACGCTCTCCCACCGGTCATCGCGGTTGACCTCCAGCCCGGCTGCGGTCGTGCGCAGAATGGTCAGGAAGCCGTCGTCCTTGTGCGAGGCGAGGCCGATCCCGGCCATGGCCGGGCGATAATGGTTGAAGGTGAGGTGATAGGAGCCGCGGCCCTCGGAACAGCCGCCGGTTGCAACGTTCCACAACTTTGGCGGGATATCGGTGAGGGCCAGCACCGCCCGCAGCACCTGCCCGGCGATGCGGGTGAGCGCCTCGCCCGCAGCAGCGATTTCCGGCGGATAGGTGCCGGCCCAGAAGCGGCGTTCCAGCAGGAACTGTTCGATCTGGTTGATCCGCTCGTGAAAGCCCAGCAGCGGATCGCCGAACCGCTCGGCGGTCAGCCCGCGGAAGCGGCCATAGGGCTCCACCTCCGGCCCCAGATGGAAGCTCTGGGCGAACAGATCGGCGGCGGCGGGGGGGAAATCCGCCGGCATGACCAGGCGAAAGACGCCGTCATGCAGGGCCTGTTCGCAGGCCGCAGGATCTTCGAAGGCCAGCGCATCGCCGTCGAGATGCGCCGTGCGCAGATCGGCCGCTCTGTCCGCAGGACGGTCATCGATCCGCTTGCCATAAACATCGCCGTAGATCGCGCCGCGTTCCAGGCGCCAGGGCGCCTGATCATTGGGGGTCATGGCTCACCGCCTCTTCAACTGTATCGAAACGACCGTCAGCTGCTCCAGCTCGGGCAGGATGCCCGGAAAGGCGCCATCGGCGATTTCGGCCAGCGTGCTGAACGATCCGGGATAGACCATCACCCGCGTGCCCTGGCCGACCAGGGTCGCGAAGACGGCGAATTCTTCCAGGAAGTAGCGGGAGGAACATTCCAGCCGCCAGGCCCGCTCGTCCGCGGTCAGCTGTTCCCAGTCGTGCCGGTGATAATTGCGGCCGAAGGTTTCCACCGAGGCCCGGAAGGCCGGTACCCGGTCGAAATAGTCGCGGATCGCCCCGAAATGCCGCCGGAAAACCTCACTGTCCTGGATCTCGCCGCAGGTGACGTAGTCGAAGACGGTCCGGTCGGCATAGGAGTCGAGCAGGGCGCGATGCTCGTCCATGAAATCCTGACCCAGGCGCGTGGCCTCGGTCAGCGCCACCGCCGGCGGCATGCCGAGGGTGGTTTCCAGCGTGATGCGGTGGATCCTGTCGCCGATCAGCACCCGGCAGCGCGGAAAGCGCCGCGCCGCCCATTCGGTCAGGGCGTGAAAGCGGTTGGGCATGAAGTTGCGGTTCTGCAGGCTGACGCCCAGAAAGCACTCGGTTTCGTCCTCGAAGCTGTTGCGTCGCGCCACGGGGGACACGAAGGCGACCTTTGCGCGATACCTGTCGCCCCGGAAGGAGCTGACGGGCTTCGCCGTCTCTGGCGTCTGATACACGAACGACCTCGCATGACTTGGGGACATCGCGACCGCCGACGGGGGAGGACGGCCGCGACCGATCGCCGGAGAGGAATCCGGTTTCGACGGGTGATTGAGGGGGATGGAGCGGAGCGGGGATGGAGTCCGACAACCACCCGGCGCGCAGCCGTGATCGGCGGCGCACGGCATCGGGGGCGGGCTCATCGCTGAGCCCGTTGAGGGGGGAAGCCGATGGATGGGATGAGACGGGACGGGTTGCGTGGGCTGGTCAGGGTGAGACGGATGGAGGAAAAACCGGCGTCACGTCCGGCGCGAGGCCGGCGGCCGGGTGGGAAACCGATGCGCCGCAGCCCTGAAGGCCGCCGGGGAACCGGTGGGGTCGTCGGCACGACCCGCTGTCGTCTCCATCCACGACAGACGTTAATCGACCTGCAGAAAAAACGCCAGGGTTGATAGACGGTGCCCTATCGCCCCTGCCGTGACCTGTTTGTATCCCCCGGTTTCCCCCCTGGTGAAACCGGGGGGCACCGCATGCCCCCATAGGCCGGGCCCATTGAATCCCGGCACTTGCCACCCCGCAGGTGCGGACCGCCACGCCGCAACGATGCAACCGGCGTTACGGTTGGCGATCCGCACTTTCCCGCCGGCGGACCGCCGACGCCGCCCCATGCCCCAAAAATGTCACAGGCCGGTGGTTCAGTCGGGCTGGCCGCGGAAGCCGATGGTGAAGGTCACGATGTTGTCGCGATAGGCGCTGACCACGCAGTCCGCCGTCATGCCATAGACCGGCCTGACCAGGTGCCCGGTGGATTTGCAGCCATCCCAGGCCGCGAACAGGGCGCCCGCATCGGTCCCCCCCTCATTGATCCAGATCTGTGCGCGGGCGTTGGTCAGGCCTCCAGCACCCGGGACGCCGAAGGCCACATCGAGCGGGCGGCTGTCGTCGTCGCCGATCTGGAACCGCAGCCAGCCGACGGCATCGCCGTCGGACACCGTGTTCCAGACATAATCGGCGAAGACCCAGCGCGCAGGCGCCGTCTGGTGGGCGGGGATCTGGTCGACGGGCCAGGCGGCAAAGCCGCCGCGCAGGCCCTTGCGATCGGTCAGCCGGATCGTCACCGCGCTTTCGTTGTAGATGATCACCCGGCAGGCATAGCGGCCGCCGAAGGCCAGACTGTAAAGCCAGGTACGGTCATTGGCGCTGGCCCAGTCGGGCAGCAGCTGCGGCCAGTGGTCGGGCTGGCCGGGATCGATCAGCTGGAAGCGGGCGAAACTGCTCTCGGCCGGGCTCTGCACCCGAAGCGGCTGGGTTGCATGCGGGTCGGTGTCGCAGCCGGGGGTGAACAGGCCGGCAATGCGCCCGGTGGCCGCAAGCACCAGCCGTTCGCCCCGGGCATCATACCGCCAGAGCTGATCGCTGTTGCGGGCCTCGTCTTGCGGGGCCAGAACCAGCGTGCCGTTTCGGTGGGTCAGGCACACCCGCCCGGGGGCATCTTCCGACTGCGCCGGGAACAGGCGGCCGGCACCATCGGTCGTCCAGACCTGGTGCCGCCCGATGACGAGGCGGGCGAGCACCGCCCGGTGCCCGTCGAGATGGCCGTCGCCGGTACCTTCGATCGACAGCGCCATACCGGCATTCACGGCCAGCGCCGCCGCCGGGTCTGCGGCCCGCCGGGCGATGATGCAGAATGGGGTTTTGATGGTCAACCCCGTCCCGGGACGGGCATCCTCTGCCTTGCGGCGATCGCGCGCCAGATAGGGATCGCGCGTCGCATCGGGCCCGTCCGACGTCTTCAGCAGGGCCGTCAACTCTTCGGGCGACAGCGGATCGACCATCCAGAGATCCGACAGACGGAAGGACCCGGTGACGGCCGGATCGAAACGCCCCACGGCGGTCAGCCCGGCGTCCAGGCCGGTATTGATCAGATGGCCGGCGGCGGTGAGTGTCCAGCTCTGATAGGGCGCGGTGTCGAGGACGGTGATCGCCAGTTTGAACCGGTCCGTCGGCGGCCGGCCGGCCGGGCCGGTTACGACATCGTCGGTCAGTGCGGTCAGGGCGAATTCGGCCGTGGCGGAACAGGGATAGGCGATGATCTGACCCAGGCCGTTTTCATACCAGAGCTGCGACGCCGGATCGGCCTTCACGCCGGCATCGCGCAGCCCGACCTCGACGCCATTGCCCGGCTGATCCATCAGCAGCGACAGCAGCTTGTCGGGCTCCATGCGGTTGCGGATGCGGAAATAGACCGGGCGCGCGCTTTCGCCGGCAATCCGGCGATAGTCGTTGTAGAACAGGAAATGGGCGCCCTTCGCCTGCAGCTCCTGCACCGTATGGCGGCTGGCATAGTCGCGCAGCACCGCCCGGCAGCGCCGCGCCAGATCACGCGGCAGCAGATCGATGCTGGGCATCGGATCATCCTGCATCACCGCCGACCAGCGCCGGTAATTGCCGAGAGATTTCGCCCATTCGCCGGCATCGGACAGAAACTGCCCCTCGCCGCCCACAGCACTCAGGGTCAGGCCCTGACGCTCGGCGGCGGCGAGCGCCCGCGACTGCTCGCGGGTGGCATCCTTCATCTCGGCCGCCGCCTGCGCCGTGCCGACCCCCAGATGCGACACCTCTGCCTTCACGCCCACCGACAGGCTGCGGGTGACATCGGCCGTGCCCTCGGTCGCCGACAGGGTCTGCACCCGGGTGCCGAACAGCCGGCCGCCGACCAGGGTGCGGCGGGCGACGAAATGGCCATAGATCGCCAGCACCGCCATCAGCCGCTCGGCCGGGTCGATCACCTCCGGCCAGGGATCGATGTCGGCCGGGCCGGCAGGATCGAGCGCCGCCGTCACCGCCGCCAGGAAATCCGGCGCCGCCGCGGGGGTCCGGTCGTCGAAGGACAGTTCCACCCTGGGCAGGAAATAGCTGGTGACGACGAACACCGTCTTGCCGGCCTCGGCCGTTGTGGTCTCTGACCGCCGGCCGATGCCGACACCCACCCCGACGCCACCCTGGAAGGACGGCTTGCCGACCGCGGCGGGCATCGACATCGACAGGCCGAACACGCCGTTGCGCTGCGCCTGATGGACCTGTTCGGAATAGGTGTAGCTGGTCTCGTAATAGCCCGAGAGCTGCGGCTTCAGATAGAACAGCCGGGTCGGCCCGGTGGGGGCGGCCGGTCGGGAGGCCACAGGCGGTGCGCCGGCCGCAGGTTTGGCAGCGGCCGCAGCTTCGCCCGCCGGCTCGGATCTGGTGGGCGACTCGGGCCTGATGGGCATCTCGGGCCTGGCGGCCTGCTGGCCGGTGGACGTGATCAACGCCGCCGCGGCGGCCGCCATCAGTGCGGTTTCGGTCGCCCCCCTGCCCTTGTCCGGATCGGCCGGTTTCGCATCCGACAGCCCGGCCAGCCGGCGGCGCATGGTGGCATCGCCCCGCAGATCCAGCCGGTAGAGCACGTCGCGGAAGCTGCGGGCGGCCACTTCACTGCGGCTGTGGTCGATCACGATGCCCCGATAGAAGCCGATCCGGTCCAGCAGATCATCGCGCTGGGCAAGGTTGAGCGTGAAGAAATCCGAATGGTCGGCCGCAAGCGTGCCGCCGCCGGCGGTGAAGACGCGGGTTGCGGCCTCGGCAGTGAAGTCGCGCCTGGCAAGCGGCGTCTCGGCCATGGCGGTTGCGATCTGCGCGGTCGGATCGGGCACCGTTACCCGCAGCCGGTCCAGCAGCTTCTGCCGGTCGTCCAGCGCCTCGCGGCCGCGCTCCTCGCGCCGGCGCATCGCCGCCTCGGCATGGTCTTCCACCGCGCGATCGGCATCCAGTTTCGCCTTGCGGGCGGTGAGCACCGCGGTGTCGCTGGTCAGCATCTCGATCTCGGCCTTGTCGGCCGCCAGCTTGCGGATGCGCGGTTCTGCCGCGGGAATGTCGGAAATGCAGGTCACGGTCAGGCTGGACCGGCCGTCATCGGGGTAGTCGGCGGTGAAGACCTCCTGATAGGGCCGGTCTTCCGCCGCTTGCGACAGCGGCTCTCCGTTGGCCGCACGGAACCGGCAGTTTTCGGGGATCCCGGCCAGAACCAGCCGCTGCCGGACCGCCGCCACCGTATCCCCCAGCTTGAGGTCGATATCGACCTCGCGGCTGGACACCGGATCGCCGTTCAGGTCGACCCATTTGACGATGCACAGCATGGCGTGCTCCTTCGGCCCCATAGCCAATCGTGTTGTCATATATGAACATGATAGGATGTGGCCGGGTGCTGTCCATCGCTATATGCAGCAGTCTCCGTGAATTTTTTACCTGTGACGGTCCGGCCTTGTCAGGCGGGGTACGGCGATCGTCCTGTGGCACCGCTCCGGCCCCGGTTATGTTCGGGCTTGGGAACATGACTACCCGCGCCGGGGGTACGGATCCCCCCGACTGCGTGCCTCCGCACCCGCGCGATCGGCGCTGGCGACAGAGCCCGCAACGAACATCCTCAGCCTGGATGCGCTCGACGAGATCCGGGATCATATCCTTCGCCGCAATCTGCCGGGCCTTCCATCTGGCGTCAGGACTCGACCGCGACGAAAACGACGTCTCAGCTTTTCCGATTGTCGGACGAACAGTGGGTGCAGCTTGGGCCGCATCTGCCCGAGAACCAGCCGGATACCCGGCGTGTGGATGACCGGCGGGTGCTTCCGGTGATCATTCACCTGCTGCGGATCGGGTGTCGATGGTGTAACTACCCAGCGGAATACGGGCCATCGATAACTATCCATGCCACGTTCGCACCGGACAAAATAAGCCGACGTTTTGGGCAAAATTTCGTTTTGCTGCAGATGACAAGAACGCAGGTCGTCATATGCGGAAAACATACGAGGGGGATGCCCCTGCCCCGGTCAAAACAGCCTGTCAATTCCGAGGGACGCTAGGTACCGCGAGACAGCTTAGCATTTATAATTGTCGGTAATGATATACAAATTGAATCCCATTTTTCCAGAATACAAAATATATCTAAGTTCATAATAGGCACTCCAGTAAATTCGAAAAAAATTTAGCCTCTGTTTCATCGAAATATTATCGTGACACAAAGGTAACGACGTCAACCGGGACGCCACACCGATGCGTCTCTTCCGTGCCCTGTGTTGCGACAAAAAAACTGGCACCCACGGCAGGTGCCGCAGATGCCAGCGTATTTGGTCGCGGGGGAGAATTCCCCATCATAACTGCTCAGAGACGTACATCGGCGACACCACCTGTTGCTGCACTCTCAGGTCTATGTGCACACAGGGGCAGACGCACACAGCACACAACATGTGTAGACCCGCCGCTCCGTTCAACAAGAACATGAGTACGTCGCGCCACGTGCTTTTCGTATTTCCACTGTCGATGGTCATCGCTAGTCCTTTCGTGGATGATCGGTTTCCCGAGGGAGGGTTCTTGCTCGGCACCCCAAGATGAGATGCATCATCCACAAGTCATCCCGTCACGTCAAGCACATCTTGAAGGGTTTTTCAATATTAATTATTCAAAAAATTAGAATTCATGAGAAATCGAATTCACTACATTATTTTTTATTATTCTATTTTCTGATATTCCAATATTATGTTGTGCTGATTTATTTATTATAAATTGCAATTAATTTAGAATTATTGAATATCACGCCTATTAAGACCGGCACATAGATATTTTTATTAAACGAATATTTTTAAGTTTAATTCACCCCCCACCCATCAAATAATAAAAATTTTCTCGCCAATTATTTTTAATGTTAGCCATGCAGCACAAATCGGCAAAACCGCCAGTATTTCTCCCATCCACCGCCCCCCGCATGGCAGCCCGCCGGCGACAGGCGGTGTTCCGCGACGCGCGGGCATGTTTAACTTCCGGGGATGTGGCCGCAGCGGGAGAGCCCAGCCGATGACCAAAGCCTCGGATCTCGTCGTCCAATGTCTGGAGAATGAAGGCGTCGAATACGTCTTCGGTGTTCCGGGCGAAGAGAATCTCGACTTCCTCGACAGCCTGTCGCGGTCGGAGACCATCCGCCTGATCCTGACCCGGCACGAGCAGGCCGCCGGCTTCATGGCCGCCACCTATGGCCGCCACACCGGCAAGGCCGGGGTCTGCCTGTCGACGCTGGGCCCCGGCGCCACCAATCTGGTCACCGCCGCCGCCTATGCCCAGCTGGGCGGCATGCCGATGGTGATGCTGACCGGCCAGAAGCCGATCAAGAAGTCCAAGCAGGGCCGGTTCCAGATCCTGGACGTGGTCGACATGATGGGGCCGATCACCAAATTCACCCATCAGTTCGCCTCGGCCGACAACATCCCCTGGCGGATGCGCGAGGCCTTCCGGCTGGCGGAAGAGGAAAAGCCCGGCGCGGTGCATCTGGAACTGCCGGAAGACGTGGCGCGCGAGACCACCGACAGCCGGCCGGTGCCGGCCAGCCTGAAGCGCCGGCCGATCGCCGAGGCCAAGGCGATCAGCGCGGCGGTGCGCCGGCTGGAACAGGCGCGGTCGCCCATTCTGGTGATCGGCGGCGGCGCCAACCGCACCCAGACCAGCCGCATGCTGTCGCGTTTCGTGCAGAAGACCGGCATCCCCTTCGTCACCACCCAGCTGGGCAAGGGCGTGATCGACGAACGCAGCCCGCATTTCGTGGGCTGTGCGGCGCTGTCGGCCGGGGATTTCGTCCACCGGGCGCTGGATTCAGCCGATGTCATCGTCAATATCGGCCATGACGTGATCGAAAAGCCGCCCTTCTTCATGAAGCCGGGTGGCGCCGAGGTCATCCATGTCAACTTCCGCTCGGCGGAGGTCGACCCGGTCTATTTCCCACAGCTGGAAGTTGTGGGTGATATCGCGAATGCCCTCTGGCAGATCACCGAAGAGATCACCCCCAGCACCGCCTGGGATTTCGGGATGATGCACCGGGCCCGCGATGCCGGGGCGGAGAACGTGGCTCATGACGCGGTCGACATGCGCTATCCGGTCTATCCGCAGCATCTGGTGGGCATCGTGCGCGAGGTGATGCCGTCGGATGGCATCATCGCCCTCGACAACGGCGTCTATAAGTTGTGGTTTGCCCGTAATTATCGCGCGCATGAGCCGAATACGGTGCTGCTCGACAATGCGCTCGCCTCGATGGGGGCGGGGCTGCCCTCGGCCATGGCCTCGCGGCTGGTCTATCCCGAGCGCAAGATCATGGCGATCTGCGGCGATGGCGGGTTCATGATGAACAGCCAGGAGCTGGAAACCGCGGTGCGGCTGGGCATGCAGCTGGTGGTGCTGATCCTGAACGACAACGCCTATGGCATGATCCGCTGGAAGCAGGCGGATATGGGCTTCAAGGATTTCGGGCTGAGCTATGGCAACCCGGATTTCGTGGCCTATGCCCGCGCCTATGGCGCCCATGGCCACCGGGTGAGCGATACCGGCGAACTGCCGGCGCTGCTCCGCCACTGCCTGGAGGCGCCGGGGGTGCATGTCATAGACTGCCCGGTCGACTATTCCGAAAACGACCGGATCCTGAACCGCGAGCTGAAGCAGAAGGCGGCGGCGCTCTGACGTTGCAGCCGGTGACTGCGTCGCGCCCCGTGACGGGCCGGAAGGCGGGCGGCTGCGGAACCGCCCGCCTTCACCGTCGCCGGTTCAACGCCAGAGCCGGATCGCCTCGTGGAACACGAATGCCACGCAGAGCAGCATGCCCAGCTGCGTGATATCGTTGCCGCCAAGCGGCAGCATGGGAAGCCGATCCGGCACCATGCCCCGTCCCACCATCAGAACCAGATCCAGCAGCGTCGCGACCTGAAGCATCCTCATCTCCCCGCTCCTTCTTCCGGATAGTTGTCGTATGCTCACGTGAACGAGGATGACCCCGGTCACCTTCAGTTCAAACACACCCGGTTTCAGGAGTTTCAGTACGATGGTCGAAGATGCGCCGACCGGTGTTCCGCAGGCGCTGGATGCACTCGCGGCCGGCGGCGCCGGCCGAGGCCGGCGCTGGTCCGGCAGAGAGCTTGCGGCAGCGCTGGACGTCTCTGAAGGATCGCTCTCCGCCTATCGACGCGGCAAGGCCCCCATCCCCCAGGATCGGCTTCGGGCCCTGAAGGCCCTGTTCTTCCGCACGGAACAGGACAGAAACGCCTTCGCGGCGGAATACAGAGTGTTTCAGCTGGCGCTGGGCGAAATCTCGGCCCGCAACGATATTCTTCTGCCGGTATATTCGGCGCTGGACGTGTGGAAGCTGATGCTTCGCCCCCTTGAAGCCAATGTCGAGCGGCTGGTGGTTGAACCCGGCGATGTGGACGGCCGGCCCTATCTGACGGAAGAGCATCTGTCTTCGGCCCCCGTCACCCGCGAATTTTTTCTGCCCGTGCCCGAATGGTTCGCCGAATGGGCATCCCGGCCCGAGGCGGACGGGCTGCCGCGCTACGAGATCAACACGCCGGTCGATCTGGCCGGCGATCCGGCGCTTGGCGATTTCATCGCCCGCTGCGGCGTCCCGGATGTGATGACCATCATCCGGAACGAGGGCGACGCCTATGCCCGCAGCGTTCGTGCCGCCTATGAGAACCGGTTCGAAACCCATCCCCCCTACAACAAACGCAAGATCGGCCTGCAATCCTGGCGACAGCCGGTGCCACGACTGGCGGATGAGAGGGCCCATCTGTCGATCGGCGGTTTTGTGACCGACTATTTTACCCACAGGGTGATGCGACGGGTGATGGCCACGGCACGTGCGCGACATCCGCGGGCCTTTGCGCTGACGGATGGTTCCGCCGCGATGGCCGCAGGGCTGGATCTGGCCTATTACACGACATCGATCGGGATCAATGTGGTGGTCATCACCACACGCGGCGAACGTCGGCTGCACATGGTCCGCACCTCGGCCCGCCACGGCAATGCCAACCAACGCGGCCGGCTGCACATCACCGCCAACGAGGGGCTGAACGATCAGGATCTGGACAGCATCACCCGGCAGATCGACTTTTCCGGCTTTCTGAAGCGTGCACTGACGGAAGAGCTGGGTGTCCGACCCTCTGATCCGGCAGCGGCGGCGATGCAGGTGTCCTTTCTGGAATTCTCGATCGAGATGACCAATTTCGAGCCGTTCATCAGCTGTGTCGTGGAACTGCCGCTGACGGCGGCAGGCCTGCGGGAGGCGTTGCGCAGCCATGCCCGCGACGGGCGGCGGGAAATCGCCGAACTGGTCGACATTCCCGCCACGGCATCGGCCGTCATCGGCCTGCTGGTCGATCACCCTGAAGGAACCGGCGGCTTTACGAGCTTTTCGCTCAACATTCTGGACCTGGTGATCGAAAAGGGGCTCGTCACCTGACCCCGCCGGTCGGTTTCCGCCGATCAGCTGCCGGCTTTCGCCGCAGGGGGACGCAGTACGGGGGGGGGGACGCAGCAGGACGCCGGAGGCGACGGCAGGCGCCCCTGCCTTTATGGCAGGGCCATCCGCGCGGTACAGCCGGCACCGTCATACCGCCGCAGGTCGAAGCCTGACCGAGACCGCCAGTCCGGCCCCGCCGCTGCGATTGCCGATCTCGATCCGGCCGCCCTGCCCTTCGACCAGGCGGCGGGCGATATCGAGCCCCATGCCGGAACTGCCGCCGCCCACCGCCGGTGCGGCCCCACGGCCCAGAATGGCATCGCCGCCATCGCCCAGCCGGTCCGGGGCGACACCGGGGCCGGTGTCCAGAACCGCAAAGCCCGGCCGGTCCGGGCCGCGGGCGATGTCGAGCCGCACCGTGCCGCCGGCCGTGGTGTATTTGATCGCATTGGCCAGCAGATTGACCGCCACCTGCTGCACGGTGGCGGCATCCGCCTCGGCCGTTACCGGCTCTGCCGTCAGCCCGTCTTCCAGCCGGATGCCGGCTTCGAGCGACAGCCCGTGAACCAGGCGCAGCGCCGCCGCCAGCGGCTGGCGAAGATCGATGACCTGGGGCCGCGGCCCCTCGGCGCCGCGCGGCCGCGCCAGCAGCCGGTTGACCAGGCCCAGCATCCAGCGCCCGGCCTCTTCGATCGATCCGGCCCAGGCGCGGGGTTCCTGCGGCAGGCGCTGGTCGGCCGCGATCAGCGCGGCATAGCCCATGGTGGAACAGAGGGGGGTGCGCAGCTCGTGCGCCAGTTCCTGCACCGCCTGGCCGGGTGTTGCGGCCATGTCGACCAGCCGGGTCTGGACGCGCACCGCCAGATCCATCTGTTCGCGCAGATGATTATTGGCGGCCAGCAGTTGCAGGCGTTCGGCAACCAGGGCGGCATGGGCTTCCAGCATGCGCGTCTGCCGGTCGTCGAGCCCGTCGGGGCGGGGGTCCGGGTCGATCACGCATAGCGTGCCGAGCGCGATGCCGTCGCCCAGCCGGATGGGTGCCCCGGCATAGAAGCGGATGAAGGGCGGCCCCACCACCAGCGGATTGCCGGCGAAGCGCGGATCCTGCGCGGCATCGGGCACTTCCAGCACCGTGGGGGCGGCAAGCGCATGATCGCAGAAGGCCCAGTCGCGCGGGGTTTCGGTGGCATCCAGCCCGTGCCGGGCCTTGAACCACTGCCGGTCGGTGTCGATCAGCGAAACCAGCGCGATCGGCGCCCGGCAAAGGTCGGAGACGATGTCGACGATCCGGTCGAAGCCGGGTTCGGGCGGGGTGTCGAGCACGCCAAGCCGGTCGAGATGTGCCATGCGCCTGCGTTCACGCGCCGGATCGCGCCCGGCCGGCGTGAAGGTCTTGCCGATGGTCCCCGATTTACCCGTGTCAGCCTTTGTCACGATCCGCATCCTCGATGCATCGACCCGTTTTGACAGATGCATCTTGCCACGGTTGATTGAAGGAAGTCTTAAATGCGATGCATCTTTCAGAGCCCCCGACGGATCCTGCGCAGCGCCGCCAGGCTGCCGTCCAGCGCGGTGAGCAGGGCGGCACGGGCCGCCGGCTCGTCACCCCCGGCACCCGGCGCCGCCGCCTCCAGCCTGCGGGCGGCGGCACGCAGCGCCGTCAGATCTACGACATCGGGCAGGCCGCGGATGGCATGAAGGCTGCGGCGCAGCTCTTCGGCCGACCCGCCGGCCAGGCGGGGCGCCAGATCCAGCAGGAAGGTCTGCAGGCTGTCGCGCGCCGCCAGGGCCGCATCGGGGCCGAGGTTTGCGACCAGCGCCGCGAAGACCGGATCGGGCGTCGGCGCCGGTGGTGGCAGGGATGACGGCACGGGAGACGGCACGGGACTGGCCGCCACCTGCTGCACCGCCGCGGCCAGGGCCACCGGGTCGATCGGCTTGGCCAGATGGCGCTGCATGCCGGCAGCCAGACAGGCATCGACATCCTCGGGAAAGGCATTGGCGGTGAGCGCGATCACCGGGACGGTGTCGGCGCCGGGCACCGCGCCGCGGCGGATCTCTCGTGTGGCGGCAAGACCGTCCATCCGCGGCATCTGCATGTCCATCAACCCCAGATCGATATCCGGCACAGCGGCCAGCCGCGCCAGCGCCTCGATGCCGTCCGCGGCCTGAACCACCCGGTGGCCCAGCGCTTCCAGCATCGCCCGGATCAGGATCTGGTTGGCGGGGGTGTCTTCGACCAGCAGGATTTTCAGCAGGCGACCAGAGGGAGGGGGGCCGGAGGGGGTGGGCGCGTCGGCGGCCTGGCCGACCGCGGGTGCCACGGGGGCGGCTGCCGGTACGAGCGGCAGATCGACATCGAAACAGGTGCCGGCGGTGGCACCGTCGCCGACCGTGATCCGGCCACCCATCGCCTCGGCCAGCAGCTTGCAGATATAAAGCCCCAGCCCGGCCCCGCCCTGCGCCCGGGCGGGCTGCCCGGCCAGACCCGCGCCGGTGACGAAGGGCCGGAACAGCCGGTCGCGCAGCAGGGCCGGAATGCCGGGGCCGGTATCGCAGACATGGATCTGAAGGCGCGGCGGCCGGCCGCCCCCCACCTCCCGCGGGGCGATGTGCAGCCGCACCGTCCCTTGCGCGGTGTATTTGACCGCATTGCCGACCAGATTGGCCATCAGCTGACGCAGGCGATCGGGGTCGCCGGTCACCCGGGCCGGCAGATCGGGCGCCAGATCCGCGATGACGGCGATCGCCGGGCGCGCCGGCCCCGCGGCAGGGCCGGTCACGAGACCGGAGCGGGCGGCCTCGACGACGCTTGTCGCAAGCGCCACGAGATCGACCGGCTCGGAGCGGAGCGTCATCCCGCCCGCCTCGATCCGGGCGGCATCCAGAACGTCGTCGACGATCCGGCGCAGCGCCGCCCCGGCCTCGGCCTGACGGTCCAGCAGCCGGCGCTGATCGGCGCTCAACGCGGTGCGGGCAAGCAGCTCGCCGAACCCCAGAACCCCGGCGAGCGGGGTGCGCAGTTCATGGCTCATCACCGCCAGCCGCATGGCGCGTTCATCGCGCTCGGCCGCCGCCTCTTCCGCCGCCCGGCGCAGCAGCTCCGCCTCGGCCGCCGCCGCCCGGGCGCGTTTGCGGCGGTCGCGGCCGATGCCGCGCGCGGCCAGCAGGATGGCCGCGACCAGCGCCACGCCGCCCAGCAGATAGAGCATGATCATGACGCGGGCATAGGGGGCGGCGGCGATCCTGGCAGGCACGACCACGGCCAGGTTCCAGCCGGTCCCGACGATCGGCGTGATCTGGGCCATCACCGGGCCGTCGCGGCCCTGCCCCGCCGTCACCTGACCCGGGTCCGCCCCGCCCCGCACCTCGGTCACCGCCTGACGGAAGCCTTCGGGCGCGCGGCTGCCGATGGTCTCCTGTGCCCGCACCGAGCGGCCGATGGTGATGTCGTCGGCATCGGCCAGCGCCAGAAACCAGCCCTCGGGCAGGCTTTGCAGCACCAGAAGGTCGCTGAACAGGCCGGGCCGGACCAGGGCGGTCAGCAGGAAGACCACCTCTCCGCCCCGCAGCGCCGGCACGCGGATCGGAATATGGCCGTCGATGAAATTGCCGACCACCGGGCGACCGCCGGTCACCGCGGCGACGGCGTCGGCGGGATCGGGATCGGGCGGCAGCGCCTCTCCGTCGACCCGTCTGAGATCGATGGTGGGGCGCAGGTCCATGGTCGTCGGTCCGGCCGGGTATGTCACCTCGGTCAGGATCAGGCTGGCCCATTCGGGGTGGCGGTCGTAGAGGCGCTGCATCTCCAGCCGGATGGCCGGCAGGTCGCGGCGGTCCAGCGCCTCGCTGACCGCAAGGGCGGTCAAGCCGTCGATCTGATGCTGAACCTCGTGGCGGATCGAGGCGGCGGCATTGGCGGCGGCGGCGGTGATGTCGGCGGCAAGCCGGTCGGCCCGCTCGGCACGAAGCATCAGCACCACGGCGATCGCAAACGCCGCCAGCGGCAGCAGCGACACGATCGCCGCCAGCGGCACCGATGGCCGCCAGCGGCCGGCCCCCGCCATCCCGATACCCGCGTCTGCCATGAACGCCCCCTCCGGACCCGTCTTGCGGCCCGTGACCGGGCCCTTCAGAGCCGAAGGATACGCTGTGATTGCCAATAAAATATTGACGGTATTGCGGGCGTGGGCGTGCGGCCCTCGTCAGACGCGGTCGGAATAGCGGTCGAAGGCGGTGACCCGGCGCACCGGCAGGTCCAGCTCGGCGCGGCGATAGATTTCGGTGCGCAGGAAGGTCATCTCGGCCTCCAGCTCCGCCTCGGGCACGTCGCGCCACCAGGCCTTGGGCTGGCCGTCGGAGCCGTCGTTCCAGCGATAGCCGCGGGCCTTCAGGGCATCCTTCATGTCGAAGGGGCTGCCTTCGGCGCGGATGCGCATCGTCGCCTGGCGGGCCCCCGCCAGCAGCGCACCGAGCGCGGTCACCCCCGCCACCGCCAGCGGCCGGGCCAGAACCTCCAGCAGGGCGCGGCAGTCTTCCGCCGCCCGGTGGCCGTCGTGGAACAGCCCGGCCTTGCCCAGAAGATAGCCGAGTTTGGTGCCCTCCACGCCCTCGGCCGCCCAGTCGATGCCGGTCTGGGAACAGGCCCAGGCCTTCACCCGGAAGATCTCCCAGACATGTTCGACGAATTTGCGGTCGAAGGCGGCGTTATGGGCGATGACCACCGAGGCGGCATCGGCAAAACCCGCCACCTCCACCGGGTCGATCGCCTGGCCCGCCACCATCTCGTCGGTGATGCCGGTCAGTTTCGTGATCTCGGGCGGGATGGGCATGCCCGGATCCTGGAACCCCGAATAGGCGCCGGTCACCCGGAACACCGTGCCGCCGGGTTCGAATTCGAAGGCGATCATGCCGAGTTCGATGATCCGGTCCTTCGCATGGTCCAGGCCGGTGGTCTCGACATCCAGGATCAGGCCGTTGCGCACCTCGCCGCGGCGCTGGAACTCCCCCTTCTCGCCGGCGGTGGAGAACCACTCCCGCGGCTCGATCCGCCGCAGGATGCGATAATCGCCCGAGGCTTCCAGCTTCCGCGCCATGGCCTCCAGCTCGGCACGGGCGCGGGGGCTGCGGGGGCGGACGGGGGCGGTCATGGCAGTCTCCGGATCACTTGTACCAGGCCAGCTGTTCCGAGGTGGCGACCAGCGTGCCGCCGGGCGCCCAGAGCGTCACCTGCTGGTCGAAGAAACCGTCATGGACCCGGCGGGCGATGGCTTCCAGCAGCAGGAACTGCCCCGCCAGCCCGTCCAGCACCTCGGGCCGGGCATGGATATAGGTCGACAGCGTGACGGTCGAAATCGGCCGCGGGCCGCGGTCGAGCACGAAAACCCGGGGATAGATCGCATCGGCGAGGCCGGCCACCACCGCGGCATCCACCGCGCCCGCGGGTTCCCCTTCGACCAGGGCATGGCGCAGCCAGACCAGGCTGCGGCTGGTATCGGCGCCGGTGAAGGGCGGGCCCTGAACGATCCGCATTTCATAGGCCGAAAACCAGGGCGGCAGGCTCCGATGGGCGTGGCGGGGCGCGTCTTCCGGCGCCACGGCCGCGGGCATCGCGAAGCGGGGCTCGGTGAAATCGCCGGTGTCGCGGCGGGCGGCGGCGGTGAAATTGCCGCGTGCGGCGATGGCGCCGTCCTGGATCAGATCCACCTGCCAGAACGACACCGACCGGCCGACGCGTGCCGGCGAGGTGACGATGGTGAACGGCCCTTCGGCGATGGCGCCCATGAACTGGGTCTGGGTGGCGACGATGCCGGCGCCGGGGCCCGCCTCGGCCAGCCAGCCGGCGGCGGCACGCTCGGCGGCGCGGGTCAGCACCGCGGCGATCCAGCCGCCGAAGGGGCCGATCATGTTCCGCCAGACCGGGTCGGTGCGGCCCGACCAGACGCGGACGCCGTCCGCCCTCTCCTCCACCGGCTCGATCGCGAGGGATCCACAGAAGGCATCGGGGCGGCTGGTGGTCATGAGGCGTGTCTCCGGTCAGCGGCGCGTCGATGCGGGCCGTCGTTTTCTTGGGGTCGGGGTCTCTTTATCACGTCCGGCCGTCCTGCGGCAGTGCGGCGTTGATGCGGCCGCAGCGCAAACCGCGGCTTGCATCTGAGAGTGATTATCAATATCACTTAACAATCGCGCCTCGTCGCAGGGAATCCGTCCGATGTTCGCAGATCTCGCCCCCGCCTTCAGCGGCCCGTTCGACCGGTTCAGTAAATCGGTGGTCGGCCCCGAAGACCCGCGGCCGGCGCTCAGCATCCGGGCCCTGACCTCCGACCCCGAGGCGCTGGTCGAAAAGATGCTGCGCCGGCTGGCACCCGAGGCATCGACCCCGCAATCCCGGCGCGGCGCCGCCTCGCTCTGGACCCAGTTCTATTTCGCCCTGGTCGGCGTGCCGGTGGTGCTGGCGGCGATGCGCGGCCGACGCCGGCTGCCGGTCGGGCTGGACGAGATGGCGGTGGTGATCGGCGAGAACGGCCTGCCGGCGGCGCTGAAACTGCCGGCCGCGGGCACCCCCCAGCCCGACCGCGACCCGCGCGCGGCGATGGAGGCGCTGATCACCGATCATTACGTGCCGGCGGTGACCGCGATGAGCCGGGCCGGCCGGCTGGCGCCACGGCTGCTGTGGTGCAATGCCGCCGTCCGCCTGGTCTGGGCGATGGAGGCCGCAGCCGAGGCCGAGCCCGAGGACACCGACCTGGCCGATATCGCAGCCGCCGCCCGACAGGCGGTGATCGCCTCCCCCGACCTCAGCTGCGGCGCCGCCAACCCGATGTTCGACATGCTGCTTTCGCCCAAACCGGAGTCCGGCTCCAGCTATACCCGCAAGGTCTGCTGCCTGCGCTATATGATGCCGGGGGTGGCCGATTGCGGCGAAACCTGCCCGCTGCCGCCCTGTCGGGGGAGTTGAGTGGCCGCGCCGGCATCGGCAGAGACGGTACCGCAGCATGAAGTTTCGATGACACCCGGGACCAGGCTGCTGCGGGCTCTTGGATCGGGCCCCGCGCGGGCGTATGAGGGCGGCGGTCCTGCCCTGCCCGCCTTTCCGGAGCCCCGCCCATGGCCCGCCGACCCCTGCCTGCCGACCGCCCGAAACTTGCCGAAACCGTGATCGACGACACCGCCAGCCTGCGCGAGGTGGTGCTGGGCCAGTGCTGCGAAGTCCTGGCGCGATCGGCGCTCGAATACTGCACGATCGGCGATTACAGCTATCTGGGGCCCGATTGCATGGTGGCGGATGCCGAAATCGGCCGGTTCTGCGCCATTGCGGCCCGGGTCCGGATCGGCGCGCCCAACCATCCGATGGACCGGCCCAGCCTGCACCGCTTCACCTATTGCCCGGAATATTACGACGCAGGCGCCAGCCGCGATGCCGGCTTCTTCGCCGATCGCCGGGCCGACCAGGTCCGCATCGGCCATGATGTCTGGATCGGCCATGGCGTGACCGTGTTGCCGGGGGTGACGGTGGGCGACGGTGCGGTGCTGGCGGCGGGCGCCGTGGTCACGAAGGACGTCGCCCCCTATACCATCGTCGGCGGCGTGCCGGCGAAGCCGCTCCGCGAACGCTTTTCCCGCGAGATCGCGGCCCGGCTCGCCCGGATCGCCTGGTGGAACTGGCCCTTCGCGGTGATCCTGGAGCGGCTGGAGGATTTCCGCTCGGGGGATATCGAGGGGTTCTGTGCGCGGTGGGATCCGGTGGTGGCGCCGGACCAGCCCCTCAACCCGTCGGCATCGTAACCCGCACCCGCAGCCCCTGCGGGGTGTTGTCGGCCAGGTCCAGGCTGCCGCGATGGGCCTGGACGATTTCGGCGACGATGGCGAGGCCCAGGCCGAAG
>NZ_NYWI01000026.1:0-5685 GCF_002684955.1 Tistrella sp. | reverse complement strand
GTCCGACTCCATCGTCGACCATGTCCGCACAAAAGAAACACCGTCATCCCCGCGAAGGCGGGGATCCAGGTAGGCCTCCACAGGAATGATCGATGACCGTTCGCGACCACGCCCCTGTCAGCCACCCGACGCCCCCGTCACCCCGGCCGGCGCCCACCATGTCGCCGTCCTTCACGCGGCGGCAAACCTGGATCCCCGCCTACGCGGGGATGACGGGAGAGGGGGCGGAGAGCGGGGCGGGGCCGTCATGCTGTCCATGACCGCCGCGGCAGGCAGCCCGACGGCCGGGACCAGCCTGCCGCCTGCCGCCGGCCTCCCCGAAAAGATGTGCGGCCGGCCATGACCATCACCCGCCGTCATCTCATCGCCGGGCTGGTCTCGGCACCGTTTCTACCTGCGGTAGCTCGGGCGGCGGCGCGTGCGGTCGATCGGCCGCGGCGGATCGTGGCGCTCGACTGGTCGTCGGCCGAGACGTTGATCATGCTCGGCCGGCCGCCGGTGGGGATCGTGCGGGTGCCCGATTATCGGGCCTGGGTGGTGGAGCCGCCCCTGCCCGACGGTATCGCCGATGTCGGTATGCGGCTGGAGCCCAATCTGGAGGTCGTCCAGGCGCTCGCGCCCGATCTGATCCTGATCGCCCCCGGCCTCGAAGCCGTGCGGGCGCGGCTGGAGAGCATCGCCCCCACACTGCGCCTGCAGGTTTTCACCCCCGGCAAGCCGGCCTTTCCGGCGGCCATCGCCGAAACCCGCCGCCTGGGGCAGCTGCTCGGGCTGGAAGATCCCACCCGGGCGGCCCTGGACGCGGCCGAGGCGCGTATGACCCGGGCCCGCGCGCAGCTCGGCCGCTATGACGGCCGGCCGCTCTATGTCGTCAACGTGCTCGACGACCGCCATGTCCGCGTGCTGGGCCGGACCGGTCTCTGGCAGGCGGCCCTCGACCGGCTGGGCCTTGTGAATGCCTGGACCGGCGACAGCGGCCCCTGGGGCATGGCCACCGTCGGCCTGGAACGCCTGACCGAAAACCCCGAGGCCCGGCTGGTCCATGTCGCCCCCGGCCCGGCAGGTTTCGAAACCCGCCTCAGAACCAGTCCGCTCTGGCGCCATCTCGACATGATCCGGGCGGGCAGGGTGGTGGGTCTGCCGGCGGTTTTTCCGTTCGGTGCTGTGCCTTGCACCCTGCGCTTCGCGGAATGTCTCAGCCAGGCACTGGCCGAGGAGGCAAGCTCATGAGCCTCGCCCTCGACATGCCCCGCCGCCGTTTCCACCCGGGCCTTCTGGTCCTGCTGTTGGCCTTGCCGGCCCTGGCGCTGGCCCTGCTGCGGCTCGACCTCACCCTGGGCTCCGGCGCCTGGTGGCCGGCGATCCTCGGCCCCGATACCGAGACCGGCGGCGCCGTCGATATGGCACAACTTCTGGTCCATTATTCGATGCTTCCGCGTGTAGCGGTGTCGCTGCTCGCAGGGGCGGCGCTGGGCCTTGCCGGTGCCGTGTTCCAGCAGGTGCTGCGCAACCCGATCGCCTCCCCCATGACCTTGGGCGTCGCGGCCGGGGCCCGGCTGGCATTGACGCTCGCCACGCTCTGGGCGCCGGCGCTGGTGGCCGTCGACGCAGGAGGCGGCGCCGCCTGGGGTGGCCGCGAACTGGTCGCGGTCGCCGGCGGCGGCCTCGCCACGCTGGCGGTTTTCGGCCTGGCCGTCCGCCGCGGCCTGTCGCCGGTGTCGCTGATCCTGGCCGGCATGATCGTCAGCCTGTATTGCGGCGCGCTGGGGGCGGCGCTGACCCTGCTGTACGAACCCTATCTGACGGCGCTGTTCATCTGGGGCGGTGGTTCGCTGGTTCAGCAGGACTGGCAGACGACCCTCTGGCTGCTGCCGCGTCTGGCGGTCTGCGCGGTGCTCATCGCCGCCATGATCCGCCCGCTCACCCTGTTCGAGCTGGATGACGAGGGGGCCGCCGCCCTTGGCCTGTCGCTCGGCCGGGTGCGCTTCCTGGCCCTGCTGCTGGCCGTGGCGCTTGCCGGTTTCGTGGTTGCGGCCGTGGGCGTCATCGGCTTCGTCGGCCTCGCCTCGCCGGCGCTTGCCCGGCTGGCCGGCGCCCGCCGCGTGCGCGACCGGCTGCTCTGGGCGCCGCTGATCGGGGCGGCGCTGCTCTGTCTCACCGATCAGCTGGTCTGGTTTCTGGGCGAACAGCTGCCGACCGGCGCCGTCACCGCTTTGCTCGGCGCGCCCTTGCTGCTCTGGATGCTGCCGCGGCTGGCGCTCGGCGGCCGTCCCGAAACCCCGCCGATGGCGGCAGAACCCGGCCGTGCCCCGGGCTTTCTGCCGGCCGCGATCATCGGCCTCTGCATTCTGGCCCTGCTGGTCGTGGTGGCGCTCGCCCTCGGCCGCGCGCCCTCGGGCACGGTCACGGGGCAGTCCGTCTGGCTCTGGAGCGATCCGCTGACCTCCGACATGCTGCGCTGGCGCTGGCCGCGTGTGCTGGCCGCCGTCACCGCCGGGGCGGCCATGGCCGCGGCCGGCTGCCTGATGCAGCGCTTCACCGGCAATGCCATGGCCAGTCCCGAAGTGCTCGGCATTTCGGGCGGGGCCGCCATCGCCACTGTGCTCGCCGGCTTCCTGCTGCCGGTGGTCGACCGGCCGGCGCAGATCCTGGCCAGTGCCGCCGGTGCCGTGCTCACGCTGCTGTTCATCATCCGCCTGGCCCGCCGTTCGGGCTTCGGGCCCGAACGCGTGCTGCTCGCCGGCGTCGCCATGGGGGCGCTGTTCGATGCGGTGGTCGTCGCCATGCTGGCGACCGGCGATCCCCGCGCCACCCAGCTGCTGGCCTGGATGGTGGGCTCCACCTATGTCGTCGGCCCGGCCGATGCCGTTGCCACCGTCTTCGTCGTCGCGGCCCTGCTCGCGCTCGCGCCGCTCGCCGCGCGCTGGCTCGACATTCTGCCGCTCGGCACCGCCACCGCCCGGGCGCTGGGCGTACCGCTCGGGGCCGCCCGGCTGGTGGTGCTGCTGATCGCGGCCGCACTCTCGGCCGCGGCCACGCTGGTGATCGGCCCGTTGAGTTTCGTGGGGCTGATCGCCCCGCATATCGCCCGTCTCGCCGGTTTCCGCCGGGTCCTGCCCCAGCTTGCCGCCGCCGTGATCATCGGCGCGGCGATCCTGGTCGGGGCCGACTGGCTGGGCCGGACCCTGTTGTTCCCGCGCCAGATGCCGGCCGGCCTGCTCGCCGCCCTGGTCGGCGGTCCGTATTTCATGTGGCTGTTGTGGCGCCGCGCCTGACCGGCGCCACAGCCCCAGACCGCGGGCCAAACCCCGAAAGGACCTGTCCCGGATGTTTGCCGAACTGCTGCGGATCCTGAAGCCGTTCTGGCCGCTCGCCCTGGTGTCCACCCTGATGGGCACGGCCAGCGGCTTCGCCACCACCGCGCTGCTCGCCACCATCAATGATGCGCTTCACACCGATGGCGGCGCCACCACCGCGCTCCTGCTGATCTTCGCCGGCCTCGCCGTCCTCACTTTGGTGGGCGAGACGGTGTCGGATATCGGCAACAGCCTGGTCGGCCAGCGGGTGGTCGCCCGGCTGCGCCATGATCTCTGCGCCCGCATCCTGACCGCACCGGTGGCTGAACTCGAACGCTATCGCCTGCATCGCCTGACCGCCGTCCTCAACCAGGACGTCGACACCATCACCCAGTTCACCTTCAACTTCTCGGGCTTTGCGATCTCGATCGCCATCGCGCTCGGCTGTTTCGCCTATCTGGCGGTGCTCTCGCCGCTGATGTTCCTGATTGCGCTGGTGGCGATCATCCTCGGCACCGCCGGCCACACCTATGCCCGCCGCAACGGCTTTCTGGGCTTCGCCGCGGCGCGCGAGGCCGAAGACGAGTTGCAAAAGCAGTATCGCGCCATCACCGAAGGCGCCAAGGAACTGCGCATCAACCGCCGCCGCCGGGCGGAGATGTACAATGTCCAGCTCGACCGCACCATTTCGTCGATCCGCGATCTGCGCATGCGGGCGGTCAGGATCTTCTGCACCGCCAATGCCTTCGGCTCGGCGCTGTTCTTCGTGGTCATCGGGCTGATGCTCGCCATTCAGTCGATGTCGCCTTCGGCCGATCAGAAGGTGATCAGCGGTTTCGTCCTGGTCCTGCTTTACGTCAAGGGGCCGATCGAGGGCATCGTCGCCATGCTGCCGCTGCTGGGCCGCGCCCAGGTCTCGCTGCGCCGCATCGCCGATCTGCGCGCCCGCTTCTCGGAAGCGGAGCCGCATCTGCCGCTCACCGACCGTGCCACCGCTCTGGAACCGCTGGAGCGGCTGGACCTTGCCGGCGCCCGCTTCGCCTTCCCGGCGCCCGAAGGCGGCACCGCCTTTGAACTCGGCCCCATCGATCTCACCATCCGCCGCGGCGAGATCGTGTTCATCACCGGCGAAAATGGCGGCGGCAAGACCACGCTGATCAAGCTGTTGCTGGGCCTGTACGAACCGGTGGCGGGGGAGGTGCGTTATAACGGCCGGCCGCTGACGCCCGAGCTGCGCGACGATTACCGCCAGATGTTCTCGACCATCTTCACCGACTACTATCTCTTCGACGATCTGAACCTGCCCGACGGCGTGCTGCCCGATGAGGCGCGGCGCTATCTGGACGAGCTGGAGATCGCCCACAAGGTCTCGGTCAAGGACGGGCGGTTCACCACCACCGATCTGTCCACCGGTCAGCGCAAGCGCCTGGCCCTGGTTCATGCCTGGCTGGAGGGCCGGCCGGTGCTGGTCTTCGACGAATGGGCGGCCGATCAGGACCCGGAATTCCGCCGGATCTTCTATACCGAGCTGCTGCCGGCGCTGAAGGCCCAGGGCCGCACGATCATCGCCATCTCCCATGACGACCGCTATTTCCACATCGCCGACCGCCATATCCGCATGCAGGGCGGCCGGGTGATCGCGGCCGACGGGCCGGACCAGGATGCACCGCAGGCAGAGCCGCGACCGGCTCGGGCCGGCTGATCTCCCGCCTTAAAAAAAAGAAGTAGGGCAGGGGGTTCCGTGAACGCCCTGCCCCGATATCTGAACTCGAAAGACCGGTGCCGTCACTGCCCCGGCAGGATGACCGGCTGATGCATGCCCGGCGGCTGGGCGTCCTGAATGCCGTTATCGGTCGTCCAGGCCCGGCCGCCGCCGGCCACCTGCTCCAGCGCCTCGTCGCTCAACTCGTCCTCGGCCGGCAGCACGATGTGGATATGGGCGGGCGTATCTTCCAGCACCGAAATCGTCAGCCCGGCCGGGATCTCCATTCCGAACAGCGCCGTCAGCGCGGCATGCGGGTCTGCCTTCAGCCGGGTGCGGAAGCCGGCATCCTCTTGCGCCCGGGCAATGATCTGCCTGAGGGCGTCGTCACGATCGATCACGCATGATCTCCTTGGGTGGGTGGGGGTAGGCGGGGTCGTGGGGGGCAGGCAGGGGCGGGCGTCAGTCGCCGCGCCCGAAACCGCGCGATTTGATGCCCGAGCTCGTGTGCTGGCTCGGGCTGTCGCCGCTGACCCAAGACGCGAAATTGCCGCCGGCCACCGTCTCCAGTGCCTCGTCGCTCAACGCGTCGTCGGCGGGCAGCACGATATGCAGATGGGTCGGCGTGTCTTCCAGCACCGACACCGTCATCGCCGACGGGATCTCGATCCCCAGCAGCGCCGCCAG
>NZ_NYWI01000025.1:0-13830 GCF_002684955.1 Tistrella sp. | reverse complement strand
CCGCTCCTGTCAGCTTCTGCACCGGCAAACCTGTGTACATCCTCTATACCGTCATCCCCGCGAAGGCGGGGATCCAGGTTTCTGTCCGCGTGAAGACTGACAGAAGGCCTGGATCTGCCGCGAATTTCCGGTGATAGACGGCGCAGTTCTTGTAAAGACGCATCGTTCAGGGCGCGCCGGCAATCACAGCCTCAGGCCTCGTGACGATTGGCGAAGATTTCGAGCGCGAAACGCGCGCGCACGCCGATGTCGAGGAAGGGGCGCGGCGGCACGCGGCTGGGGGTGCCCAGGCTCACCATGTCCGCGATCAGCGGGTCGTCCTCGCCCAGCGCCATGGCGGCCGCCAGCCGGCCGCTGATCGTGCCCTTGGCGATGCCGACCGCGTTCTGACAGACGGCGCTCCAGACATTGGGCGCCACCTGGCCGAAGCCGGGGGCGCCGTTGCGCGACAGGCAGATGAAGCCGGTCCAGGTATGCTCCATCTGCACGCCGGTCAGCATCGGGAACCGCCGGTCGAACAGGCGTTGATGCTCGGTGCGGATCAGCGCGCGGCGGGCATCGGACTGGCGCAGACCCGGGCAGTAATGGATGTTCTGCCGGATCAGGATCCGCCGGTCGTTGGTGTAGCGCATGGTGATGCCGGCGAAGGCATTGGCGGGGGTTGATCCCCAGGGCCGGATATCGCCCAGCGCCGCCTGTTCGGCCGCGGTCAGCCGCCGGGTCAGGCTGGCATGGGCGGCGAAATTGAGCAGCCGGCCGGTCCAGAAGCCGAAGCGCATCGCCAGCCCGTTCACCGCCAGGATGGCCTTGGGTGCACGCACCGTGCCGCCGGGCGTTTTCAGCACCACAGTCATCCCGAACGCGGCATCTACAACCGGGGTGCCTTCATAAAGGTCAACATTCTCGGGCAGGTTGTCTCCAAGGCCCCGATTCAGCGCCGCCGGATTGACCAGCACCGTGCCGGGGGTGAAGACCGCGGCGGCGAAATGGCGGGTGCCGAGCCGGCGGGCGGTGGCCTCGCGGTCCAGCCATTCATAGGGCTCGCCCAGGCGGTCGAGCTCCGCCACCGTCGGCCGCAGCACCTCTTCGGCGCCACGATCCGACGAGGCGGTGTGGTATTTGCCGTCCGCGCTCCAGTCGCAGGCGATGCCGTGGCGGGTGATCGTGTCGTTGAGCGAGGCGATGCCGGCGCGGGCGAGGCGCATATAGGCCCGGCCCCTGGCCAGTTCTTCCAGCGACGAGCCGACATTGTGCGGCAGGTCGATCGCAAAGCCCGAATTGCGGCCAGAGGCGCCCTCGCCCAGCTGCCCCGCCTCCAGCACCACGATCTTCGCCTCGGGCCGGAGTTCCGCCAGCCGGCGCGCGGCACCGAGCCCGGCGAAACCGGCCCCGATCACCACGAGATCGGCGGTGACGTCGCGGCCGAGCGGCGGTTTCGGCCGGCGCGGCGGCAGGTCGGCGCTCCAGCCGTTCGTGCGGTCGTTCTCGGGCAGCAGGGTGATGGCGGTCATGCCCCGCCCCCTGCCCCGCCCCCTGCGGCATCCGTGTCCCGCGACCAGCCGGCCGGCTGCAGGCAGTACCAGACCAGCGCGTTCTCCGAGCTGTAGACCAGGTCGGTGCCCGCCGGCAGCCAGATCGTATCCATGGGCCCGGCCTCCAGCCGGCCATCCGCGGTTTCGACCACAAGCCGGCCGTCGAGCACCAGGATCAGCTCGTCATACCGCAGCTGCCACGCGATCCGGGCGCCGGTGAAGCGCGCGAAGCCGCCGGCAAGCGCGCTGCCGTCTTCCGCCCCCGCCACTTCCACCACGCGCGCCATCTCGGGGAAGGCGAAGCGGGGCTCGAAGCTCAACCCGTCGAACCGCATCACCCTGGGCGGTGATTTCACCTGCACCGTCATCTCTCTCTTCCCCCCGGTTGCCGTCTTTGCTGTGGTGCCACGTCTTCCTCGTGGTGACTCTGGTCAGACCACGCCCGACACCGTACACTTATGTCTTGAACAATACAGACCTGTATGGAGACGTCAATGACGAACCGCCGGCTGATCGAGCAGGTGAGCATGCCCGACGACGATGCGCGCGCGCCGCGCCTGACCCGGGCGGACTGGCTTGAAAAGGCGCTGCAGGTGCTGGTGGAAAGCGGTGTCGATGCGGTGCGCATCACCCGGCTGGCCGACGGGCTGGGGGTGACCCGCGGCAGCTTCTACTGGCATTTCCAGGATCGGGCGGCGCTGCTGGATGCGATGCTGGAGGTCTGGAACCGCAAGAACACCGATGCGATCCTGCGCGCGGCCATGGCGGGGCCGACGCTGGAAGCCTGCATTCTGGCGCTGTTCGAGGTCTGGCTCGACCCGGTGCAGTTCGACCCCCGGCTCGATTTCGCGGTACGCGACTGGGCGCGCGGCATGCCGGCCATCCAGGACACGATCCGCGCCGCCGACCAGACCCGTCTCGCGGCCCTGGTCGACATGTACACCCGCCACGGCTTCGACGCCGGCCAGGCCGAGATCCGGGCGCGGAATTTCTATTTCATCCAGATGGGCTATTACGCCCTCGACGTGCACGAGCCGATGTCGGTCCGCCTGTCGCTGCTGCCGATCTACTATCAGACCTATACCGACCGGCCGCTGACCCCCGAGGCCGAAGCGGCCTTCCGCGCCCGGGTGATCGCCCGCCCGGATCTGTGGGGGGATGAGGTGCCGCCGGCGGGGTGAGTGCCTCTGAAACAGAACACCGCCCGCAACCGGAACCCCGGCTGCGGGCGGTATCGTCTCAACCCCCGTCTCGTCTCACCCCCCGTGCAGGCGGCTCAGCCGGTGCGGCGGGCGGGCGTCGTGGCCGCGGGGCGGGTGCGCTGGACCAGGAAGATGGCCGCGCCGGCAGCGAAGCCGATCGCGTCCGAGACCCAGCCGCCCGAGATCATGGCGAGGGCGGCCGCCATGGCGATGATGCGCAGCGGCCAGCCCAGCCGGCCGAACAGCCAGCCCTGCACGCCCGAGGCCAGCAGATAGATGCCGATGGTGGCGGTGACGAAGACATGCGCCACCTCGAACCAGCTGCCCTGCATCAGCATCGGCGCGTTGTAGAAGAAGATGAACGGCACGATGAAGGCGGCAAGGCCGATCTTGAAGCTTTCGACCGAGGTCTTCATCGGGTCGGACTGCGCGATCGCCGCCCCGGCATAAGAGGCGAGCGCCACCGGCGGGGTGATCGCCGACATGACCGCATAGTAGAAGATGAAGAAATGCGCGGTCAGCGGCTCGATGCCCATGCGGATCAGCCCGGGCGCGATCACCGCCGCCGCCACCGCATAGGCGGCCGTGGTCGGCATGCCCATGCCCAGGATGATCGAGATCAGCATGGCGAAGACCAGGGCGACGAACTGGCTTTCCCCCGCAAGCCCCAGCAGCATCGACGAGAAGCGGGTGCCGATGCCGGTGAGCGCGATCACGCCCACGATCACACCGGCAGCCGCACAGACCGCCACCAGCTGCAGCGACATCCGCGCCGTCAGTTCCAGCGCATAAAGCACCTCGCGCAGCAGCATGCGATGGGGGGTGAACCAGCTGACCACGGCCGCCGCCGCCATGGCGACGGTGCCGGCGCGGATGACCGAATAGCCCAGGAACAGCGCCACCACCAGGATGACGATCGGCAGGAACAGGAAGGCCCGGCGGGCCAGGGCCGAGAAGCGCGGCAGCTGGTCGCGCGGCAGGCCCTGCATGCCGTTGCGCAGCGCCTCTTTGTCGACCATGAAATAGACCGACAGGAAATAGAGCAGCGCCGGGATGGTGGCGGCGATCACGATCTCGGTATAGGGGATGCCGGTGATCTCGGCCATGATGAAGGCGCCGGCGCCCATGATCGGCGGCATGATCTGGCCGCCGGAACTGGCCGCCGCCTCGACCGACGCCGCAGTCTGCGGGCGGTAGCCCACCTTCTTCATCAACGGAATGGTCAGCGATCCGGTCGAGACCACATTGCCCGCCGAGGTGCCGTTGATCATACCCATCAGCCCCGAGGCGAAGACCGCGACCTTGGCCGGCCCGCCGCGCATGGCACCGGCGGCGGCGAAGGCGAAGTTCACGAAATACTCGCCCACCCGGCTCGCCTGCAGAAAGGCCGCAAAGGCGATGAACAGGATGATATAGGTCGACGAAATCGCCGTGGTCGGGCCCAGAATGCCGTTATCGGTATAGATGAAGGCGAAGAACCGCCCGGGCGCATAGCCGCGATGGTTCAGCACCCCCGGCAGCCAGGGGCCGATGAACCCATAGGCCAGGAACAGGCCCACGATCACCACCAGCGCCAGCCCGGCCAGGCGGCGGGTCAGTTCCAGGATCAGCACGATGCCGGCCACCGCCGCCCACATGTCGTTGACATGGGGGAAGACCTGGGCGCGGATGCGCAGGAAATCCGCATGGCCGATGATGTAGCCGCCGACCACCACCGCCGCCAGCGCCAGCAGGGTATCGGCCGCCCCAAGCCGCCCCCGCCCGCGCGCCGGCGCCATCCAGGACGCGAGCAGCGCCAGCCCCGTGCCGGCGATCAGCGGGTAGCCGAAGCTGTAGAGATGTTTCGTGGCCGGCGCCCCGGTCACCACCCGGTCATCGGCCAGGAACATGGCCGCCAGCTGGCCGGCCGCCACCAGAATGCCCGCGGCCGCCGCCGCCAGCAGCAGCCGCTCGGTCAGCGCCGTGCGCGGCCCCGGCCCCGCGCGCGCGTCGAGCAGCGGCCTGGAGGCGAACAGCAGAAAGCCCAGCATCAGCCCGCCCGACACATGCAGCAGGCGATAAACCCAGGTCTCGATCGGCTGCACGTTCATCGAATAGATGTGCATGCCGGTATACAGAATGCAGGCCGCGGCGATGATCAGGCCCATCCGGCCGGTGAACACGCGCTGATTGCCGGCAATCACCTCGGCATCGACCCCATCGGCGATGCTGTCGGCGCCGCCGGGCGCCATCGGTGCGGATGACGACATCGGGCTTCCCCCTTGTTTTCCCAAAGAAATGCATGGGCCTTAAGATGCCCGGAGGCCCGGATGCCCCCGCATCCGGGCCGCGTCGGGCGCCGGCCTGCTTCGGGATCAGCCCTTCAGCTCGTCGCGGATGACGAGACCCTTTTCCTCGTAATAGCGCACCGCCCCCGGGTGGAAGGGCAGGAAGCCGTTCTTGTCGACATTCTCCAGCACCGTATCGGCGGCAGAGGCGTGGATCTGGCGCATCCGGTCGTTGTTCTCCATCACCAGCTTCACGATCTCGTAGGCCAGGCTGTCGGGCATGTCGGCATGGGCGACGGCGAAGTTCCACATCGCCACGGTGTTCTGCGGATAGTCGTGGCCCGGATAGGTGCCGGCGGGGATGGTCAGCGCGCTCACCTCGGGATGGGCCTCAAGGAGGCGGGCCAGTTCGGCATCGGTGAAGCCGAACATCTTCACATCCGCCTCGGCCGCCAGCTGGCTGAAAGCCGAAATCGGCACGCCGGCCGCGAAGACGAAGCCGTCGATCAGCCCGTCCTTCAACTGCCCCGCCGCATCGGATGCACCGGCATAGGACACGTCGGCCTTCACCCCCAGCGTTTCCAGGAAGCGCGGCCAATAGGTGCCGGGCGTGCCGCCGGCGGGGCCGACCGCAACCCGCTTGCCCCCCAGTTCGGTCACGCTGCCGATGCCCGATCCCGTCATGGCGATGCCCTGGAAGGGGGTCATGTACATCGGGAACAGGGCACGAAGGTCGCTGTGCTCAAGCCCCGGCGCCAGTTCGCTCTTGCCGGTCCAGGCCTCGCGCGCCGGGCCCATGGTCATCAACCCGATGGCATGTTCGCCGGTCTGGACCAGGGTCGCGTTCTGGACCGGGCCGCCGGTCACCTCGCCCGAGGCATTGACCTTCAGCGCCTCGCCGATGAAGGCGGCAAGCCCGTTGCCATAGACGAAATAGGTGCCGCCCTGGCTGGCGGTGCCGATGGTGATCTCCGACGGCCAGTCCTTGCGATCCTCGGCCGCGGCCGGCGCCACAAGGGCGGTGCCGGCAATCAGGGCGGCCGCGGCCATGGCGACAAATCCGGTGAAACGCATGTGCTTTCCTCCCGTATCGTGTTTGTGCGTTCGGGAAGAACTGTTGCGGGAACGGCCGGCGGCGGACAACCGCCCGAACCGCTCCAGCTGCATGAAATCTCAGGATTTTTCCGGCGATGGGTAGAAATCTACCCAGATCCGCCGGGCGGTGTGTAGCCGGGGTTACATGCCCTCGTCGCTGCCCACGAACCGGGTCTTGTCGATGCCGTGGCGGACAAGCTTGTCGTAGAGCGTCTTGCGCGACAGGCCCAGCGTCTCGTAGACCGGCTTCAGCACGCCGCGATGGCGGATCAGCGCATCGATCAGGATCCGGCGTTCATGCTCGGCCATCAGATCGGCGAGCGTCGGTGCCGCCCCGCCCTCTCCGCCCGCCGGGGCAGCGGCCGGATCGGCCAGACCCAGCGCCACCCGCTCGGCGGCATTGCGCAGCTCGCGGACATTGCCCGGCCAGTCGCGCCGCGCCATTTCGGCCAGAAGATCCGGAGAGGCCGGCCGGTCGGGCAGGCGGTGGCGGGCATGGGCCTCGGCCAGCAGCCGGTCGAACAAGGCGGGCACGTCTTCGGGCCGTTCGGCCAGCGCCGGCACGCGCAGGCTGACGACATTCAGCCGGTAGAGCAGATCCGGCCGGAAGCGCCCGGCCTCCACCTCGTGGTCCAGCGGCGTGCGGCTGGTGGCCATGAAGCGCACATCCAGCGGGATCGGGCTGTTGCTGCCCATCGGCGTCATCATCCGCTCTTCGATCACCCTGAGCAGACGGGCCTGAAGATCGATCGGCATCGCCCCGATATCGTCGAGCAGGATGGTGCCGCCGCGGGCATGTTCGAACCGGCCCATGCGCGCGCGGATCGCCCCCGGAAAGGCGCCGGGATCATGGCCGAACAGCTCGCTTTCGATCATCGTGGCCGGCAGGGCCGAACAGGCGATCGCAACGAAGGGCCGGTCGCGGCGCGGCGACAGGTCGTGCAGGGTGCGCGCCACCAGATCCTTGCCGGCACCGGTCGGCCCCTCGATCAACACATCGGCATCGGTGGGGCCGATGGTGCGGATCCGCCGGCGCAGATCGATCATCGCCGCCGACCGGCCGACCAGCCGGGTTTCCAGATCATCGGCCTGCCCGGCCACCGCCCGCAGCCGGCGGTTGTCCAGCACCAGCTGCCGGAAATCCAGCGCGCGGGCGGCAAGGCTGGCCAGATGCGCGCCCGAGAACGGTTTCTCGATGAAGTCGTGGGCGCCCTCGCGCATCGCCCGCACCGCCAGCGGCACGTCACCATGGCCGGTGATCAGGATGACCGGAATGTCGGGGTCGATCTCGCGGATCCGGGTCATCAGGCTCATCCCGTCCAGATCCGGCATGCGGATATCGGTGACGACCACGCCGTCGAACCCGCCCGAGATATGCTCCAGCGCCTCCAGCCCGCCGCCGAAGCCCTGGGCGGCAAGCCCGGCCAGCTTCATCGACTGCAGCACCGAGCCCAGCAGATCGGCATCGTCGTCCACCACCAGCACGCGGCCTGCGGTCATGTTCCCTCCCCTTCCCGATCGGCCTCGTGCAGGCGGACCACGAATTCGGCCCCGCCGCCCGGCCGATCGCACAGCTCCAGCGCGCCGCCGAAATCGCTGACGATGTTGTACGAGATGGACAGGCCCAGCCCCAGCCCCTTGCCGACCTCTTTGGTGGAAAAGAACGGGTCGAAGATCCGCTCGCGCAGCTGCGCCGGCACGCCCGGGCCACGATCGCCCAGCCGCAGCTCCACCAGCCCGCCGGCCACGCGCCGGGCCTGAAGATGCAGCCGGCGATCGGCGGCATCGGCGGTCGCGTCCAGCGCATTGGTCAGCAGGTTGACCAGCACCTGTTGCAGCCGCACCGCCCCCGCGGTCACCGTCAGATCCGGGTCGTCCAGCTCCACGATCAACCCGGCGCCGGCCTGGCGCAACCGCCAGCCCAGCAGCTCCTGCACCGCGGCGATGGTCGGCGCCAGCGCCACCGGGCGCAGCGCCTGATCGGGCTTGCGGGCGAAATCGCGCAGATGCCGGCTGATCCGGGTGGTGCGGTCGATCATCTCCTGAATGCGGCCCAGATTGGCCTCCACCTCGGCCAGGTCGCCGCGGGCCAGGAACAGGCCGGCATTTTCGGCATAATTGCGCGCGGCCGACAGCGGCTGGTTGAATTCATGGCTCAGCGCCGCCGACATCTGGCCCAGCGCCGCCAGCTTGCCGGCCTGAATCAGCTCGCTCTGGGTCTCGCGCAGCCGGGCCTCGGCGGCGATGCGTTCCTCGACCTCGTCTTCCAGGGCGCGGTTGGCGCGGGCGAGTTCGGCGGGGCGCGCCGTCACCCGCCTCTCCAGCTCGGCCTGGGTCGCCTGCTGCACCGCCAGCCGTTCGGCCAGCTGGCGGCGGCGCTGCCAGACCAGCATGCCGCCTGTGCCCGTGACCCCCATGGCCAGCAGGGCGGCGATCGCAAAGACCAGCGCATCCAGCCGCGCGGCGGCGGTGGCGCTCAACACCATCACCGTCCAGTCGGCCTCGGGCATCTGCGCCTGAACCGCGAGATATTCCCTCTCTCCACCACCTTCAGTCGCAACCCAGATCAGATCCGCCCCGGCATCACCCCGCCCGTCCAGATGACGCCGGGCGACGACCGGGATCTCGCCCACCTCCTGGCCGGCATAGCGGCGGGTGGCACGCGACCGGGCCATGTCCTCGGCACTGCGCCGACCCAGACCGCGATAGAGCCAGTCGGGCCGGTTGGACATGAACACGATGCCCTCGGGGTCGGTGACGATGATCCGCGGATCATTGCCGGCCCAGGCGCGTTCGATATCGTCCAGATCGACCTTGATGACCAGCACGCCCAGCGCCTGCGGCCCGGCCGCCCGGTCATAGACCACCACCGGCGCGCCGACATAATAGCCGCGCTTGTTGGAGGTGGTGCCCAGCGCGAAGAACCGGCCCTCGCCTTGGGTCAACGCATCGCGGAAATAGGGGCGGAAGGCGAAATTGCCGCCGACGAAGGATTGCGGCTGGTCGTAATTGCTGGCAGCGATGGTCTCGCCGTCCCGGGTCATCAGATAGAGATCCGATGCCCCGAGCCGGGTGGCGGTGTCCTTCAGATAGCGGTTGGCCTGGTCGGCCAGACCCGGATCCCCGGGCCTCAGCAGCAGCGCCCGGATCGTCCGCTCATCGGCCAGCAGCCCCGGCAGCCGGTCGAAGCGCAGCAACTGCCCGCGCAGGGTCGCCTCGGTCAGCCGCAACGTGTTCAGGCTCCGCTCGCGCAGATCGTGCAGATTGCTGCGGGTGACATGGCCATGCACCAGCGCCGTCACCACCGCCGCCACCGCAACCCCGGCCAGGCCCAGGGCCTGGAGGCCCAGGTTGCGGATGCGGGGGCCCCTGGTGCCGGGCACGGTCCCTGAAGAACCTGCACGATGAGAGGGCGAAGGCTGCATCATGCCCTTTCCGCTTGCTGGCCGGTGATCTGGCCTCACCCCGTGACCCGCTGTCCGACCATTTCGCCACCGGAGGTGCCGGCAAGCCGTCCTGCCATTCTCATCAACCCTGGCTCCGAATCCGAGTCCGGATATGGTCTTGAAGGAAGAGTCCTGTTCCTGGTGAGTCCTATGGGCGCCAGGGTGGTCTGGCAGGCGGGTCTGGGGCGCAGGTCGTGGCGGAGATCCGCGACGGATGGGGGGAGGATGATCTGGCCGAGATCGGCCTCGGCCAGGGCCCGGCCGATGGCGGCGACGGTCATGTCGCGCAGGCCCCAGCAGGGGGCCGGGTGGCCGCTTGCGGTCACCAGCGCGTCCAGCGTGTGCCGGCGCGCGGGGTCGAGCCCGGCCAGGACCACCAGGCTTTCGGCTTCGGCCCGATAGGCGGCGGGCAGCGGCGGTGCAGGGGGCGGGGTCTGCCCATCGTCGAATCGTCTCTCCTCGGATCGCCCGTCTTCGGATCGCCCGTCTTCGGATCGCCTGTCCTCGGGGGCACTTCCGGTCTCGTACCGCGCGTCGTCGTCGCGTCGGCCGGCATCGCCGGTGGCTGCCGGTGCGGTGGCGGTCGCTGCCAGCTGCGACAGGGCGACGGCGATGTCATAGGCCGGGCGTTTCGGGCCGGCACCCAGCTGATCGGCGAAATCTTCCACCGCCGCGCGGCCGGCGGCCTCGACCGCGGCGGCCACCGCGGCGGCCGCCTTCACCCGTTTCCAGCCCGGGGCCGCGGCCGCCTGCTGGATGCGGCTGACCAGCCGGATCATCGGATCGACGATCGGCGCCGGGTCTGCCGCCGGTGCCGTGGGCTTCGGCGCCGCCATGGCCGCGGGGATGGCCGCCGCCCCCCGGGCATCATGCCCCCGACTGCCCGGAACAACGCCGGTCATGGCGAGCCGATAGAAGCGCCGCGGCTGATGGCCGCCGGTGGCCCCGGTGTCGACCAGGGTCAGAAGGCCGTCTTCGGCCAGGCGTTGCAGGCGGTCGCCGGCGGTTTTGGGGCTGATGCGGGCGGTTTCGGCCAGCTCGCGCAGGCTGGCGCGCACGACATGGTCGCTGCCTGCCAGCACGCTCAGACTGGCGGCCAGCGCCAGGCCGTAAACATCCGTCTCCCGGCTGCGCTGCACGCTTTGCAGCCAGCCGAGGCGGGTCGGTTCAAAGATGTCGGACACGACAAAACACTCCCGGCCGGATCTGGTGATCCGCGGTGTCACATCCGGACGACAGGCAAAGGAGAACCGTCAACGCCTTGTCGGCGCTTGAAAACAGCAGCTATTCCGCCTAGAATCAGACTTGTCACGGTGCTGATAGGGCGGCGAAAGCCAGTCTGTCAGTCGAGGTCGGTCCCGTTTGCGGTGTCGCCCAAAGCGGCTTCGTAAACGGGACTATCTCATTTCAGGGCCATGATCGGCGGATCTCCCCTTTTGTGGTCGGCATGCGTGTTTGTGGTCAGCACGCGTGATCGGCTTTCGTGATCTGCGGCCGGCGCGGAACGCACAACGGCCTGCATGAGAAAACCGGCCCAACTCCGGTCAGAAACAAGAGAAACGCACCCCAAAGCCTGGAGTCAAGCCGAGTCCGGACGCCTTCCCGCGTCTGTCAAGCCCCCAATACATGGTTTCTGCAAATAATCATCGGGGTTTCGGCCCCCAGGAGAATCGGGGTTTCGGCCCCCGGAGTCTTCGCTGCATTTGAAACGCCCTGCTGCCGGTATGTTCGGCCTCTGATGGCAAAGGTATGAGAGCCGCGGCGCGCTGCCCCCTGCGGGAGCCGTGGATTCCTGCCGGACTCCCGCAATCCGGGCCGTGGTGGGGCGGTCTGGCCTCTCCGCGGCGCCCGGGGGCCGAAACCCCGAATCGGCCTGTGGCAGACCGGTTTTCCACGGCGCGGCTGTTGGCTGCGGGCCGGTGTTGTCGGAGTCGGGGTTTCGGCCCCCGGCAAAAAAAATGCGGCAACAGAGAGGTTTCGCCCGCCCGGTGCCCGGCCGGCGGATCGGCTGCCGACATGGGCCCGGGGGCATGGTTGTGGCCCTCGTGCGGCCATGACACGGGGTTTTGCCCCCCGAACTGGCGGAATTGCCGGGGTTTCGGCCCCCGTGAACCGCCCTGCCCTGGCCCGGACTCTCGGGGTTTCGGCCCCCGAAAGCCGGTTCCGGCGCGCGTGCTATCGGGGTTTCGGCCCCTGGCGACCATCATTTCGGCCGTCCGCGGCTGCGTATGGGGGTCGTCTCCTCATTCTGCCCTGCGCGCGGGGGTCGTGGCGGCGGGCGCCGCCCTATCGGGGTTTCGCCCCCCGGCGCAGGGGTAGTGGCCGGAAGCTGCCTATGGTTCAAAGGGTTGTGCCGGTTGCGCTATCCGCAGGCGTGCCGTGCCGCCGGGGCGTCGTACCGTCAGGGTGTCATGCCGCGCGGGGGCCTCGTGTCATGCCGTGCCGTCATGTCGCATCGGCGCCCCGGCCGCAACAGCGGCCGGGGCGCGCCATCTTGTCTTGATGATCAAGGGCTTATGCCGTCATCCCTGCCGTCATGGCGCCGGCCGGCGCGTCCCCTGCCCTATCGGGGTTTCGCCCCCTTCGCGGCGGCGGCTGCGCGCGGTTTGCGCGCTGCGGCGGGTTTTTTCGGGGCGGTTGCCCCGGCACTGGCGGTGGCGCGGCCCGCAGTGCGCGGCTTGCGGGCGGGTTTCGCCGCGGCCTGAACCGCCTGGTCGAGCAGATCGGCGGTCAGCGGCCGGTCTGTCGGGGTTTCGGCCCCTGCGGGCGGCGCATCGGCCGGTGCGGCCGCGGTCTTGCGTCGGGTTCGGGGCTTGGGCCCCTCGCCCGCCGCGGCGTTGGCGGCGTGATCTGCCGATGCGGCGGCCTTGCGCCGGGATCTGGCCGGCGGTTGCAGAATTTCGACCGTGGTTTCCATCAGCGCGTCGGTGGCGGTTTCGGGCGCCGGTGCCGGTGCCTTGCGGCGCTTGCGGCCGTTCGCCTCCACCTCGGGCGCCGGCAGGGCCGGGGCCAGGTGTTCGCGCGCCACGAAGTACAGCACCTCGCCCACGCCTTCCTGCGTGCGCAGATCCAGCCAATAGCCGGGCAGGCGCTGGCGGGCGATGGTGCGGCGCAGTTCCTTGGCGAAATCGGCATAGCGCTGGGTTGTGCCGCTGGTCTCGTGCAGGAAGCGCAGCGGCAGCACATAGCCCTGAGTGTTGGCGGTGGAATAGCGCCGGATCAGGCGATAAAGCCAGCGTTCGATGCCGCCCGACAGCTGGAAATACGACCGGTCGATGCTCAGCACCAGCCGGTCGGTCACGATGCCCTTGTACAGCCAGTCGGCGATGGTGAATTCGATGCCGAGCGAGCGGCCGTTTTCGTCCAGCGGGGCCGAATAGCTTTCCAGCCAGTGGAAGCCCTTGGGGTCGCGGCGGCGGCCGCTGCGGACATTGGTGCGGATGAAGGTGGCGTTCAGCCGTTCCAGCGCCTTCAGGATGCGGCGGTATTCGTCGCCGCCGGTCGGCCGGCCGATGCCGCGCAGCAATTCGTACAGCGAGACCCGGATGGTCGGAGAGGTCGGCTCGCCCCGGTCCAGCGCCGCGCGCAGCTGGCTGGCGGCCCAGATCAGGATGTCGGCATCCCAGATCGTGGCGACGCCGATGCTCTCGGGCGCGGTGACGTTGATATGGATCTCGGTATTGCCGTCCGTCGCCCGGTAGTCGATCGAAGACCGGCGCGAGGTCGGCGTCGGCTTGGCCAGCGAGAAGAAGGGCAGCTCCATCGTGTCCTGCTGGTCGTAGGTCGGGATGGTGCCCGGCAGTGCGACGAACAGGTCGATCTGGGTATCCGTCCGTTTGGTCGGTCGCTTCATGCGTCTCCGGGCGGCCGGGGGTGGCCGCCCCCATCTGCTGGCGGTGGTGTGTCCGCGGCCAGACTACCACGTCTCGGCAGCCGGTGCCGCCGGCGAGTTGGCCCCGGCACGCCGCTTTCGCCGCCGCATAGTCCAGTTCCTGCCAGAAAAATATTGCGCAATCAGGAAAGAGCTGACGCAGGCAACAACCATCTTCTACCCGCTGCATCCGGCCGGATCTGTCGGGATCGGGCGGGATCAGGCGGGATGCGCCAGGATCCGGATGGATCGACCGGCAGGCCGGGCGCCGGAATTACGGCAGGATCAATCTGTAAAAAGCTGGCGCAATCTCGTTCAGGCTGGTGCCTGCCCGGCTGCCCGGCTGCCCGGCTGCCCGGCTGCCCGGCTGCCCGGCTGCCCGGCTGCCCGGCTGCCCGGCTGCCCGGCTGCCCGGCT
>NZ_NYWI01000024.1:0-18796 GCF_002684955.1 Tistrella sp. | reverse complement strand
TGACGCGGGGTGGAGCAGCCCGGTAGCTCGTCAGGCTCATAACCTGAAGGTCGCAGGTTCAAATCCTGCCCCCGCAACCACTTTCGTTATAACTCCATAGAATGCGAGATATAACAATCACTTAGGCCGCCGCGAGGCGGCCTTTGCTTTGTCCGCTTCCCCGTGACCTGCCACTAAACTTTCATCCAGCGGCGACTGGAACTCTATTGCTGTTTACACCAATCGGCGCGAGTTGAGCAATCACATGACGCGCGGGGCTGTCATCTCGTGCAGCGCGGCGGGCGATTGCTTCGACTCGCTCACTCACTCGACATGTATGGTGACGTCATAGCCCAGCGAGCGGAGCGCTTTCGATGTGCGTCCGTTTCTCGGAGGAAACCGATCAGGTAAAGCCCAACCCACGAGTTCCCCGAGGGCACTTATCCCAAGGCCATCGATTTTCCACTTCGGATCGGTCACTGCTTGCCAGAGACGCTCAGGTAGCTGTTCGTTTGACCCCCCATACAGTACGTGTTGGAGCAGGTCGCTGACACGGGCACCGCCAGACGAACGGTCATTCCAGATGCGCTTTGAAAGCGCGGCGACTTTCTCTGGTATCGTATAGGGGGTGCTATCATCGGCGAGGCTCACCGCCTTGTTCGGAACCCGTCGCGCGTAATCCTTGATCGCGTGCACGCCCAAGCAGATGTCCTGGAACTCTGCATGCGTCATTGATCCAAGACGTTCCGCCGTCAGCGAGGAACGAAGAAGGGGGGCCGTGATGTTTAGCATCTCATCTTCGTTCGATGGCGCCGTTGGCAACCTCCGCCACCAATCTATCGCCTCAAAGAGAGCCCCCTCCCGACGCCCCTTGTTCAGCTCATAGAACGCGGCGTAATTGGCTTTTCGCCCGTCGAAGGTGCGCTGGTAATAGTGCGCGTGGAGAAACTGATCTGTCTGAGCCCCGACGGGAGCAGACTCGCTGATCCATGCGGGCCGGTTTTCAGGAAGGCTGATTTTCGTCCCGATGTTGCGAAGATCCTGAAGTGTTGAGTGCCACTCTTCGAGGAAGGCCTGGCGTCTCCTATCGCTGGCACTCTTCGGGGCGGTTTGTACGAGGCCTGACCATTTCGTAAAGCTTGGACTCGCCCAGAAGCTCTTGGGATCCGGCATCGCTGCAGCCAAGGCTTTCGCCCGTTGGGTCATCTCGCGAATTAATTCCTCTGTCAGCGGGGTTGAGTGCGCGTCAAGCGTGGCAAACAGATCAAGAAGATCGCTACCCATTTCGTCGGAGATCTCTTCCTCAGAAAAGAAGCATCCGGCTTCGACATTCTTGTACCACGCGCTGCCGGTCAGATTGGCAGAGCCAATGTACGTACCCACTCCGCGCCACCAGATGACCTTGGCATGGTGATGTTGGACGAGACGGCATACGAAGTTCGGAGATTTCTTGCTCAGGAAGCTTGCGAGGATCGGTACGCTAACTGCGACGCAATCATCCAGCCGGCCATAGAATTTGAGCGGAATCTTATTTTGCCAGCACCAGTCAAAGAGCAGAGAGGCGTCCGTAGCATATGCCACGGCGGCCAGAACCTCCTCGGTATCGCGCGAACAGTTTTCGGTGATATTTCGGAGGTAGTGGCCATTGATGCCGCCCATTATGAGTCGCATGGGCCGGGCCCCTTCTGTTTCGACTTCGGACGACAGCTCACACTGATACTCGTTGTGATGAGGTGTGTAGCTCTGCCGTCCATCGTCGCTCCAATTTAGCTCCAATCCGTTGCAATGAACCGCTTCAAACCGGATCAAGCGAGATTAACCTCGAATACAACACCCACGATAGGCATGTGGATGAATGCGGTTTGCACGGATTTGCTAGTCGCCTGGGTAACCATTTGGCCATAAAGCCTGAGCTGAGGTGTGAACTCTTGAGCCTTCTCTAGCCACGTATCTGGTGCGCCAGGGAAGGTCTTGTGATCGAAGATCACGAAGCCGTTGTCGGTCTCTAATAAGAGGTCGATGCGGCCGCTGGCGCGCTGATCGCCGATACGGCTGAACACCGGCACCTCTTTGTGTCGTCGGGCTTGTGGCCAGCGGTCGGCAACGAATCGCTCGAGGCGATCACTGGCCTCGATCAATGATGCAGGCTGCATGGCGCCGCTCACTCCCCACCGATCGAGAATGTCGCTCGCCATCACCTCGCGCTCCGCTAGCGGTCGGCTGGTGCGATCGGCTGCCAGAAATCCGTGAACCGCTTCGCCCAAAAGGCGCATATCCGGACTTCCGGTTATGGGGAGGCGCGAACCGATTTCGATGGGTGCCTCCGCTACGCCCGAGCTGCTGACTTCACCCTCAACCAGGAGCGCGCTTGGTAACAGCCATGCTGGTGGGTACTTGGGTGGATCGCCCGTGAGAAGGGGAGGCCCATACCAGGCGATCGCCTCGGTTCCGCCTTGCGGGATCGCCGGTGCAAGCGCGGTCACCGACTCGACGACCATTGTGAAGGTCTGGCCGTCCACGTTCAGTTCGACCTCACCGTTTGCCTGCGGCAGTGTGAGCACCGAAGTTCCGTCATCCCGGGTCAGCAGATCGATCCAGGCTGAAGGCGTTGACGGTCGGGTGGCGAAGACCAAGTAATCGCGCGCTCGGGTCATACCCACATAGAGCAGCCTGACAAGTTCTGCGATCTCGGCCTCCGTTCGGGCCTGGGCCTGCGGGCTTGCCGCCGCCGTCGCATCGAGATGGACGTCCTTGGCCTGATCGCCGTACGGCCAGGGCCAAAAGCGAATCCAGCGTCCCGCCAGCGGATTCCAGGCATCCAGTCCGTCTTCGGGGGCTTCTGAATAGACGCCGAAAGGTGACCGTTTTGCTCCATCCTGAAGGTCAAGCAGGATAACGACGGGCCACTCCAGGCCCTTTGCGCGATGGTACGTGAGAACCCGGACGGCATCGTCACCTTCGAAGGCGGGGCGCTCACCGCCGTTTTCCAAGCCTTTTGCGAAGTGTGCGATGAGCCCCGCGGCAGTCGCCGCGCCCCGCGTGGCGCGGCATGCATCCTCGTACAAGAGCGCTACCTTCCGCAGGGCGTCCAGATTCGCTAAGCGTTCGCCTGCGCGGTCCCACCGCCGAACGAGCTGATCGATACGGGCCGCCGCGATGGCCGTCTCGAGTGCTTCGGCAGGCGTCAAGTGAGCCAGGTTACCGCGTTGCTCATCAAGGGCGACGACTGCTTCGCACCGGGCCTTTAGCACATCTGCGCCTTCGGTCAGCCACACGGCCAGCCAGTCGTCGTTTCCTTCAATGAAGTGCGCAAGCTCGGCGATCGCGAGCGTGTCCGCCGGGTCAACCAGGTAGCGCAAGGCGGCAATCGCCAAGACCGCTTCCGGTGTGTCGAGCAGACCATCTCTCGGCATGGCCGCGAGAATGCCGCGTGCGCCAAGGGCATCGGCTACGGTTTTGCACCGTTCGTTCTGGCGACAAAGAACCGCGATATCGCTTGGCTTCAGTGGTCGAGTGGTGCCGTCGGCGCGATTGACAACCGGAGTGGCTTCGGGTGCTGCCAGCAGCGCGTGGATGCGCCCCGCCATAGCTTCCAGTGCAGTCGGCCAGCTCTTACCCTCCAGCATCCAGTGATGAAGGGCTGGACCAAAGCTCGGCGGTTCGTCTCGATGGATCTTTGGGATCACCACCTTGTCCGCCGGTACGCCCTTTGGCGGAAAGGCCAAGGCAAACACGGAGTTCGTGAACCGCACGAGGTCAGGCCGTGAACGCCGGGAGGTATCGAGCATCTCCTCCCCACCTCCCGTGGCTGGTCTGATTTTCTCGATAACAGCATTTACAAGTGCCGGATCAGTCTGCCGGAAACCGAAGATGGCTTGCTTCTGGTCGCCGACCCAGAGAGAGCGCTTGACCGCTTTGGCCAACTCCAGAAAAACCGCCAGCTGGATGGGGCTGGTGTCCTGAAACTCATCCACCATTAGAAGGTCGAAGCGTTCGCGCATGCGGGCGCGAATGTCAGGTTGGCGCAGCAGATCAAGTGCAAGCGCTTCCTGATCGGTGAAGTCGAGCAGACCGCGCTCCCGCTTGAACTCTGAGAAATGGTCCAGTGCCTCTGCCGCACAGGCAAATGTGAGTTCGATGAACATCCGGATATCAGTGTGAAGACGCGGGTGGCCCGGATGACGCGCGGCGATGTCTCGCACCTCCTGGAGGAAGGGCTCCGACGCCTTCGCGGCCTTGAGCTTCGACAACCGAGCCCACGCGTCCCATGCCAGGGGTCTGCCGCTCGCCATCTGTGAGGCCGCCGTACGCAGCACACTCAGGGATCTTGCTGTTGTGCTCGTTGAATCCCCGCCGGCTTCGATGTCAGCGATGCATTTCCGAACGGCTGTTAGCAAAGCATGATTCAGCTCATCGGCCGTCGCGGAGTTCGCGGCGGGCATGAGAAGTGGCTCCATCCCCTGCCAGGACTTGGCTGCAAAATCGGCGAACTGCTTTGCGTCGAGCCCGCTACCGCGAGCCAAGCGAACGATCTCAAGTACGGTCGTGGGCCAGTCATCCTGGCGCAGTCGTTCGGCGATGGGATCAATGCGATCAGAGAACTTCTGTATGGCCTCCTCGGTCGCCAGGCGAAACAAGGAGTCAGCCATTTCAGGGGCGATCACCTCAGCGACCGGCGACAGGCCTCCATCGATCGCGAAATCTCCGACGAGGCGCCCGCACACGCTGTTCACTGTGCCAACCAAGCCCGCCAAGGCGGATTGAGCGGCATCGGCGTGCCCTTCTTGAATGAGACGGGCGCGCACTCGCTCCAACAGCTCGGACGCCGCCTTGACCGTGAAAGTCGTCGCAATGATGCGGGCGGTCGACATCGCGCTTTCGGCAGCCTCAACGTACTCCGTACTCAATCGCCAGGTTTTGCCCGTGCCTGCGCCAGCGCTCACAACGGAGATCGGCCCCATACCATTCATGATCGACCTCCCTTGATCGAGGCGCCGCACAATGGGCGGTAGTCACAGAATCGGCAGCCGGGTTCGACCTGAGGCATCGGATCAACGTCGGCATCGTCGGGACCTGGCTCGACTCCTCGGACCAGGATTTCACCTTGCTCCAGCTGTGCCATTCGATGATCGTAGGCGTGCTGGAGCACGTACCACGTCTGCTTGAGATCGGAGCCGGGCACATGGTGAGCGGCCGGGAATGGATGCGGGCTCGTGAAGAGCAAGGTCTGCTGCCGCAGCATGAAGTACCCGGCGCCGATCGCCCTGCGGCCGGCCTGCTCCTCAAGCCAAGCGTATGCGGCCAACTGAAGAGCGCGGCCCTCCTGTATCTCCTCTCGACGATATTTGTCCCGCCTCGACCATTTGAGATCGAGAACAACGGATCTGCCGTTTGCATCCTGAAGAACGAGATCGAGGTAACCGCCAAAATCCTGGCCCGGCGCCAAGCTCACGACGACCTCTTCCTCACATCCCCTGACGGTCAAGCCGGCATCGGAAATCATCTGGACCAGCAGGCGGATTGATGAGGACACGCGCGCTTTGGCTCGTTCATACTCGACGGCATAGCCTGGCCTCAGCAACGGAGCGGCGATTGTGAGGGCAAGGCTATCGAATAGCCGTGCAGCCTCGTTTGCCGCGTCATCCGGCAGCCAATTCTTTCGTTGAGCAAAGAGATGCTCCACGACAGCATGAGCGAGAACACCAACAAGCTGCTCGTCGTCAGGCAGCACATTGAGTACGCTCGGGCGAATTCTTGCTCCGTACTGCAGCGCCCACGCAAGCGGGCACTCAATCAAGGTTTTGATGCTGGTGATCGATTCCATAGATCTGCGCGAGAGCGCGCACGCGGACAGCGTCCACTTTCGCCTGGGAGAGGGTAGGGGCATCGGGCCAACGGCTTGCCGCTTGATCACGCGATCGGCCAGCTGCGCTGTGCCAGCCACGGTAATCGATCGAGCCGGAAACCTTGCCTTCCCAACGGCTCTTAGGGGTTCTAATTGCGCAAAAATTTCATGCCACAAAGGATGTGCCTCGGCAGCTTCACCACGGAGTTGACGGGGCATTACGAGGATCGCCCGCGATCGGACATTGAAGAGTGCTTGTCGCCAGCTGGCGGCCTCACGCAGGATCATGTCCTCGGCTGGCTCGATGCGGATATCGGCGGTGGCGAGTGCCGCAAGCTCGACATCAGACCATGGCAGTCGCGGAGGCGGTGTAATTTCGCCGGCAAACCCCCACCAGACGAGGGAATCGGTCATGCCCCAGAGCTGTCCAGGCTGATCAACGATAGACCAAGGGGCCGCCTCCTCGGTTGCTACTGGCGCAGCCGCGCCTTCGGCGGTTACAGCATCGATTAAGCGGCCAAGCTGGACCGGGGCAACACGAGGCGACCCTAGGGCCGCGATCGCCTCGCTGAGGGCGACCGCGTGCGAAGCCGCCGTCAGAAACAGAGGGTCGTCGTCACTTTGGGCAATGCCGGCTGACCATTGCGCAATGCGACGGCACACGCCCTGTACCACCTGCACAGGAATTCCATCGGTGCGTCGAAAGCGCTGGGGTTCAAGCCAAAACCGCCATTCCGCTTGAGCTTTCTCAATTTCCTTTTTGACCGTCGGATCGTCCAATCCGTCGTCCCGCTTCCACCCCGTCAAGTCGTTCACGCAGGTCTGCCAGGCATCGGTCCATAGTTCTCCCCCGATGCCTGGCTCGTTCATCAGAGCTTGCGCGAATCTGCGGGACACAAACCGGGGAAGAGGGCAGCGCGGCAGGCTCAGGAACTCGAGGATCCTCGCAGGCTCAATGGGATCCCATAAGATTTCCAGTGCCAAAGGCAGGACCTGGAGGGCGCTGCGCTGTGCGGAAGACTCGGTCCAGCCCGGACGCGGCAACCCTAGCCTTTGACATGCTGCATCCAGGGCGGGGCATCCTGTTCCGCGGATGATGACTGTTTCGCCGTTGTCTCCCGAGGCAAGCCAAGCCGCCACTGCGTCAGCGGCTTGCCACTCATCGTCAGCGTCAAGGACGATAAGACTTCCATCTCCTGCGAATTCAGAAGCCTTACCCCCGTTTAGCGATCTCTGGATGGCCGCGAGATCGGAGTCCCCCATGGGCTTGGGCGCTTCCAACGCCTGAATGTCGACGCCTTTGGCCCGCAACTCAGTCAGCAAGCGTCGCCAGAGCGGAGGAAAGCGTTCCTCCGGTGACGTCACTTCGATTCGTTTGATCGGCAGATCGGCCCCATCGCGCAGACCATCCAAGATGGCCTGCAGCCTCTCACCCAGGCTTGTGCCCAAAGGGAGGCCATTGGCGGCCTCCAAGGATGCCATCGTGTCAAGGCGGGCTCCCCCACCGTCGATTGGCTGGCCATGCCAGCCGGCGGCGTAAAGCTCATCACGCCAAATGAGCAACTGCTTGGCTGTCGACCATGCGTCACGCGCGAAGGAGCGAGAATAGAAGCGGGCTCCGTCATCGAGTCCTCGCAGCCGTCCCTGGTACCGCGCAATGCGAACAGCCGCGGGCGTGCTGGGGCCGGCGAGCCCGAGGGGAGCCTCAAGAAGGCCAAGGAGGCCGTGCGGGCCGACAACGGGTTGACCTATCGCCGCCGCTGACGCCGTTGCCGTTAGGGGGTGGCAAGGGCCATCAAGCTTCCATCCGAAGATAATCTGCATAGACGCCCCCCCATTCTTGAGGCAGATGTGCGGGCGAACCCACTCCGCTCATAAAAGTGAACTATATCAACTCGGCAAATGACCCGATTCGGATCGTAAATCGGTAACTGAGATGCCGGTCTTCCTTGATCGCGTCAGCAACTTCGACCTCCAGTAACTTGTCTCTTATCAGACGCCCGATCCTGTCTTGTGTGTAGAGAATCGTTAGCTGGATCCCTATTCGACAAGAGCCTTGAAGACGGCGTCCGACCCGTCCTTGTAAAACTCGATGCTGATCTTCGTCCAAAGCTCGTCGGGAAGATCGTTCAGCTGCCGGCGTGCGGAAACCGGCATCAGAAGGGTCTGAGCTTGCTTGTCGATAGCGAGCTCGGCGATCCTGACTGCGTTCGGGATCATTTCGATCGAGCCCCCGAGATTCAGAGCGCCCACGACCATCGTTCCCCCTCGCGTGTTTCGGCCGAGCACGGCGCCGCAGAGGGCGACGAGCACGGGCACGCCGAGGCCCTCGCCGGACTTGTCCGTGTCCAGGGGCCGCATCTGGATGGTGAACTCCTCTTCCCGCGGGTTGCGGTCGCCCACCAGCTCTTTCGCCCTCGTGTACAGGTTCTGTTCGCCGACGCGGACGCTCTCGCGAAACGCCGGCGGGGTCGGCTGATTGAGAATTCGCACGCCACTACCCGGACCGCAGGTGACCTCGATGCGGTAGAGGCCGGGGCCGGTCTCGGACGTGCCGAGACTGACACCCCAAACCTGGCCCGGTGGCAGAGGATCACTCTCGATCGCTTCGTCGCTGTGGAGCTCAGGCGTTGCGACGAACTGCTCCACGCCCTCGGGCCCGAGAATGTAGCTGAAGTGTGTGTTCCGGAACTCGCTTTTGAAAACGCGTCTCTGCTGCTCCTTCACGCGGCGCCGCGCTTCGAGCGCGATCCGGACCATCCATTCCAGATCTTCGTCGGAGATCGGCATCTCGGGATCGGGGAAGAGCAGCTTGGTCAGGCCGCTGACCGTCTTGTTGACCGCCTCGATGTCGCGACCGCTGAGCGCGCCGCCGAGATGGACGCGCCCCTGCATGAACGAGATTCTGTTGCCGCTGCGGAGCCGGCTCCAACCCTCGCTCAGGAAGTCGCTTACGAGCCCGAAGTGGTCCGTGAGGTGCTCGCTCGGCTTCAGCTTCGGGTAATCCCAACCCGGCGCGTAAGCGTGAATGCGGTCCATGAAGGCGGTGTCGTCGCGCATCTCCGGCGGCATCGGGCTCAGCAGATGGCCGATTTTCTGCTGTTGCTCCACATCCACGTCGAGGTTGCCGACCATTACAATGCTGCCTTCGGCGCGGATGTTCTCCTTGGCCCGGCTGAACTGGCCTGAGGCCATGTAGCCCTTCATGATGTTCACGCCGTCCTTCTGATCGAAGGAAATACCTGATACCTCATCGAAGCAGACGACGTCGTACTGGCAGACTAGGCCGCGTTGCCCGGTCGCGTTGTTCACGAACATCTTGGCGACAGTCGCCTTGCCGCCGGAGATGAGATGGGCGTAGGGCGATATCTGCTGGAACAAATGGCTCTTACCGGTGCCGCGCGGGCCGAGCTCCACGAGGTTGTAGTTGCGCTCCACGAACGGCACCATGCGGAGCAAGGCGACGCGCTTCGCCCGCTCGCTGAAAGCCGATGGCTCCAGACCGATGGATCGCAGCAGGAAATCAGCCCATTCGGCGGTGGTGAAGGCGCGCCGGCCCTTGATGTAGATGTCCAGGACATCGGACTTTGACATCTGGATCGGCCGCAACGCGTCGACCTTGAAGGGGCGCCCGCCCTTTTCCTGCGCGATGATCCCGTCGTAACTGAGCGTCACTTCGGCATAAAAGCCGTCGGTCAGCATGCGCTCGTTCTCGCGCACCATCTCGTCATCGATGCGGACATCGCGAAGCACGAGGCTTGGCAGCTCGGCGACGTAGCAGTCATTCTTGGCGTCGAGCCGCGCCTTGAGCATGTCGATGATCTTGACCGATCCTGTCTCGCGCGCGCGTGCCTTGAAAAGCTCCTCCTCGCCGGTTCGGACGGTGCGGTCCTTGAGCTGCTTCTCAACGATCTGCAGGCCTTCGGCGATCTCTTCCGCGTCGACGCTCGCGCAATAGCGGCCCAGCAGGAACTCGACCACGTAAGTCGGAACCGGGTATTGCCGGGAATATTTCTGCACCAAGTCCTTGCGCACGAGGTAGCCGTCGAAGACGGATGCCGCGAGCTTGTCGAGATGGTCCAATTCCATCGTCATGTTTCTTCTCCGACGGTCGTCGGCTTGTTGTCGAGCACCCGTCCCGTTTGATCGAAGACGACGACCGAGGCCGCAGCACCTTCATGGCTGTCGTCGGACACAGCAAGGCTCGTTTCGCCCGTCGAGCCGAGTTCCTTTGGGGCCGCGACGATGCTTGTCTTGGCCTGCTTCCAGTTCAGCCGCAGATCGACCTTGAGCCCCGAAACATTCGTCTCGACCGCGACCCGGCAACGCATGCCGCGCCAGCTGATCTCGGTGATGCTGGCGGCGACGGCTGCTTCGCCACGCTCGACAATCAGCTCGGGGATCACGCACTCCTGCAGGCTGACGCCGCCATGGGTGTATTCCGTGCTGGCGAGGAATGCGCCGATGCCGGGTGGTGAGGCGATGCGCAGCAACGGATTCCAGTACCAGGGATAGGTCGGCACGGTCGGCGTGGAGCCGCCCTGCACCGCGGCGCACCGCGCCCACTTGGTGGCGACGAGGTACGGCGGCAGATCTACCTTCGGCAGTCCACCGGGCAGCAGCAGCCAGCCGTGATCGGTGACGACGCGGACCGCTCCCCATCCGGCGCTGAGCAAGCCCTCTATGCGGTCGACGATTGCCTCGATCTCCGGATCGAGCTGGCGGATGAGCAGGCTTCCAAGGGAATGTCCCAGTGAGTCGATCTTGCCGATCTCGGCCCACGCGCCGGCCTCGGCGCCGACGGCCATGCGGGCTTCTTCGGCATCCAGCACTTCAACACCCTGTCGCGCCATCGCGTCGCGCAAACGCTGCGCGTTCGCCGGCTTTCCGCTCTCTGCGATCAGCGGGTAGAAGTCCTCGGCGTCGGCGCCGCCCGAGCACGCGCCGTGGGCGGGAGATGCGAGCGGCTTTGCCGTCGCCGTCACGGTGGGGATCGGCGCGACCCGGTGCGACATCCGGGCCTTTAGCCCGCGCGCTTCGAGCCTCTCCAGCAGCATCATACCGAGATCGAGGCGCAGGCCGTCCGCGAAGAGCACGCACGTCTCCCAGTCGGCGGACACGCCAGAGGCCAGCTTTGCGGGGTCGGTGCCGTCCGTCGAAAGGAGCTCCTGGAACCGGCGTGCAGAGCGATCGAGCCAAGGTTCATAAAGCGCCCGCACCACCTTGGTGACGAGGTTGTTCTCATTGCCCGGCTTGAGGCTGGACAGCGCCTCGATCGCCGCGCGATCGCACCGCCAGCCTTCAGAAGCGTAGTCGGCGATCAGTGCTTCGACTGTCGCGCCGCCGAGCGGGCGCCTGGCGGCGCGGGCAAGCCGTCCGAGCGGTTCGAGTGCGACGGCATAGGGGCTTTCGCCGATCTGCGCCCACACCCAGCCGCGCCGCTCCTTGTGTTCTTCGTCGAGGGCGATGATCTTGTCGCAGGCCTGTGCATGGGCAAGATCGACGACCGCTTCCAGCGCGGCGCGCAGCTTGTCTTCCCGCTCGTCGTTCAACCCTGGCCGGCGGGACTGATCGACGAGGCCGAGCAGGTCCTTGGGCCGCGCCTGGCGCAGGACCGCGGAGATGCCCGGATAGAGGTTCGGAGCGTCGCAGAACCGCTGCCACACCTCGTTCCACTTGCCGCCGCCGTGCAGCAGCGCGTCGGCCGCGGCCTGAATCCCGTCCTGATCCGGATCGAAGCCGAACTCGCGGACGCAGACGTCGCGGAAGGTTGCCCAGCGGCCGGCATCGCAGCGGCCCTCGAAGGCCTCCCTGTCGCTCATCCAGGTGAGCAGGTCGCGGATCGGATCGCCGATCGCGAGACGATCGAAATCGTCGGCTTCCAGCCGCCGGCCACGCAATGCCGCAATGGGTTCTTCCGCGAGTAGGGGTAATGCGCGGAGCATCGCATCGCGCGTACGCTGGTCGCGCGCGACATCGAGGCCGAGAGCGTCTTCGGAGGTTAGGATTGCCTCGACAGTCCAGTCCCGCCCGTTCCGCTGATGCCAGACCGCTCCGCGGTACTGAAGCTCAACGAGGGGCATAAGGTGCCGTTCCTTTGCCGGAAAATCGCCGCCGGCGCGAAGGTCCTGCCGCGCGACGTTCGGCAGGTAGAGGATGGGTGCAAGCTCGGGCGCCGGCGAGACGTCCGGCAGCGTCCGCTCGACGATGCATTTGAGCCAGATGACTGGCCCCTGTCGCTCCTCGGGCGCGTAGGGGCCAAGCACGTAGAGTTCCGGCAAGGCCTTCATCAGCGCCGGGAGCAGCGGCTTCCAGTGGCCGTCGGCGTCTGTCCACAGCAGGGCTGCCGGCGGCGCCACGCCGTCCGGCGCGCGCAGGCTCGCAGCGAAGGACGTCTTCAGCGCATCGAGCAGGGTCTCGGGCGAGGCGCTCGTCACGACCTGCCTCCCGTCTCGGCGGCATGGCGGTCGCGCGCCGCCTGCTTGAAGGTGTGGCTGCAGTGCAGGTCGTTCCATCGATTGCCGTCGAACTCCCGGCCGCCAGCGAAATCGACGGCGAGATTGAGATCCTCGGGATCCCAGCCCCAGAACCAGGGATAGTCGTTCCTCTCGCGCTTCGGTTCCTTGCCGCGGTCCTTTTCCCATTTGATCTTCGGTGTCGCGCGCAGGATGCAGGCGGTCTTTGCGCGACCGTTCAGGGGGCGGGCGGTCATGAACGGGCGGATGTTCATCCGCACGCCGTCATTGATATCCGGCTCCCAGCCGATCGGCTGCTCGTGGAGCGGCTTCCAGCGGACGAAGATGTCGTAGGGCGGCTCGCCCTCCAGAATCTTGATCAGCTCCGCGCGTAGGTGCTCGGCATGGGCGAGGCGCGCGTCAGCGCCCTCGACACCGGCCTTCTGCTCGGCACGCTGGCGATCGATCCAGTCGCCGAGATAGGAGTAGATCAGCTTCTCCAGCGTGCGCCGGCCCTCGCCGCCGGGTGCTGTAAGACGATGGTAGTTGACGAGCGCGTGGAACCCGTCCCGCCGGCCATCCCACACGTGCCAGACGAAGGGGCGTTGATGGAATAGCGCGCAATGCTGCTCGAAGAAGCCGTCACGCAGCCAGTCGTCCAGTGTCTTGCCGGCGAAGCCAGCATCGGCCAAGAGGCTCGCAAGCTTGGCTGCTGACCACTCGGCGCCGAAGGCATCGGCGAGCAGAGTGGTCAGCCGCTCATGCGCTGGCGCTTCGCCTTTGGTGGCATTGAGGCATACGATGCCGTCGGAATCGGCATGTTTTTCAAGACCGTCAGATTCAACAGCAGGGCAGCCACTGAAGCTGGAACCAGTTTGGCGCGGCCACTGGTACCCAACAAGTCGTTCTACTGCGACTGATAATGGTGCGTCGGCTCCTTTAGGTTTACCGTCAAATAACCATTGTGTTGGGTCGAAAGAATGAGGTTTAGGAAGCCCATGTGGATATTTCTCGGCAGCTATGCGCTCCCATTTCCGAAGATCAAATGGAATCTTTACGAGTGTTCCATTAGCGACAATGACGTTGTGATCAAGTTCCCTGACAAGATCATGAAATTCTCGACTACTACACAATGCCCACAGGGCCGGTAAAATCTCTTCGGACTGTGGAACGATTGCAGCCAGTGCTTTTTCGTGTCGTTCACCAGTGTATATTGTGGCCTTCAGATCTCTCATCAGGCCAACAGCAATTCCCAATCGGCCCCAAGCCTGTTGGCCGCTTTGATCTTGGTTGTGGATTTGATCGCGCTCAGCCTGCGTCATACCCCGGACATGGTTGGTTCCATAATCCCAAGCAACCACATGTTCGCGACCACCCCAGAGTCTCGTTGACTCGACCGTTCCTTGCTGAAAGGCCCAACCAGACTCTTCCCTTGGGAACTCCCAAAAACATCTCCCATAATGTGGATAGTCTCCAGTTCCCAAACCTAGGTACGATGCGCAATACTTTGACAATCGAGCACCATCAGTCACTTGGTCGATCGAAATTCGATGATCGGGGCTAGCGATCTGGTCGCGCTGGTGAAGGATCGCTGGACGTGCGTTCTGGAGAAACAGCGATTTCTGTTCTGGTGAGCCGCCGTCGCTGGCGTTTGCTCCAAAGAATGCGTGCTCAGCCGTTGGCTTTGCTGATGTGACGATGATCATGGCAGTGAAGGCGCCAGCCGCCTGAGGGCTTTCAAACCCGTGCTCGCCAAGTCGCGCGACAGAATTCAATCTGATTTTGTTGAGGAGGCTTCTGCGAAGGCTCTTATACGTATTCAGGAAAAGCCAATTCTGAGGTGTAACAATTGAAACAGTTCCCTCCGATCCGGAAAGGAAGAGGCAACGCTCGACAAAACACGTTGCAACGTCGGCTTTCGCATTCGGAAAAGTAGACTCGCAATAGCTGCGAAGCAGATCATCCTGCTTGCCCCGGCCAAGATACGGGACGTTTGTGGAGACTAGGGTAAATTGGCGAGCAAGTATCTCCGCGGCCTTCGCCATACCCTGCGCCGCAACCACGATTTCACGCGCTTCGTCCGTGTCGGACGCAGCCAGGATCGACGCGAGAAGCGGCTCCAACTTATCGAAGCCTTCGCGGAAGATATCGGCGCTGGCCCGACGTGGGTCGATCAGGCTGCCAAGCCACGGTGCCTTGGCGAAGAGATCGTAGAGTGCCTCAAGGCCGTTCTTGACCCGCTCTTCCAGCCCGACTGTGAGAAGATTCGTTTCGACGCCGAGCAGGTCTCGTTTCGCCGCCGGGTCGGCTGCCGTCACAGCCTTCTCCGCGAGCCGCAGCCACTCGGCCTTCGTGACGCCGATGGCGAGGCCCGAACAGGCGAGGTTGAGCCTCGGCAGCGGTCGGTAGCCCACCATGCGCCAGGCGGCGAAGGCGAGATTGAAGGCCGCGATCTGCGTGCAGCGCTGGTCGATCTCCAGGCCGAACAGATTGTCGCGCAGCACCGCCTCGACCGCGGCCTCGCGGGTCAGCCCTTCCTGGGCCATGCGGAACGCGACCAGGATCGGCAGGGCGAAGACCAGGAAATGGCCCGAGCCCATGCAGGGGTCGAGCACGGTGATGTCCTTGACCGCCTTGGGCCAGCCGTCAAACGTTCCGGCTGCCGGCCGCCAGGGGCCGTCATCACCGCCATCATTCTTGTCGCGCACGAACCGCAGATAGGTCCATTCGACGTCGCCGACCCTGCAGGCCGCGCGCAGCTCGTCCTCGCTCTTTGCCGAACTGGCGAGATTGGGGTTATCCGCCAGCACCTTGCCGGCCCACCAGGAGCCCAGCGTGTTGTGCAGCAGGAAGAGGACCATGTAGTCCTCGGTGAAGAGCTGGGTGACCGCCGGCAGCTCGTCGGCACCGATCTTGGTCCCCGACTTGTTGACCTCGTCCTTCCGGTCCGCCTGCCAGAACTGGTAGACCCACCCCAGGCTATCGTCGGCGAGGAACACCTCCTGCGGCAGTGCCTTCAACAGGTCCTCGAGTTCCGAGCGCGTCTCCGCCGGCAGGGCTACAGCCAGCACCGGATCGTCCTTGCGGAAGATCTGCGGCAGCATCCGCTCGGCATAGTCGCTCGCCAGCTCCAGCCAGTCCGCGCCCTGTTCGCGCGCGAGCTCGCGGGCTTCGTCGAGGCTGATGGCGACCCCCGACTCCGGCTCGATCAGAAGGTCGGTTTCGGCCAGGAAGCGGGCGAACAGCATGCGGTGCCAGTGCTCGTAGGCGCATTCCTGCATGAGTCGGCCCATCGCCTGCGTCCCGCGCTTCGAATCGCGATGGTCGCCGAGCTGCCGACCATGGGCGCGCAGGCGATTGCGCAGCGCTCGCGCCTCTGGCGTCATCGCGCCCCACGGCTCGTGATGGTGCACGGCAAGCTGCTCCAGCACCTTCCTAGCGCCCGTCTCGGCGACGCGCCGCGCCTGACGGACAGTGCGTTCCAGCTCCCTGCGGAGGTCGCGCGCGAGCGAGGCCATGCTATATCCTCCTTAGTTCACCAGCACCGGGCCGTTCTCGATCGCCTCGATGAGGATCTTCTTCTGGCGCTCGATCCAGGCTTCAACCTCTGCCGCATCGCGCAAGGTGGCGCGTTCCAGGGAGATCGTCTGGACCTTGGGCAGCAGGAGTTTGGCGGCCTGCTCGATGGCCCGTGCAACACGACCGGGGATCGCGTCGATCTCAGCCTGCGCGTTTACCAGAGGCCTCTGGTCGAGATGGTTGGCCAGCGCTTCGTTGGTCGCGACTTCGGGTTTCGTCTGCGGCTTCAAGCCGACGGCAGCCTTGATCGCCTCCTGGTCAGCCGCCGGGACCTGCTTCCACACATCATTCCCATCGAGGGAACGCATCGCATTTTGGAACGCATCCTGGTGCGCAGCGAAGCTGTCCTGCACGGCTTTGCGCAGAAGGTCGCCCAACGCACCGCGGATGCCACTGGCCGGATCGGAGTTGTCGAGCAGAAGCCGCTGGCTCCGCACCGCCTCGATCTGGTCGAGATGCGGCTTGGCCGCCTCGATCGACGCGGCATGCCGCTCCAGCCGTTCGATCAACTGCCATTTGGGCAGCCGCTCGGCGATCAGGCTCTTCGTCGCCGACCATTGCTTGATCTTTTCTTCCCATTCGGGAGCCTTGTTTTTGATCGCGACCAGCTGCTCGTTGCCAATGAGCCGCTGGATATCCTCGATTTCGGTCACGGCCGGTGAAGTGGGAAAGGGGGCATCGCCACCCGCCGACCGCGCTAGCTCTATCAGCTTGGCCAAGAACTCGCCTGCGCGCGCACCCTCTTCACCGCCCTTGCAGGGCACCCCGAGCAACTGGAACAGCTTGCGCAGTACCAGGCGGTCCTGGACCGACAGGGTCGCCTGCTCGACGCGGAACTCGGCCTTGGAGATTTTGTTCTGGTCGAGCTGGCCGAGGGGAACGGCGGCTCCGTTCAGCGTTGCGGTGATGTGCTGCGAGCGGTGTAGGGCGATGAGTGCGGCATCTACGGCGTCGCGCGGCCAGCCAAAGGGCGTGCCACCGAGGACCTTGCGAATGTCCGCGCCTGTCTTACCCGCGCCGATGGTGGTGATGACCTGCTGACAGACTGGGTGCTTCTCGGTGGCGTCGGTGTGGCCTGTTGGTTGGAACGGGTGATCCGCGCCGTCGCGCGCCCGCTTGATGACGGCCGCCCACGCCGCACTGTCCGCCTCCTTGAACCGGGGAAACATGCGCACCAGGGCGTCGTCGGTCGCGGTCTTGATGCGGTCGTCCAGGGTGGAGAGCAGCACTTCGCTGCCCCCGCCTTGGTAGACCTTGGCGTTTGCGACGATCTCGCGAACAAGCCGATCGCGATCGCCGACGGCGCGGGCACGCCGGCTGTCCATGCTCTGTCTGGCTTCCTGTCCCTCGGGCGAGGTCGGATTGCCTTTCGCGTCGAGGGTCTGTTGCGCCGCATCGGCCTCGACAATCAGACGACGAAGGTCGTCGGCCGACTGGCGCGGGATGAAGAGGTAGAGCACGGGGCTGTCGGCTCCGGCAGCCCGGGCCGCATCAAGCACATCCTTCTCGGCTGCGCTCCAGCCATCTCGGATCCAGATCGGGATGCCGCCGCCATCGACTATCGGCGGCGTCGCCTCGCGATGCACTATGAACTGGCGCGGCTCCTTGGCGGCGCCCTGAACGATACGGAGGCCACGGATGATCTTGTCGATCTCCCCGTACAGCAATTGATCGCGCTTGAACTGGATCGCTGCGTCGTCGTTGTTGAGCTTGGTCTGGCGGTTGCGGAACTCGCGGTCCCATTCGCTGCCCTCGCGAGTCTGCAGGCGATACTCCTCGCCAACCGGCATGAGGACACCCTGGTCCGAGAGCTCCTTCAGCATCGCCTCGACGTCGCTGCGCAGTTTGCCGTTGTCGGCCGCTAGATCATCGATGAGGAGGTCGGCAATGTGCTCGCTGGTCGCGCGCACACCGATATCGGCACCGGCCTCGCGCTTCAGCTTGCCGATGAGGAAGACGAGGCCGCAAATCCGCTGCGCGAGCGCACCTTCCGTCCGGCCGACCTGGATGATGCGTTCGTTGATCTCGCGGAGTAGAACGCCCGTGTTGACCATTTCCGGCGCCAGCGCATCGAACAGCTCATCTCCGGGCACGACGGTGCCAAGCGAGCGATCCGACAGCTTGGCGATCGCGTCATGGATGATCCGCAGCTGCGAGCGCAGCTGGCTGTGGGTTCCGGCGGCGTCGATCTGGCGGAAGCAGTCCTCCCAGAAGCGACGACGCACCGGCAAGAGCGGGTAGTCGTCGACAATGACGCCCCGATCTTCAACCGTCTCGCCGATTCGCGTGCCCTGGAGCTGACGCGACACCTCGCCGGCATGCTTATCCAGCAATGAGCGCACGTCGCCGACCGCCGATGGCTTCTTCTGGAGCAGCACCTTCCGCGTGACCGTCTCCACCTCGGCGTCGGATAACGGCACGCGGATCGTGAAGCGATCCATCAACTTCTGGAGCAGAGGCACATCGGTGAGCGCGCTCTGTCCGGCGCCTACGATCATCACATGGCTGTCGAGCTGCTTTGAGACGGCTTCGGCGACCTCGGTCACGAGCACGGAGCGATCGTTGGACTCGCCGATGTACTGCTGTGCCTCGTCGAGGATGAGGAGCGTGCAGGGCAGGCGACCGTCCTTGCCGACCAGGCGGAGCGCATCCTTCGCGGTTCTCAGGAACTGGTCGGTCGTAATGTCAGACGTCTGGGGTGGAAATTGCGCTCTCAGCGCTTGCCGGGCCTCAGCTTCGTTCGTGGCGAAGTCGGGCTCGCAGGCGAGGACAGCACGGGCAATCGGCCCACTGACGTAGAGATTGTTGAGTTCGCGATCGAAGGACCTGCCGGCGGACTTGAGAACGGCGGTGAGAAAGTCGACCACGGTAGCGGCGGGATAGTCCCGCTGCGGGCGGCGTAAAAGTCGTCCACTTTTCCCTTTTCTGCGTGGCGCAG
>NZ_NYWI01000023.1:0-52703 GCF_002684955.1 Tistrella sp. | reverse complement strand
GTCATCGATCATTCCTGTAGAGGCCTACCTGGATCCCCGCCTTCGCGGGGATGACGGTGTTTCTTTTGTGCAGAGACGGTCGACGTCGGAGCCGGACAGTGGCGGCGGTGGTAGGGCGGTGCGGCCACGGTCAACGGCGGAGCCGGACAGGGGCGGTGGTGGTCGGGCGGTGCGGGCAGGGTCGACGGCGGTGCCGGACAGCGGTGGTGGTCGGACGGCGCGGGCAGGGGTAACGGCGGTGACGGACGGTGGCTGTGACGGGGGGCGGTGCGGCCACGGCCAGTGGCGGAGCCGGACAGCGGCGGCGGCGACCAGGCGGGTTCCGGCATCGCTCTACCGCCCCTGTCGCAGCATCAGGGTCGCGAGCGGTGGCAGGGTGAGGGTGAGAGAGGCGGGCCGGCCATGCGCCGGGGTTTCCACCGCCAGCGCCCGGCCGCCATTGCCCAGGCCCGAACCGCCATAGGCGGTGGCGTCGGTGTTCAGCACCTCGTGCCAGATGCCGGGGGCCGGAACCCCGATACGATAGGCCTCGCGCGGGACCGGGGTCAGATTGGCGACCACAAGCATGCCAGAGGACGGGGTGGCGGGGTCGATCGCCTCTTCCCCCGTGCGGCGGATCCAGGCGAAGACGCTGTTGGCGGCATCGTCGCCCACCACCCACTGAAAGCCGCCCGGGTCGTCGTCGCGGGTGTGCAGGGCCGGCTCGCGGGCGTAGAGCCGGTTCAGATCCGCGACCAGCGCCTGGATGCCCTGATGGCCGGGATCGTCGAGCAGCTCCCAGGGGGTGGAGCCGTCATGGTCCCATTCGCGCGGATTGCCCAGCTCGCCGCCGGCAAAGATCAGCTTGCGGCCGGGATGGCCCCACATAAAGGCGAGATAGGCCCTGAGATTGGCGCGTTTCTGCCAGTCATCCCCCGGCATGCGGCCAAGCAGCGAGCCCTTGCCATGGACCACCTCGTCATGCGACAGCGGCAGCACATAGCGTTCCGACCAGGCATAGACCAGGCTGAAGGTCATGGTGCCGTGATGCCAGCGCCGGTTGATCGGGTCTTCGCCCATATATTTCAGGCTGTCATGCATCCAGCCCATATTCCATTTGAGCGTGAAGCCCAGCGCGGTCTCCGATCCTCCGGCCGCGACCGGCGCCGTCACCCCCGGCCAGGCGGTGGATTCCTCGGCGATGGTCATGGCGCCGGGCACGCGCGCCTCGATCACCTGGTTCATCCGGCGCAGAAAAGCCACCGTCTCAAGGTTCTCGCGGCCGCCATGGATGTTGGGCACCCAGTCGCCGGGCTCGCGGCTGTAGTCGCGATAGAGCATCGAGGCCACGGCATCCACCCGCAGCGCGTCGACATGATAGTGTTCCAGCCAATAGAGCGCGCTCGCGATCAGGAAGCCCGTCACCTCGTCGCGGCCGTGATTGTAGATGGCGGTGTTCCAGTCGCGATGAATGCCCTCGCGCGGGTCTTCATGCTCGTAAAGTGCCGTGCCGTCGAAGCGGAACAGGCCGTGAGGGTCCATCGGGAAATGCGCCGGCACCCAGTCCAGGATCACCCCGATCCCGGCGGCATGGCAGCGGTCCACGAACCGCGCGAAGCCGCGCGGCCGGCCGAAGCGGGCGCTGGGGGCGAACAGCCCCAGCGGCTGATAGCCCCACGACCCGCCGAAGGGATGTTCCATCACCGGCAGCAGTTCGACATGGGTGAAGCCCAGCGCCCGGACATAGGGGATCAGCCGGTCGGCCAGCCCGTCCCAGTCCAGCTGCGGGTGGGCGGCATCGCGGAACCAGGATGCGGCATGCACCTCGTAGACCGAAACCGGCATCTTCAGCAGATCGGTGGTGGCGCGCCGCGCCATCCAGCTGCCGTCGGTCCAGGGGAAGGGGGTCGGGTCGGGCACGATGCTGGCGGTGCCGGGCGGCATTTCCGTCGCCTGGGCCATCGGGTCGGCCTTGTGCAGCACGGTGCCGCCGCGCGTGCGGATCTCGTAGCGATAGGCCCGGCCCGGGCCGATGCCGGGCAGGAACAGCTCCCACACGCCGGCGGCGTGACGCAGCCGCATCGGGTGGCGGCGGCCGTCCCAGCCGTTGAAATCGCCGGTCACCGAGACGCGGTCGGCATTGGGCGCCCAGACCGCGAAGACGGTGCCGGTGACACCGTCCACCTCCGTCACCCGCGCGCCCAGCACCCCCGGCAGATCGGGATGGTGGCCGGCGCGGATCAGGCGCAGATCCTCGTCGGTCAGGATCGGGCCGAAGCGATAGGGATCTTCCACCGTCTCCGTGCCCTGGCCGGTGGTCACCACCAGCCGGTAGGGGGCATCCTCGATCGTGCCGGCGAAGATCCCGGCCGGATGCACCCGGGCCAGCACGCCCAGCGGCCGGCCATCCTGTTGCGCCACCGCGCCCACCTCGTCGGCATCGGGGCGGATCACCACCAGCCGGCGCCGGCCCGGCTCCAGGCTGGGCCCCGGCCCCAGCACCGCGAAGGGGTCGCCATGGCGGGCCTCGGCCAGGGCCTCGATCGCCCCCCGGTCCAGGCCGGGGGGGCCGGCCGGTTCATGCGTCGGGTGCGACATCGTCGATCTCCGGTACCAGTCGTTCGGCCAGGCGGGCAAGACCGGCCGCCGGCAGCAGCAGCCAGTCGGGCCGCAACCGGGCCTCGTAGGCGACCTCGTAGGCCGCCTTCTCGATCAGGAACAGTTTCAGCAGCGCCGGCAGATCGGGCGCTGCGGTGGTGGCCTCGTCGCCGGCATAGCCGGCCAGGAAGGCACGCTCCATGTCGCCGCGCAGCCGCAGCAGCCAGTGGGCGGGATCGTCGGGCTCCAGCCCCGCGCCGGTATCCGATGCCGGGGCCGTCGGATGTGGCATGGCGGTCACGTAATCGATCGAGCGCAGCAGCCCGGCCACATCCCGCCAGGGGCTGTCCTTGGCCCGGCGCAGCGCCAGCGGCCGGGTCGGCTCGCCCTCGAAATCGATCAGGGTCACATCGCCGGTCGACACCAGCAGCTGGCCCAGATGGAAATCGCCATGGATGCGGGTGAGCATCGCACCGGTCCCCGCCTCGGCCAGTGCAGCCACGGCTGCGGCCAGCCCCCGGCGCCGGGTCAGCACGCGCCGCGCTGCCCGGGAGAGGGGGGTGTCCTCCCCCGCGGCGGCATGATCGGCCAGAATATCGAAGGCCGTTTCCAGCGCCTGGCCGATTCGGCTATTCCAGGCGGCGATAATAGCCGGATCGGCTATTTCCGGCGCGAAATTCACGTCCTCCGACGGCCGTGCCAGCACCTCGTGCAGCTCCTTCAGCCGCCGGCCGATGGTGCGGGTCAGCGCGCGGATCGTCGCCGTCGCATCCTCCAGCCGCTCGTGGTCGTGATGGTGCAGCGCGTCCAGCGCCCGGGCCAGCTGGTCGCCGGTCCAGTGCCAGCCATCGCCCTGATTGCGGATGAAGCGCTGGATCACCGCCAGGCTGGCGGTTTCTGCGGAGCCCTCCCCAACCTGGCCCTCCCACACGAGTTCGCCCAGGAATTCCGCCACCCCGGCATAGCCGGCTTCGGTCAGATGGCGGGCCATCTCGACCTCGGGGTTGATGCCGGGCTGGATGCGGCGGATCAGCTTGATCACCGCGGTATCGCCCACGATGACCGAGCTGTTGGTCTGCTCCGCCGCCATCCAGCGCACCTCGGCGCCGGGGGGCATGGCCTCTGCAACCGCCACCGCCTCGGCCGATCCGGGCCGCAGCGCCAGCCGCGCGCCCGGGCGCGCCTCCGTGCCGCCATCGGCCAGCGCCCGCATCAGCGCCCGGCCGAAGCCTTCCAGCGCAAAACCGTCGGTCAGCAGCCCCACCCGCGCGGTCTGCCGCACCCGGGCCAGCGCCAGCCGTACCGGCAGGGCGGGGGTGTCCGGGCGGTCCGCCTCCCACAGAATGCCCAGCGGCAGGGCGTAATGATCCTCGGTGCCGTCGTCGCGGGCGACCGCGATGCCGGTCAGCAGGATCTCGCCATCGGTGCCGGGCAACGGGTCGGCGAAATCCAGCCGCGCGGTCGCCGCCGCATCCCGGCCGCCCGCAAACCAGCGGCGCATGGCCAGCCAGGCCGGCAGCACCGTCTTCGACAGCCGGTCGCGATGGGGGGCTTCCAGCAGCTGCGCCAGCCCCCGGCGCAGCACGAAGGTTTCATGCTCGGGCAGGGGCTCCGGCGCCGGCAGGTGCCAGACCGGCGCCCGGCCTTCCGGTTCCAGCGCAAAGGCGTAGAAGCCATAGGGCGGCAGGGTCAGCAGATAGGGCAGCTGGCCGATCGGCGGAAAGGCGGCACCGCCGACCAGTTCCATCGGCACCCGGCCTTCGAAACGCGACAGGTCCAGCTCCACCGCCTGGGCGGTGCGCGACAGATTGGCCACGCACAGCACCGTATCGCTGTCGTCGGCGCGCAGATAGGCCAGCACCCGGCGGTTGCCCGGGAACAGGAAATCCAGCCGTCCCCGGCCGAATGCGCGGAAGCGGCGGCGGACCTGAAGCATGCGCCGGGTCCAGTGCAGCAGCGAATGCGGGTCGCGGCTCTGGGTTTCGACATTCACCGCCGCATGGCCGTAAAGCGGGCTCATGATCGCCGGCAGGATCAGCTGTTCGGGGTCGGCGCGCGAGAAGCCGCCATTGCGGTCGGGCGACCATTGCATGGGGGTACGCACCCCGTCGCGATCACCCAGATGGACATTGTCGCCCATGCCGATTTCGTCGCCGTAATACAGCACCGGCGTGCCGGGCATGGTCAGCAGCAGGCTGTGCATCAGCTCGATCCGCCGCCGGTCGCGATCCAGAAGCGGTGCCAGGCGCCGGCGGATGCCCAGATTGATTCGCGCCCGCCGGTCCGAGGCATAGGTCTCCCACAGGAAGGTGCGCTCGGTTTCGGTGACCATCTCCAGCGTCAGTTCGTCGTGATTGCGCAGGAAGATGGCCCATTGGCAGTTTTCCGGAATGTCCGGCGTCTGGCGCATGATGTCGGTGATCGGGAAGCGGTCTTCCTGCGCGATGCTCATATACATTCGCGGCATCAGCGGGAAATGAAACGCCATGTGGCATTCGTCGCCGGCGCCGAAATATTCCTGGGTGTCTTCCGGCCATTGATTGGCTTCGGCCAGCAGCATCCGGTCGCTGTAATGTTCGTCCAGATGGGCGCGGATCTTCTTCAGAACGTCGTGGGTCTCGGGCAGGTTTTCGTTGTTGGTGCCCTCGCGCTCGATCAGATAGGGCACGGCGTCGAGCCGGAGCCCGTCCACCCCCATGTCGAGCCAGAAGCGCATCACCTTCAGCACCGCGTCCAGCACGCGCGGGTTGTCGAAATTCAGGTCGGGCTGGTGGGAATAAAAGCGGTGCCAGTAATAGGCCCCGGCCACCGGATCCCAGGTCCAGTTCGACTTTTCGGTGTCGAGGAAGATGATCCGGGTTTCGGGATATTTCCGGTCGTCATCCGACCAGACATAGAAATCGCGCTGCGCCGAGCCGCGCCTGGCGCGGCGGGCACGCTGGAACCAGGGATGGGCGTCGGAGGTGTGGTTGATCACCAGTTCGGTGATCACCCGCAGGCCCCGGGCATGGGCCTCGGCCAGGAAGCGCTTGAAGTCACCAAGCGTGCCATAGGCGCGGTTGACGTCGCGATAATCGGCGATGTCGTAGCCGTCGTCGCGCAAGGGCGAGGGGTAGAAGGGCAGCAGCCAGATCGTGTCGACGCCAAGTGCCGCAATATAGTCCAGCCGCGAGATCAGCCCGGGAAAATCGCCGATGCCGTCGTCATTGCCGTCCTGAAACGACTTCACATGCAGCTGGTAGATGACGGCGTCCTTGTACCAGAGCGGATCGCCCGGTGCAGGATCGGCGCCACGGATGATCCGGCCTTGCGCGCCGGCGGGCGACGAGACGGTTGGGGATGAGACGGGCGTCGTGGGTGCAGGCATGTGGCTCAACCTCTCACCGGCGGCAGCACCCGCCAGATGGCGAAGGGAAGGTGGGCGGGGTCCAGGCGCAGCCGGTGATGCCGGCCGGTCCAGGTGGATCGCTGGCCGGTGACCAGATCATCCATGACGACGTGGGCATCCTCGGGCAGACCCCAGCGCTCCAGCGGCAGCTCGATCGCCGCCTCCTGGGCGGCGTGCGGGTCCAGGCTCACCGCCACCAGAACGATGTCGTCGCCCTGATCGGTCGCCTTGCTGAACAGCAGCACCTGATCGTTCCAGGCGGTGTGGAAGGCGAGGCCACGGTTCTGATGCAGGGCCGGATGTGCGGCGCGGATGCGGTTGAGCAGGGCGATCTCGGCGCGGATATGCCCCGGCCGGTTCCAGTCGCGGGGCCGGATCTCGTATTTCTCGCTGTCGAGATACTCCTCGCGCCCCGGCAGGGGCGCGCCCTCGCACAGCTCGAAACCCGCATACATCCCCCAGAGGCTTGAGAGCATGGTGGCGAGGCAGGCGCGGATCAGAAAGCCCGGCCGGCCGGAGGTCTGCAGGAAATAAGGGTTGATGTCGGGGGTGTTGACGAAGACATGCGGCCCGAAGAACTCCACCGCCGGCGGCGTGCTGAGTTCGATGAAATAGTCGGTCAGCCCGGCCTTGTCGTCGCGCCAGGTGAAATAGGTATAGGACTGCGCGAATCCGAGCTTCGCCAGCCGGTACATGACCTTGGGCCGGGTGAAGGCCTCGGCCAGGAACACGGTGTCGGGATGGTCGCGGCGGATGTCGGCGATCAGCCATTCCCAGAACGGAAACGGCTTGGTGTGGGGGTTGTCGACCCGGAACAGCCGGACGCCCTCCGCCACCCAGAAGGCCACCACGTCTCTCAGCGCCTGCCACAGATCCGGCACCGCGCCCTCGGCATAGAAGTCGACATTGACGATGTCTTCATAGCGCTTGGGCGGGTTTTCGGCATAACGCATCGAGCCGTCGGATCGCCAGGCGAACCAGTCGGGATGGTCTTTCAGCCAGGGATGATCGGGGGAGCACTGGATGGCGAAATCCAGCGCCAGCTCCATGCCCTGATCGGCCGCGGCGGCGACCAGGGCGCGGAAATCCTCCAGCGTGCCCAGTTCGGGATGGATCGCGTCATGGCCGCCCGCCTCGCTGCCGATGGCATAGGGGCTGCCGGGATCGTCCAGACCCGCCGTCAGGGCATTGTTGCGACCCTTGCGGTTGGTGCGGCCGATCGGGTGGATCGGCGGCATGTAAAGCACGTCGAAGCCCATCGCCCGGATCTCGGGCAGGCGGCGGATCACGTCTTCGAACCGGCCGTGGCGGCCGGGGTCGTCGGTTTCCGAGCGCGGGAACAGCTCGTACCAGGCGGCAAACCCGGCCCGCAGCCGCTCGACATCGACCGGATAATCCCGCGGCGTGGCACTGGCGAAGGGGCGCGGGTCGACCAGCGCCATGGCGCCCCGGGTCTCGTCGTCGAGCAGGCGGCGGACCTTCGCCGCATCATCGCAGGCCTGCTCCACCTCCTGCACGATGTCGTCGATGCCATGGGCCCGGAGCAGGGCCAGACCATCGGCCAGATCCACCGGCCGCACCACGCCGGCCGCCTGCTTTTTGGCCAGATCCGCACGATAGGACCCCCAGGCATCGCGCCAGGCCATGATCTCGAACCGGTGCCGGCCCAGCCGGTCCAGCGGCACCCGGCCGCGCCAGCGGTCGTTGACCACCGGGGTCATCGGCACCTCGCGCCACTCGGTCTCGTCCTCGGCGCGCAGCCTGAGCACGGCTTTGATGACGTCATGGCCGTCGGCGAAGATGTCGGCCTCGATCTCAAGCGTGCTGCCCAGCCGGCGGCGGATGGCGAACCGGCCGTCATCCAGCAGGGGGGAGACGGCCTCGATCGCGATCCGCGGCAGCCTGGCCGCCGCCTCGGCCGGCCCGGCCTCGGGCCCGCGCACAGGCGGGGCCGCCGCGATCTCCAGAACCGCCACCCCGCCCGGCGCCAGATCCAGCGGCGTGCCCGGCGGGTGATCGACCAGCCGCCGCGCGGCCATGTCCGGGCCGCGGGCCAGCAGCGGCTGCGGATCGAGGCGGAGGGGGGCGTCCAGCACGCGGGAGGCCACCACCAGCCGGTCGTCGCCGGCCCGGAAGGCGAGTACCGGGCCGCTCTGGCCGGTCAGAATGTCGAGCTTCGGCCGGCCGGCCTGCGCCATCCGCTCGAAACCGGCATTGGCGACCCTGAGCGCGGGGGAGAGGTCATAGGCCGGCCGTTCCGGCCGGGCGGGGGCCACGGTATCCGGGCGCAGCGGATCCGGTGCGCCCCAGTCGAACCCGGCCTGAACCACGATCCCGTCGAACAGGAAGGGGGCAAGTTTCAGGCTGCGCCGCCCGGCCGCCTCTGCCGCCTCGGGCCCGCCCAGGATCTCGGGCAGGCGCGGCCCGAAGGGCACTTCCGGACAGGCCAGCACGCTGCCGATGCGCGACAGCCGCGCGATCTCGTCCAGCATCCAGGGTGCCGCCAGATCCCACCAGGCATCTGATGCGACCGCGGCATCGAAGCCGCAGGCGGCGAGCGCGTCGATCCGCTCCGCCGTCAGCCCATGGGTCCAGAGCAGCAGCCGGCACTCGGCGGCGCGGGCACGGAGCCGCGCCCAGATCTCGGGCGTCACCGCCTGGGGCAGGGGCGCGCGGAAGCCGGCGACGCCCGCCGCCATGGCGGCATCGACCAGCCCGGCCAGCGTCGCTTCGCCCTGGTCATTTTCAGGGATCAGAGCCTGCCGGCGCGGATCGCGGCCCGCCCGCGCTTCGCGCGCCGGGTCGGGTTCGGGCAGCAGATCGACCAGCAGCCGGATGCCGTGATCGGTGGCGCTGCGGCAGGCGGCCTCGATCCGCGCCGGCTCGGCCGGGCCCGCCAGCAGCAGATGATCGAAGCCCAGATCACGGGCATGGGCGGCGGCGGCCGCCAGCGCCGCACCCTCGCGGGCGGTTGCGGCGGGCACCATCAGGATCCGCGGATGCCAGGGGGTGCGAGAGGGCTGCGCGTTCATGCATCCCCCGCCGGCCGCCGGGTGCGGGAACGGGTGGCCGGTTTCGTGCCCGCTTTCTTCGGCCCGTCGACGGTCGGCGTCGGTGCGGCATCGGTGCCGCCCTTGGTGCGGCGCGTTCCGGCTCCGACCGCCTTCGTCTCCGCCGTCTTCGCAGCCGCCAGACGCCGCCGGTTGGCCGCCTCCAGCGCCTCAAGCTCGGCTTCCGCGGCCGCCCAATGCGCGCGATCGCGGCCATGGGGCCGGCCTTCCTCCACCCAGATGCGGTGGGCGATCTTCTCCAGGCGGCGGGTGCGGTCCGTGGGGGTGTCGTCGGATGTGTGCATCACCAGGCGTCCTCGGGCATCGATGGGCCGTCTGCTGGCTCAACACCCGCGGGGCGTCCTGGTTCCCCATCCTGCCGCCCATGTCGCGGTTCAGGCGGGCCGGTTCAGGCGGGCCGGGTTGCGGCTGCCTCTTCCTGCCGGGAACCCTCCCGCCGGTCCGGGGTTGTGCGGGACGACCTCACCGGTTTACTCCAAGGAGCCTTCCCCCATGGCGACCCATACCGATCACGGCCACCACACCCCGAATGTGCATCCCGCAGAACAGCTCGCCTCGCTGTTCCTCGGCGCCTGTCTGGTGCGCCACGGCCTGAAGTCCGACCATCCAGGCCATGCCGGCGGTCTTTTGTCGATGGCGGCCGGCGGGCTGCTGATCCATCGGGGTCTGCAGGGCCGCTGCATGCTCTATGAACGTCTCGGCATCGACACCAGGGGCGAGCAGGAGGTGAACGGCCGCAACACCTCTGAAATCCATGCCTCGGTGACCATCGACCGCCCGGCCGCGGAGCTGTATCGCGAATGGCGCGACCTGGAGCATCTGTCGCGCATCCTCTCTCATGTCCACAGCATCCGCGAGATCGACGACACCACCTCGCGCTGGATCATCGACGGCCCGGCGGGCGAGAGCATCGGCTTCGTGTCGCGCATCACCCAGGACATTCCCGACCGCCGCATCGCCTGGAGCACGACCGAAGAGGCCGATTTCCAGAATGCCGGCATGGTCGAATTCATCCCCGATACCGAAACCGGCGACGGCCGCAACCGCACCGAGGTGGCGGTGACGCTGCGCTACGAGGTGCCGGCGGGGCTGCTGGGCCGGATCGGCCAGTGGCTGATGCCGCGCCACCCCAAGCGCCAGCTGATGGACGATCTGCGCCGCTTCCGCCGGCGGATGGAAGAGAACGGCTCCGCCACCGGCGGTGCTGCCGCCGGATCGTCGGGCGGTTTCGGCACCGAGGTCGGCGGCGGTGCGCCCGGAACCACCGGTTCGGGCACGGCCCAGGCCTCGGCGCCCTTCACCCCCGGCAGGCAGCCGGGCGGCAACGGCAAGTCGACCGGCCCGGGCCAGTGACCGTGGCGGGGCTGCGGCTGCCCGAACCCCGGCCCGACTGGGCGCTGTTTCTGGATGTGGATGGCTGCCTGGTCGACATCGCCCCCACCCCCGATGCGGTGGTGGTGGAACCCGGGCTGCCGGCGCTGCTCGACCGCCTGGCGGCCCGGTTCGGTGGCGCGCTGGCCCTGGTCAGCGGCCGGCCGCTGGCGGAGTTGGAGCAGCTGTTCCACCCTGCCCGTCCGGCCGCTGCCGGCCAGCACGGGCTGGAATGGCGCGGCCGGCCGCCGCTGCCGCAGCCCGAGGGGTTCGCTGCGCTGGAAGCACCGCTCGCCGCTTTCGCCGCCGCCCATCCGGGCGTGCTTCTGGAGCGGAAATCCCACGGGTTCGCCCTGCATTACCGGGCGGCCCCGGCCGCGGGGGCCGGCGCGCTGGCGCTGGCCCGCCGGCTGGCCGCGACCACCCGGCCCGAGATGCGGGTGATGCCGGGCAAGATGGTGGTGGAACTCAGAATGGCGGGCGCCGACAAGGGCACCGCCATCCGCGCCTTCATGGCGGCGGCGCCGTTTCGCGGCCGGGTGCCGGTCTTCGCGGGCGACGACGTCACCGACGAGGACGGCTTCGCCATGGTCAATGCCATGGGCGGCCATTCCATCCGGGTGGGCCCCCAAATCGGCGCGGGACATGGGGCTCCGCCCGCCAGCGCCGCACGCTGGACGGTGCCCGATGCGCCCGGTTTCCGCCGCTGGCTGGCCGGGCTTGCGGTGATGGACGAGCCGGCGGGCGAGGGAGCCGGCGGCCCCGGAACCTAACCCCTCCTCTGCGGGTTATCGCGATGAATGAATGTCGCGACGACGGCGCCGGCCAGGGCCGGCCCCCGTCGGAGCCTGGAGGGACGGATCTTGAAGCGACTTGTGGTGATTTCCAACCGCGTGGCCCGCGCAGATCCGCGGACCACCGAGGATGCGGGGGCGAGCGGCGGACTGGCCGTGGCCGTCCGCGAGGCCCTGAGCGAAACCGCCGGCCTGTGGTTCGGCTGGAGCGGCCAGTTGTCGGAGACGCCGGCCCTGCACGGACCCGAGATGCAGCCCGGCGGCTACCGTATCGCCACCGTCGACCTGACGCCCGCCGATCATCGCGGCTATTACAACGGCTATGCGAACGAGGCGCTGTGGCCGGTGCTGCACAGCGCCCCCCATCTGATGCACCACGATGCCGACCGCTACACCGCCTATCGATCGGTGAACCGCCAGTTCGTCGACCGGCTGCTGCCGCTGCTGCACCCCGACGACATGATCTGGATCCACGATTATCACCTGCTGCCGGCGGCCGAAGACCTCAGGCGCCGGGGCCTGCGCAACCCGATCGGCTTCTTCCTGCACACGCCCTTTCCGGCCGCGGACGCCTTCGCGGCCCTGCCCGAACACCGCGCCCTGGTCGAGGGGCTGGCCCATGCCGATCTGATCGGCTTCCAGACCGCCTCGGACCTGCGGGCCTTCCAGGACTATATCCGCTGGGAGGCGGGGGGCAGCGTCTCGATGGACGGCCGGATGGAGGCCTTCGGCCGCCATTTCCGGGCCTCGGTCTTCCCGATCTCGATCGATCCGGCCGCCTTCGCCCTGACGGCTGAACGTCATGCCGACAGCGATTACTGCCTGAAGCTCGCCCGCGGGACGGGGCGCGGCGCGCTGATGCTGGGCGTCGACCGGCTGGGCTATACCAAGGGCCTGCCGCACCGGATGCTGGCCTATGAACGCCTGCTGGAGCTGCAGCCGGATCTGCGCCGCCGGATGGCTTTCGTGCAGATCGCCTCGCAATCGCGCAGCAAGCTGCCGGAGTATGTCGCGATCCGGCGCGAGCTGGAAGAGATCAGCGGCCGGATCAACGGCCGCTTCTCGGAACCCGACTGGACGCCGCTGCGCTACATCAATCGCGGCATCCCGCGCGAAACGCTGGCAGGCGTGCTGCGCATGGCCCGGATGGCGGTGGTGACACCGCTGCATGACGGCATGAACCTGGTTGCGAAGGAATATGTCGCAGCCCAGAACCCCGAAGATCCGGGCGTGCTGATGCTGTCGCGCTTCGCAGGTGCCGCCCAGGAACTGGACGCCGCCCTGATCGTCAACCCGCTCGATCATGACGAGACCGCCCGGCGCATGCATCAGGGCCTGACCATGAGCCTTGAAGAACGCCGCGAGCGCTGGGAGGCGATGATGGCGGTGCTCTCTGCCAACGACGTCAGCCGCTGGTGGCGCAGCTTCGTCCGCGCGCTCGCCGACGCCGCCAACCCCACCGCCCAACCCCCGACCGGCCGCCTGCTCCGCCGCGACCACCCGCGCCTCGCCACCGAAGGCAGCGCCGTGGTGAAGCGCGAGGGCTTCATGCGGGAAACGGGGGCCGCGACCTCCGGCCGGGTGCATAACGGGTTGTTGATGCGGGCAAGTGGCGACGCCTGACCTGCCCCCCCTCACTCCCCGATGCGGGTCCAGGCGTTGACGCTGGTCATGCGGCAGTCGCCGAGCCCCATGGCGCCGGCGGCCGCGTCGGGCAGGGTCAGGCGCATGGTGACGAGGTGTTCGATCTCGGTTTCGCTTTTGACGGTCAGCCGCCAGGTCATTCTGCTGCCCTGGCCGTCGCCGGCCGGGATCTGGCCGAAAAGGGGGCTGAACAGCTCGGCCTGCCAGGCGTCGTCGCCGGCGTTCCGCCAGTCGACCCGGCTGAGGCCCTCCGCCTCCAGGCGGCGGGTCATCTCCAGCTGGTCGGGGTGGAACGGCACGTCGAAGGTCAGCCGGCGTGGGGTCGTCCACTCGGCCGGCAGGGCGCCGGCTGATGCCGGGAAGGCCTGCTGCATGAGGGGCGGGCAGCCGTCCAGCCGGGTTTTGCCCAGCCGCGCCTGCCACAGGCCGGGCTGTGGCTGGATGCCGTAGAACAGCGCCAGGTCGCCATTGCCTTCGTCATCCCCGCCGCAGGCCCGGTCGATCGCCTGGCGGCTGCGCGTGTCCCAGCTGTAGAGGGGATAGCGCCGGCCGTCGCCGATCACGAAGACGGCATCGGCAGAGGGGGCGGGGCCGATGCCCTTTTCGACCGCCAGGTCGTTCACCCGGTCGAAGGGCACATCCGACAGATAGAAGGCGGCGCCGTTGCCGCGGCATTCCGCGATGATGGCCTTGTCGGCCAGCGCCGGCCCGGCCAGGGCAATGCCCAGGCCGGACAGCAGGGCGCCAGTCAGCCGATGACGCATGTCGGGTTCATCCTTGGAAAGCGGTTATCGTGCCGGGGTGCGCGACGGGGCCAGAAGCTCCAGGGTCCGGGCCGCATCCGACGCCCCGCCCCCGGTGTCGCCCCTGGTGCCGCCGGTCCCGAGCGTCCTGCGGATCAGATCGAAATCCTGCGATGCGATGCCGGGCGTGAAGGCGCAGAGCCGGTTGCCGGGGCCGGCCTCGCGGCAGTCGGTTCCGCCCGGCTGGTTCAGGCCGATGAGGTGGAAAGCCCCGGACCGGTCCAGATCGAAGAACCAGGTCGAAAGTTGTGGGCCTCCATCCCCGGTGGGGCGGGCCGCCTCTACCGACCAGCGCGCCGGCAGCCGCCCCGATATCGGCGGGTTGGGGTGGTCGAACGCGCAGGCCGTGTCGCCGCAGCGGCGGATCACCCGTCCGGTGGTCAGCGTGAACTGCAGGGTGCGGATGGCGGCGGCCAGCTTTTCATCGCCCCGGTCCGGGTCGGCGCACAGGCGCCCCACCCGGGTGATGTGGCAGGCATTGTCGCCCGGCGGTGGGGTTTCAGGGTTCAGGAAGATCGATGCCGTGGCGCCGGTGGCGTCGATGAACTCGGCGCGGGGGAAGATGTCGGCGCCGGAGGCGGGCACGACCTCGGCCACCCGGTTCTCGGGCAGGATGAAGCCGAGGCCGGTGGCGGCGTCGCGCATCTCGCAATAGGTCGCCGTCCGGTCGCCCTGAAGGCAGCGATGGGGATAGTCGGTCCAGGCCCGCGTTCCCGCCTCTCTGCCGTTTGCGCAGGCATCCGGGCCGTGGCCCCGGCCGTCGTCGCAGGTGGCGGCGGCCCCCGGCGCCGCGGCCGCACCGGTCGCATCATCGGCGACGGTGCCGACCACGATCGCCAGCCGGGCCTTTTCGATGCGTGTGCCCGCGGCGTCGGTGGTTTTGTAGACCAGATCATAGGTGCCGGGCTCCGCCGGGGCCGTCAGGCTGTTGCCATTGGCCAGATCCCCCAGCGTGACCCCCCAATCGACCTGGCGGTCGCCCTGCCAGATCTCGATCCCGTCGTTCCAGAGCTGGCTGCCGGTGCTGCCGACCGGGATCGCCGCACCCGGCGCCACCGCGGGCGGGGCGAGCAGGGTGACGGCCGGGTCGGTTTCGGTCTGGATGGTCATCTCCTCGACCGGCTCTCCGCCCCAGCTTTCCAGCTTCAGGAGATAGGGGCCCGGTGTGGCCGGCAGATTGATCCCGGCCTGGCTGACGCCCGCCTTGCCTTCGACCGTGGAATAGGTGATGGCCTCGCCGCCATCGGGCGCATAGAGCCGCAGCGCCAGCGCCGCACCGCCGGTTTCCTGGCCCGCCTGGGTGATGTTCAGGTCGATGGCCACGGTTTCGCCCCGGGCCGCATAGGGGCCGCGATCGCGCATCGCCGTGACCGGCAGCAGCCCCTGCATGGTGACGACGATGTCCCGGGCCGCGCCGGTGGCGGTGAAGCGGGCCTCGCCGCGCCCCGCCTCTGCCGTGACGATGGCGGTGTAGGTGCCTGGGGCGGTATAGGTGCCGGGGGCCAGCTCCACGGCGAAAGGCTGATAGCGCGCCGCCCCCGACACCTTGCCCAGCACCAGTTCCTGCCCCGTGCTTTCGTCGCGCAGCGCCCATTCATAGGTATCGGGCATCGCCCCCGGATAGGAAAAGATCAGGCGCAGCCCGGTCATCGCCACCGGCGGGGCCTCGGCGGTGGCACGCGACAGGGCCTCGGCCAGTTCCGCGCCCGATTGCGGGCGCATCAGCAGCCCGCCGGTCTTGTCGGGAATACAGGCCAGGGCGGCGGCTTCGGTCTCGGTCAGCCCGAACCCCACCACATGCGCCCGGATCCGGATTCCCTCTGCGGCAAGCTCTGCCGCAACCGCGCAGGGGTCGACATCGCAGGTCTCCAGCCCGTCGGTGACCAGCACGATATCGGCCTCTTCCGCCGTGCGGGGGATGTCGGCCGCAGCCCGGCGCAGCGACTGCCCCAACGGCGTCTTGCCCCTGGGGTTCAGCCGCGCCAGCCGCGCCGACAGGGCGCGTGTCTCGTGCCGGCCGACCGGGGCGATCTGCTCGATATCCGAACAATCGCCCCGGCGATTATGGCCATAGGCGATGATGCCGAGCGGGACCGACATGTCGCGCGACCCCAGGAACCCGTCCAGCACGTCGCGTGCGACCTCTATCTTTGTCTTGCCGCCGGGCCCGGTCTCGTCGTCGGCAAGCCGCCCCCACATCGAGCCCGAGGCATCGAGGATCAGGATGGTGGCGCGATCCGCCTCTCCGGCCTGGGTGCCCGTGCCGGCCTGGGCAACCGTCCCGACCTGGGCCATGGTGCCGCAGGTGATCAGGGCCGCAAGCAGGGCGCCGCCGGTCTTCAACAGAAGCTGTCTCATCTGGCTTTTCTCGTCGACGGCCCGGCGGGCCGACCGAGGCCCCGGGCATTCCGGGGCACAGAATACGGGCGGGCGGAGACGACGTCTTGGGGAGGGCGGCACCAGGGATCGGGGGCAACGGCACAGCCGCGGATCAGTCCCCGCGCCGCGCCCGTGCCCGCACATCGCGCGGCGACAGGCCATAGCAGCGTTTGAACCGGGCGTTGAACCAGGACAGATCGCCGAAGCCCGCATCCATGGCGATCTGGCCGGCGTCGCGCGTCGCCCCCAGCGCCATCACCGCCAGATCCCGAAGATGGCAGGCGCTTTGCGCGGCGTCTTCGGGGGGAAGATGCGGCAGTTCCCGGTGCAGGCTGCGGGCATAGCCGAACAGCAGCCGCCATTGGGCGGTCAGCGGTGCGGTGCGCCGCAGCATCGCATCCAGCCCGGCACCTGCCGCGGCCAGATGGCGGCGGGGCAGCGAGACATAGCAGCCGACCGTGGGTTCGCCGTGAAACCGCAGCACACCGGCAACCCCGCTCGGGTCGGCATAGATCAGGCCGGGCCGCAACTCGGCGGTTTCGCCGCCGGTCTGGGCGATCGAACAGCCGCCGGAGAGCGGGATGTGGAACATCACATTGTCGCCGGCATCGGCGGCATGGGCGGTGGTTCTGACGGCGGTAGAGGCCGAATGGCTGCCATGGCCGATCATCAGATCGGTGAGGATGGCGATCGAGGTTTCGGAATGAAAGGTCGCGGGATCATCGGGCGTGACGTCGACCCTGGTCATGGTCGACACGACATTCCGGAAGGCCTCGACCCGATCTGCGACGTCGAAATCCCCGGATCGGATGGACAGTATCGTCATGATCCCTCCACGCATGGCCGCCCGACCAGGGAACAAGACTGGTCGATCGCGAGGCTTTCCACAACGCGAAAACCCCGCCCTGCGGCAGGGCGGGGCGGGGTTTTCGCCGGGAAGCGGGTGCCGTGCGCTACCCCGCCACCATCAGCTTCGGCAGCCACAGCACCAGTTCGGGGAAGGCCGCGCAGAGGCCGAGGCCCACCAGCTGAAGCAGGACGAAGGGGATGATGCCGCGATAGACCGTGCCCATGCCGATCTCCGGCGGCAGCGTGCCCTTCAGATAGAACAGGGTATAGCCGAAGGGCGGGCTGATATAGGCGGTCTGGGCCGAGACCATGAACAGGATGCCGAACCAGAGCGGGTCGAAATCCAGGAGCTGGATCACCGGCAGGAAGACCGGCACGCAGAGCAGGATGATGCCGATCTCGTCCAGGAACAGGCCGAGGAACACCAGCACGCCCATCATCGCCGCCAGCACCAGCCAGCGGTTGGCGTCCAGGTCGCGGATGAACTCCAGCAGGAAATCGGCGCCGCCGGTGCCGGTGAAGATCGCCACGAACGCCTTGGCGCCCATGGTGATCCACAGGATCATCGCGGTGACCTTGATCGTGTCGATGCCGGCGCCGGACAGCATGGAGAGGCTGAGCCGGCGCTCCACCGCCGCCGAGACGATCGCACCGGCCACCCCCACCGCCGCCGCTTCGGTCGGCGTGGCAATGCCGGCATAGATGCTGCCGAGCACGCCGATGATGATCAGGAAGGGCAGGATCAGCGCGCGCAGCGAGCGGATGCGCGCCCCCCAGGCGACGGGTGAGGGGTCGCGCGGCGCGATCGACGGGTCGATCAGGCTGCGGATGACGATATAGGCGACATAGAGCCCCGCCAGCAGCAGGCCCGGAATGATGCCGCCGATGAACATCTGGCCGATCGAGACCTGGGCGGTGACGGCATAGACGATGGTCACCACCGACGGCGGGATCAGGATGCCGAGCGTGCCGCCGGCGCAGATCGTGCCCAGCGCCAGGCGCTGGTCATAGCCGCGCTTCAGCATCGAGGGCAGGGCCAGGATGCCCATGGCCGCGACCGCGGCGCCGACGATGCCGGTCATCGCCGCCATGATCGTGCAGATGATCACCGTGCCGATGGCGAGCCCGCCGGGCAGGCGGTTGAACCACAGCTCCATCGCCTTGTAGAGCGATTCGATGATGCCGGAGCGCTGCAGCACGCTCGCCATCATCACATAGAGCGGGATCGACATCAGCGAATCCGAGCGCATGGTGTCGAAGATCTGCAGCACGGTGATGGTCAGCGCCGCCGGATCCCAGAGCAGCACCGTGAACAGGATCGCAAGACCGCCCAGCACGAAGGCGAGCGGCAGGCCGGTCAGCATCAGCCCGACCAGGCCCGCGAACATCCAGATCAGCACGCCTTCCGACGCGATACCGGTCATGCCGCACCTGCCCGGGGCCGGCCGGCACCGTTCATCGGGTCGTCACCGCCGCCGAGCTGGATGGCGGCGCGCAGGAATTCCGCCACCGCCTGCAGGAACAGCAGGGCCAGCGCCCCCGGCAGGAAGAATTTGGTCCACCAGATCTCGGGGTTCCAGGACGAGAAGCTGGTCTCGCCCAGCTCCCAGGAATTGACCGCAAGCGGCCAGGAAAGCTCGATCAGCACCCAACAGAAGCCCATGATCACCAGCTGGCCGAAGGCATCGAAGACGAGTTGCAGTCGCCGGCCGACCGCCTTGTGGAGGATATCGATGTTCACATGGCCGTGGATGTGCAGCAGCCAGGGCCCGGCGGTCAGGAAATAGGGGCCGAAGACCAGCGTGGCGGATTCCATCGCCCAGTTGGTCGGCGCATCGAAGAAATAGCGCGAGACCACCTCGAACAGGATCACCGGCACGACCACGAACATGACGAGCGCGGCCAGCCGGGCGAGAAGATGGTTGAAGGCGGTGACGGCCGTGCAATAGCCGCGGACCACCCCGACAAGGGCGGACATCAGGATCCTCCGCACCGGAACCGGACGAAGGCGGCGGGACAAAGGCCCCGCCGCCCGGCGATGTTGTGTTGTTGGGGCAGGGGAGCCCTGGCTGCGCCCGTCACGCGGCGGGAAAGGTGGATCCCCGCCTTCGCGGGGATGACGGCATCTCCTGTCTGGAACAACAGATTGCCGTCGGTTTTACGGTGACGGACGCAGGTCCCTGGTGACTGCGGCCTGGCGGTGCAGGGTAGGATCGGTCCCTTTGACACAAGGGAAAATCCGTCATCCCCGCGCAGGCGGGGATCCACCTTCGGCCACGCCTCCCCTCAACCCAGCAGGCCCAGTTCCTTCATGAACCCGACCTGACTGTCCAGGATACGGGTGGCGAGCGCGTCGTCCTTGGTGGCGACGCGCCACTGGGCCTCGGCCTTGGCGCGGTTGGCGCGGATGTCGGCCGGGTCGAGCTGGACGATCTCCACGCCCGCCTCGCGGTATTTGGCCAGCGAGGCCACGTCCTGCACCACGATATGCTGGCGCAGCGCCGCCGAGGTCTCGCGGGCCGCCACCGCCAGCACCGCCTTGTATTCCGCCGGCAGGGCCTCGTAGGCGGCCTTGTTCGCCACATAGCTGGTGGCGGTGGTCGGCTGGTGGACGCCGGGCAGGATGATGAATTTGGCAACCTCGGCCAGGCCGGCCTGGAGGTTGGCGGTCAGGTCGCCGCGGTCGGCGATGTCGATCACGCCCTTTTCCAGCGCCGAATAGACTTCGGCCGTCGGCAGCGGCGTCACCGCCACGCCCATGGCGCCCATCACGCTGGAGGCGAGGCCGACGAAACGGCCCTTCTTGCCCTGGAATTCTTCGATCGACGAGATCTTCACCTTCGAATGGATCGGCTCCTGGCCATAGACGGTGGGGGCGATATACATCAGCCCGGCCTTGCCATAGGCCTCGCGTGCCATGTCGAGACCGCCCTTTTCGTAGAACCAGGCTTCGTACTGGTCGCTTTCGGGGAAGCCGAAGGGCACGGTGGAGGTGAAGGCGAAGGCCGGGATCTTGCCGGCCTCGTAGCCGTCGAAGGTCTTCATCATCTGGAAGGCGCCGGCGCGGACCGCGTCGAAGGCCTGGTTGGCCGGCACCAGCTGGCCGGCGGTGAAGGTCTGGATCTCGAAGCCACCGCCGGTCAACTCCTTCACCCGGTCGGCGAAGAGCTGTTCGAACTTCATCGGCGTGGTGTTGGCGTCCCACAGCGCCTGCATGCGCCATTTCACCGGCTGGCCGGCGGCGCGGGCGACATGGGGTGCGGCAAAGGTGCCGGCACCGGCGGCCACCGCGGCACCGGCGGCGGCGATGCCGCCGGCGCGCTTCAGCAGGCCGCGGCGGGTGGTCTGGTCATGGCTGGTCATCGGTTTTCTCCCCAGGATCGTCAGCTGTACGTGACTGGCTGCTTGTGATTGGCGCCGGGGATCAACCCCGGCGCAGCTCGTCGAGACATTCGCGGGCGCGGTCGACGCGCACGTCATGGGCGGCGGCCAGCTGCTTTGCCACCGCCTCGATCTCGGCCCCTTCGGCCCCGGCCAGGATGGCGATGTTGCGGGCGTGCAGCGCCATATGGCCGCGCTGAATGCCTTCGGTCGCAAGTGCGCGCAGGGCGGCCATGTTCTGGGCCAGGCCCACCGCCACCGTCACCTCGGCCAGTTCCTGCGCGGTTTCGACCTTCAGAATGCGCAGGGCGGCCTGGGCGAGCGGATGGGTTTTGGTGGCGCCGCCCACCAGGCCCAGCGCCATCGGCATTTCCAGCGTGCCGACCAGATTGCCCTCGCGGTCGCGCTCCCAGGTGGTGAGCGAGGTATAGCGCCCGCCCTTCACCGCGAAGGCATGGGCGCCGGCCTCGATCGCCCGCCAGTCATTGCCGGTGGCGACCACGACCGGGTCGATGCCGTTCATGATGCCCTTGTTGTGGGTGGCGGCCCGATAGGGGTCGATCGCGGCGAATTCCGCCGCCTCGACAATGCCGGTCACCATGTCCTCGCCCGACACGGTTTTCGTGGCGAGTGCGGCGGGCGAGACCCGCACACTGGCGCGGGCCAGGCGCAGATCGGCCAGGTTCGACAGGATGCGCAGCCGCACCCGGCCGCCGGCCGCCTGTTCCACCAGCGGTGCCACCGCTTCGGCCATGGTGTTGACCGTGTTGGCGCCCATGGCGTCGCGGACATCGACCAGCAGGTGCATCACCACCATCGGCCCGACCCGGCTTTCCGGGAAGACATGGACCTCGATGTCGCGGCAGCCGCCGCCCAGGCTGACCAGTTTGGCATCCTTGGCATTGGCGGCGGCGATGATCGCCTCGCGCGCCGCCAGGATGCGCAGCCGCGCGCCCCAGGGGTCGGTCACGTCCAGAAGCTGCACCTGCGCCCGCATGATCGGCATGGTGCTGGAGGTCTCGAAGCCGATGTCGTTGCTGCGGGCGATGCGCGCCATATACGACGCCGCCGCCACCACCGACGGTTCTTCGACCACCATCGGGATCAGGTAGTCGCGGCCGTTGATGCGGAAATTGGTCGCCACACCCATCGGCAGCTGGAAGGTGCCGATCACATTCTCGATCATGCCGTTGGCGCGATCGACGGCGAGCGCCGCGGGGTCGGCGAGCAGGGCCTGGTCGGCGGCATCGAGGCCGGCGGCGCGGGCGAGTTCCGCCAGCCGCTCGGCCGGGGTGAGGTTGCGGTAGTTCTCAAGGCGCGAATTGAGCGCGCTGCCACGGGCCTGCATGTTTCCTCCGTCTGTCCGGCGTCCCGGCCTTCTTCGGGGCTCCGGAAGCGCGGCTTCAGGGGGCACCGGGGAAGGATTGTGACTTGGGCAATGATTGTCCTATGATCCGGGGGACGGACAAGGGACGGTCGGACGGTTCATCACCATGACTGTCCCAGTAAGGTTCATGGGACAGTTCGGCGGACGGCTTCAATATGGCAGACACACCCCCGCGTCAACCCAGTCGCATCGACCAGCTGGTCGAGCTGATTACCGGGCAGATCACCGGCGGCCTGCTGAAAACCGGCGAGCGCCTGGCCTCGGTCAGGGCGGCGGCCGGGGATCACGGGGTGTCGAAGAACACGATGGCCGAGGTCTATGACCGGCTGGTTGCGGCGGGGCTGCTTGAGTCGCGGCCGGGATCGGGCTTCTATGTCACCGGCGGCAACCGCCGGCCGCTGCCGCGCCAGAACCCGGATGTGGAGGCGGCGGTGGATGTGGTCTCGCTGCTGCGCGAACAGCTGGACCAGCATTACGAGGTGCGCCCCGGCGACGGCCGCCCGCCCCAGGCCTGGATGGAAGGCTCTGAAATCGGCCGCTTCTTCGGCCGGTTCAAATGGCCGAAGGGCGAGGCGATCGATCATGGCTATGGCAGTTCCTGGGGCTTCCTGCCGCTGCGCGAACGCATCGCCATGCTGCTGGCGGAACGCGGCATCAAGGCGGGGGTGGGGCAGGTGCTGCTCACCTACGGCGCCAATCACGGGCTGGACCTGATCATCCGCCATCATCTGGAGCCGGGCGATACGGTCTTCGTCGACGACCCCGGCTATTATCCGCTGTTCGGCAAGCTGACGCTGGCCAAGGTGCGGATCATCGGCATCCGCCGCGGGCCCGAGGGGCCGGATCTGGAGGATCTGGCGGCGAAGCTGGCCCATCACCGGCCGAAACTGTTCTTCACCCAGTCCCAGGGCCACAACCCGACCGGCCATGGCCTGACCATGGGCACGGCCTATGGCCTGTTGCAGGCGGCGGAACGCCACGGCTTCCAGCTGGTCGAGGACGACGCCTTCGCCGATGTGATGCCGGCCTCGGCGCCCAGGCTCGCCGCCCTCGATCAGCTGAACCGGGTGCTGTATGTCGGCACCTTCTCCAAGACCTTCTCGGCCAGCCTGCGCTCGGGCTATGTCGCGGCGGCGGCGCCGGTGGCGGCGGCGCTGCAGGGCATCAAGATGCTGACGGTGGTCGCGACCTCGGATTATGTCGAGCGCTTCATCTACAACTTCATTTCCGACGGCCATTATGTCCGCCATCTGCGCCGGCTGCGCGCGCGGGTGGGCGAGGCCGCGACCACGGCGGCCGGCGCGCTGTCTGAAATGGGGCTGGACGTGGCGACGCCGGCCCATGCCGGCTTTTATCTCTGGGTCGGCCTGCCGGCCGGCACGGACGAACTGGCGCTCGCCCGTGCCGCGGCAGAGCGCAGCATCTTCCTGGCCCCGGGCCAGGTCTTCGCCCCCGACCGCGCACCCCGCGCGCCGGCGATCCGGGTGAACGTCGCCCATGCCGCCGATCCGCGGTTTCTGGCGTTCATGCGCGAGGTGGCGGGTGGCCGGGGGTAGCGCTCACAGGCTCTTGCGCACCGCCCGGATCTTGCCGCTGCGGCCGCCGCCGCAATAGAAGGTGCCGTTGCCGTCGCTTTCGAGACCCGAGACCGAAAGCCCCGGGGGCATGGCGATGACGGCGATCACGCGGCCGGTGTCGGGATCGATGCGGCGCAGATCGGCCGTCTGCTGCGCGCCGTCCCAGCTGCCGTGCCAGAGTTCATCGCCCGCCCAGGTGACGCCCGTGACCATGCGGTCCGAGGTGATCTGGCGGAGCACGGCGCCGGTTTCGGGGTCGATCTGCAGGATCCGGCGGTCGTCGAACTGGCCGACCCAGAGCGTGCCCTCGCCCCAGGCGAGGCCCGACGCGCAGCCATTGCCCGGGCAGGGGATGGTGCCCTGCTCCGCGCCGGTTTCGGGGTCGAGCCGGCGGATCACCGGCCCTGCGATCTGATAGAGAAACCGGCCGTCGAAAGCGGTGCCGGCCTCTCCCGGCACCGGCAGCCTGCGCACCACCCGGCCATCCGAGGGGTCGAGCACATTCACCGCCGGGCCGACGGCGAACCAGACATGGCTGCCGTCGAAACTGACCCCGTGCACGGTATCGACCCCGGGCCAGGGGCCGTAGTCGCGCAGGATCTCGGCATCGGCCGTGGCGGCGGCGGTGGGGGATGTGAGGGTCTTGGTCATGGGAACCTCCCTTGGGATCTGCGGTGGGATCATGTCCGAGCCTCAGCCTGGATCGGGGAGGGGTGGGGGTGAGAGTAACAATGCTGTCGGGAAGCGGTCTTCTCAGTTATAGCGCTGATCGGCCCAAACGAATTTCTGCTTCAGGCCATTCAGATGTGTGTACGGGATGAGTCCGGCATGCTGCAGTTGCCCCACAACAATCCCCGGAGCTATATTTAACTCATCTGCAAACGAGACGATCCTCTCCCGCGAGAACGCCTTCGTCCTGGTAAGACGAGCCCAATGCGATCTGGGAATGAGATGATTTTGCGCGAAGAGATTTGCCTCATCTTCTTCTTTGGTCGTGGTATTGCTGGCGTCGTCGATGAAGACGGCTTTCTTCCCATGAAGAAGAACGTGAGCCGCTTCATGAAAGAAACTGAACCAGAAATGATCGTCGGTCCTGTGGCGCAAGCTGAGCTGGATCATCACCTTCTCCGGCCCGAGCCATTTTGTGGCGCCGCTAAGGCGCGTGCCGTCAAGCTCCGGCAGCCAGAGCACGACGACACCCGACCGGCTGCACAACTCCTTCAGGGGGGCGTGAAACTCTTCGGGCGTCATACGGGTCAATGCCCTGATGTCGTTCAACGCCGTTTTGAACCTGTCCCTGTCGAAGGCGGGAACGTCCAGCGATTCGGCATGCTTCTCTCCCCAGCGGAGCCAGGCAGCGATCGCATAGGGGCTGCTTTGAAAGGCTTGCGAGGCTCTGAACGCCACTCTCTGCTGTTCCTGGAGGTAAACATTCTCCCAGGCGTCAGTATTCGCCACGCCGAAAAAATCAAGAATATCTTCGACGATCGGCTTCCGGGCATCGCCGACGAGGCCGAACTTCTTCATTCTGGCGAGGGGAAAACGATTTGCCCATGCGACGTTGGATGCCAGGCGGGCTCGCTCGTCCTGTTTTGCCAGATGAAGGCGGTACCGGGATTCGAGATTATTCCAGAGGGAGGCCCGAACGCCGAGCACCCGCTCGAACGCGATGGCCGTATCCGGCGATACCGGCGCGATACCGGCGATGATCTGACTGATCAGCTTGGTCGACTTGTTTGACCTGTCGGCGAGCTGACGCTTCTTCATGCCGCGCGCCTCGAGGATCTCCTCCAGAATCTCTCCCGGCGAGACGACATAATCTGGCTCGAATTCGGTGGCGGCGGTCGTCATCAGTGGTAATCCTCAACTCCCAGGATGGTGATCGCGGTGACCTTCGTCAGGTCTATGCCGCCATCCTGACATCTTGGTACAGGGGTGTGATCCGGCTTGAAGAGCAGGCGGTAAGGATGTTCGACATCGACGGCAAACTGCTCGTCCAGATCGCCCTTCAGCTGATGCCGTCGTGTGGGCGGCGTGGTCGGGACGTCGGCCAGACACTCCGCTGCGGCAAGGACGGCGAGCCGGCGCGCAATCTTTCGCCCGCCACTGGCGCCATACTCACGGCCGAGCTGCCGTTCGTCGGACAGCAGCTTCTTCAGCTTTGTCGTCTTGAAGCCGATCAGCACGTAAAACCTTTACGCAAAAGGTAAAGCTTTTTCCCTGAATATCAAGGCCGCGCATTCCCGGCAAGTCCTTGATGAAAAAAGATGCGGCAACAATCGGCGGCGTCGTCAATGACAATTTTCAGGGGCAAAAATTGTGGTCCCGCCTATACCCCCGGCAGCAGCATGATCGTCGGAAAACCGCCGAGGGCCGGGACCGTCCAGCGGCGGGTGCGGCCGCGGCCGGTGGGGCGGACGCGGCCCGTGGCGGCAAGCCGTTCCATGAGGCGCTGTATGGTGCGCGGGCTGGTGCCGAGGGCGATGGCGAGGGCCGTGGTCGACCAGGCTTCGCCATCGGCGAGCAGGGCGAGGATGCGGCCGCAGCCGGCCTCGATCGGCGGGTCGAGCAGAGCGACCGGGCCCGGGCGGGCGGGGTGCAGAACGAAGCCGGCCGGGGTGGCGAGGATCCGGGCGAGCGGGTGGAGCAGGCGGCGCAGGCGGCCGATCTCGACCCGGAGCCGCGCGCGGTGGCTGTCGTCGGCGGTGCGGCCGCCGAAACCTTCGCGGATCAGCACCGCGCGCGGCACATCGGCCGGATGGGCCAGCGCCAGCTGGCGGGCCAGGGCGAAGAGCACCGGGCGGGTGGCCAGCGGGCGGATGTCGGTGGCATCGCGGATGATCAGCCGGCAGGCATCGACGACCAGCGCCGCCTCTGCCGGCAGCGCCTCTATTTCGGCCAGCGTGACCATGCGGTCGGTGCCGGCCCGGACCAGCCGGGCCGCCGGGGCGTCGAGCTGGTGGCGGGCGGTCGCCACTTCGGCGGCGAGTTCGGCGATGCCGCTGGCCGCGGCCGCGGCGGCGGCGGCATCGAGGTCACGGGCGGCTTCGGCAGCGGCGATGCGGCGGGCGGCGATGCCGGCGCGGGTCAGGTGCAGCCCGGCCGCAAGCGCCGGCGGGATCCGCCCGGGGTCGAGCCCGGCGATCGCGTCGCCGGCGGCGCCCGGCTGGCCGATCAGCAGCAGGCGGCGGGCCTCGATGATCCGGGCATGGGCGGCATTGGCATGGTCGCCGGCCGTCTCCAGCACCGCGCGGGTGCGGTCCAGCAGCCCTTGGGGCCAGGCGATGTCGCGCAGCACCAGGGCGATTTCGGCCTCGGCCAGGGTACAGCGCGCCCGCGCCGCGGGGTTGCCGCGGCCGAAGCCCCGTCCGGCCCGGGCGAGCAGATCCCGCGCCCGGCCGAATTCGCCGAGCCTTGCCATGACGATGCCGCGCAGCGCCAGCGCCGGCGGGTCGTCGCGGAGCGATACGCGATTGAGGGCGCCCAAAAGGTCGCCCGCCGCCAGGGCGCGGGCGGCGGCGGTGATCAGCGCGTCCATGGGCTCCCCGCCGATGCTCTCCTGGCCATGAGCGACAAGACTAGCATGCAGCGGGGGCGGCCGTTACTGCCGCACGCCCATGCGGTCCAGCGCCTCCGGGGTCAGCGGTTCCTGTCCGTCGCTGCCGGTTGCCGCCCGGTCGGGGGCATGGAGGGCTGCGGTGACGTCGTTGCGCAGCCGCGGCAGCCCCTCCGGGCAGTCCTCCTGCATCCAGACCAGCATCTTCTCGCGGATCTCGCAGCGCAGATCCCAGGCGGTGGGGGAGTTGTGGGCGCTCATCAGCGCGCGGATGGTGACCGTGCGTTCGGTGGTGTCGATCACCTGCAGCACGCCGACCTTGCCGTCCCAGAGTTTGCTCTGCTTCAGAAACTCGTCGAGCTTTTCGCGCATGCGGGCGAAGGACATGGCGTAGTCCACCTGCCAGATCACCGTGCCGATGATGCCGGCGGTCTCGCGGGTCCAGTTCTGGAAGGGTTTTTCGATGAAATACGAAATCGGCAGCACCAGCCGGCGCCAGTCCCACAGCCGGATCACGACATAGGTGGCGGCGATTTCCTCCACCCAGCCCCATTCGTTTTCCACCACCACCGCATCCTCGATGCGGATCGGCTGGGTAAGGGCGATCTGGATGCCGGCGATCAGATTGGCCAGGATCGACTGGGCCGCGAAGCCGATCACGATGCCGGCGACACCGGCCGAGGCGAACAGGCTGACGCCGTACTGGCGCACCGACGGGAAGGTCATCAGCATGGCCGCCACCGTCACCACCACCACCAGGCCGATGCCGACCCGTTGCAGCAGCATCAGCTGGGTGCGGTGCTTGCGCGCCACCAGATTGTCGTCGACATCGATGCGATAGCGGCGGCGGCTGACATCGGCCAGCGCGCGCAGCACCGAGACGGCGATCCAGCCGATCAGCGCGATCACCCCCAGCTGCAGCACCCGGCCGATCACCGCGCCGGCGCCCTCGTCGACCGCGAGTTCGGGGGCGATCGCCCGCAGCGCGATCAGGATGAAGGCCAGACGCACGGGGCCCCGCACCCGGCGGAAGACTTCGGTGCGGAAGCCCTTGCCGCTGCGCGGCACCACGATGGTGAGCAGGCGGAAGAACAGGCGATGGGCGATCAGCGCCACGCCCACCGCCACGATCAGCAGCAGCAGATAACCGGTCCCGGCCGGCATGGCGGCGGCAAGCTCCGCCAGCCAGCGCGGGGTTCTGAGGATGTCCATGGCGTCCTGGTCTCGTGCGTCTTCAAGGCGTGTCGGCCGTCTGGGTCAGGCGGAGACGACATCGGGGCAGGCCGGCAGGAACAGCCGGTCGATGCGGATCGGCAGGCGCCGGAAGCGGCGGCCGGTCGCGTGGTGGACGGCATTGGCGATGGCGGCGGACATGCCGACATTGCCAAGCTCTCCCAGCCCCTTGATGCCCGAGGGGTTGCCGGCGCGGTCGTCCTCGTCGAGCAGGATGACATCCACCTGCCCGATATCGGCATTCACCGGCATCAGATAGTTTTCAAGATCGTGGTTCAGCACGCGCGCCGCCCGGCGGTCCAGCTCGGTCTCTTCCATCAGCGCGGTGGAAAGCCCCCAGATCATGCCGCCGATCAGCTGGCTGCGCGCGGTCAGCGGGTTCATGATCCGGCCGGCGGCGAAGGCGCCGGTCATGCGCGGCACCTCGATTTCGAGCGTGCGGCGGTTGATGCGGATTTCGGCGAATTCAGCGCCCATGGCATAGCGCAGCAGATCGCCCGATCCGCCGCCGCGCATCGGCGTGCGGCCGGCGCGCAGCTTCTCCACCGCATCGGGCTTCAGCCCGTCGGGGATGAAGTCGGCCGTCTGGCTGATCGCCTCCAGCCCGGCCGCCTCCAGTGCGGCGTCGAACGCCATATAGGGGCCGTCGGCCTCGATCCGGCCGTCGCGGAGGCGGAGGGTTGCCGCATCCAGCCCGGCAAAGGACCCGGCATCCGGGGCGGTCAGCCGGGTGAAGAGCGTCGCCTTCACCGCCTCTGCGGCCCGCGCCACCGCCGAACAGACGCTGGCGGTGGAGTTGGATCCGCCCGAGACGGGGGCCGGCGGCAGGTCGCTGTCGCCGGTTCTGACCGTCACCCGTTCGGGCGCCACGCCCAGAACCTCGGCAGCCATGCGGGCGGCGGCGGTGCGGATGCCGGTGCCGAGCTCGTGGCTGGCGGTTTCGACCGTCACCCGGCCGTCGGCGGCAAGCCGCACCCGGGCGGTGGCGGCGGCGATGTTGGCGGGGTAGACGGTGGCGGCGCAGCCCATGCCGATCACCCAGTCGCCATCGCGCATCGACCCCGGCACCGGGTCGCGCCGGTCCCAGCCGAAGGCCTTTGCGGCGGCATCGAAACAGGGCATCAGCATCCGGCTGCTGTAGCGCTTGCCTGACAGCGGGTCGGTCGCGGTATCGTTCCGCCGCCGGAAGTCGATCGGGTCCATGTCGAGCGCCGCCGCCATCTCGTCCATCGCCTGTTCCAGCGCGTAGACATAGGGCACTTCGGGCGGCGAGCGCATATAGCCGGGGGTCGGGCGGTCGGCATGGACCAGCGACAGCTTCGTCTGAACCGCGCCATAGCCGTAGAGCCGGGCGGTGACCGAATTGCCGCCGACCAGATAGGGGTCGGCGCGCGAGGTGACCTCGGCGCCGTCATGCACGAAGGCGGTGATCCGGCCGTCGCGCGTGGCGCCCATGCGGATCCGCTGGCGGGTCTCCGCCCGGTGGGTGCCGGCGGTGAAGCCCTGGGCGCGGCTGACCACGCAGCGGAGCGGCCGGCCGAAATGCCGGGCGGCGAAGGCGATCAGCGCCGTGCGCGCGGTGATCGGCCCCTTGCCGCCGAAGGCGCCGCCGACGAATTCCGCCACCACCCGCACCCGGGCGGCATCGATGCCCAGCTGGCGGGCCAGTTCGTGGCGCCAGCCGTTCACGTTCTGCGAGGGTTCATAGACCGTCAGCCGCGCCTGGTCGCCCTCGCCGTCCCAGACCGCGGTGGTGGAATAGAGTTCGAGCGCGTTGTGGTGCTGCACCGGCGTTTCGTAATCGGCCTCGATACACACCTCGGCGGCGGCGAAACCGGCCTCGATATCGCCCTGGCCGGGATCCTTGCGGCCGGCAGCGTCGGCGGCGGCGACGGTTTCGGCGCCGGCATCGTCGAAGCCGGTGGCGGGGGCCTCGGCCTCGATCCGGAAGCTCACCCGGGCGGCGGCTTCGGCCGCGATCTCGGCGGTCTCTGCCGCCACCACCGCCAGGATCTCGCCGTCATGGCGGATCAGCCGGTCCTGAAGCGGTGCGATCGACGAGGCGGCGACGCCGAAGCGGGGCAGGCCGATGCGGCCGGTGACGTCGTCGACGGTCAGCACCCCCAGCACGCCGGGCAGGGCGGCGGCCTTTGCGGTGTCGATCGCCGCCAGCCGGCCGCGGGCCACGGGCGAGACGACCAGGGCCGCATGGGCCAGGCCGGCAATCGCGGTGTCGGCGGGATAGACGGCCCGGCCGGTGACCTTGGCGCGCCCGTCGATGCGGGGTGTCGTGGCGGGGAGGGATGTGGCGGGCAGGGAGGTGGGGGGCAGGCTCATCGGCGGGTCTCCGTGACCGAAAGATCCCCGGCGGCAGGCAGGGCGCGGGCGGCAAGCAGGGCGCGGGCGATCAAAGCGGCCCCCAGATCGCGCTTGAAGGCGTTGTCGGGCCGGACCACGGCATCGGCGAAGGCGGCGACCCCAGCGGCATGGGCACATTCCTCGGTCAGGCGTTCGCCGACCAGCAGCTGTTCGGCCGGAAAGGCCCGCCAGGGGATGGTGGCGACGCCGCCCAGCGCCAGGCGCACCTCGCGCACCCGGTCGCCGTCCAGGTCCAGCGCGCAGGCGACCGAGACCAGGGCGAAGGAATAGGAGGTCCGTTCCCGGCGCTTCAGAAACAGCGAGCGCCGTGCCCAGCCCGGGGCGGGCAGGTGGATGGCGGTGATGGTCTCGTCGGCATCCAGCGCGGTTTCGACATCGGGCGTCGCCCCCGGCAGTCGGTGCAGCCGGGCCAGTTTCATGCGCCGGACCCCGCCCTGGCCGGTGATTTCGATCTGCGCATCCAGCGCCAGTGCGGCCTGGGCGAAATCGCCGGGATAGGCGGCGATGCAGCTGTCGCTGGTGCCAAGGATCGCATGATGGCGGGTGATGCCCTCCATCGCGCCGCAGCCGCTGCCGCGCTCGCGCTTGTTGCAGGGCCAGCTGACATCGCGGAAATAGGGGCAGCGGGTGCGCTGCAGCAGGTTGCCGCCCAGGCTCGCCATGTTGCGGATCTGCGGGCTTGCCGCCAGCTCCAGGCTTTGGACCACCATCGGCAGGGCGGCGCCAAGCTCCGGGTCGGCGGCGGCCTCGGCCATGCGGGTCAGCGCGCCGATCCGGAAGGTGCCGTCGGGCAGGCGGGTGATGCCGCGCAGCGCCGGCGGCGACACCCGGTCCAGATCGACCAGGGCCGTGGGGCGTTCCACCCCCAGCCGCATCAGATCGACCAGATTGGTGCCGCCCGCGATCTGCCGGGCACCGGTGGGTGTCGGGTCGTGGACGGGTGTCGGTGGATGAAGCCGGAAGGGTTGCATCACGCCCCCCCCATCCGGCCGGCCGCCGCACGCACGGCGGCCACGATGTTGGGATAGGCGGCGCAGCGGCAGAGATTGCCCGACATGTGCTCGCGGATCCGCGCATCGTCGGGCTGCGGTTCGGCCGCGGTCAGCGCCACGGCCGACAGGATCTGGCCGGGGGTGCAATAGCCGCACTGGAAGGCATCATGATCGATGAAAGCCTGCTGCATGGGGTGCAGCGCGCCCGCGCCCTCTCCCTCCTCCTCGCCCTCGGGCGTCAGCCCTTCGATGCTGGTCACGCGGGCGCCATCCAGCCGGGCGGCGAGGGTCAGGCAGCCGAGCACGGCCCGGCCGTCGACCAGCAGGGTGCAGGCGCCGCACTGGCCGTGGTCGCAGCCCTTCTTGGCGCCGGTCAGCCCCAGCCGGTCGCGCAGCAGGTCCAGCAGGCTGAGCCGGGGGTCGATGGTCACGCGGCAGGGGTGGCCGTTCACCTCCAGCGTCACCGCCCGGCCTTCGACCAGGCGATCACCCGGCATCGTCGTCATCCGTGTCGCGGCGGTCGGGGGGCCAGCCTTCGGGGAAGCGGTCCTCATCCTCGGTCTCCCCATCTTCGTCGTCGGGGGCTTCGTCGTCGAACACGTCCTCGGCGGCGCGGCGGGGTGCCTCTTCGGTCGGGTCCAGGCCCTCGGCCTCGCCGGTGACGGGGTCGGTGATCACGTCATCCGGCCGGGCGGGCGCTTCGTCGCGCGGGACATTGCGGAAGCGCCCGCCATCGGGGCTGCGCGTGTCGCGGGCATCGGCCTCGCGCCCTTCGGCGCTGCCCAGGATCTCGGCATCGGTGGGGTCCGGCTGCCGGCGGTTCCGGTCGGCTGTCGCCATGGCGGCGGTATCTCCTGCTCTGGCGGGCGGTTACCAGGGCTGAACCCCTGAACCGCGCGGGAGGTTCCCGGATCATAGGGGAACTCTCCCTCCGTCCGGCCGGTTGACCGCCATCCCCAGGAAGGAGGCCGGCGATGACCAGGCAGAGCCCGGAGCAGAGAACAACCAGCAGGGATGATCGGATCAAAGAACACATGCACAGGTTGTGGAAGGAAGAGGGCGCCATCCCGGGGCGCGAGGCGGACTACCGCGGCCGTGCCGAGGAGCTGGTGGCGATCGAGGACAACCAGCACCTGACCACTTTCCGCCCCGGATCCCCCCGCGACCGCATCCGCAACGACCCCACCGAGCCGCTGGAGGCGGTGGAGAACCAGGGCGAGTTCCCGACCCTGACCGACCAGGGCGAAGAGCGCACCACCCCCCGGCCGGTGCCGCCGCGGGATGACGATATTCCGGGGTAAGGCCATTCTCGACTGATGAAGCTCGGGTGGGGCCAGTGAGAGGGGTACCGCCAAGGTGGATCCCCGCCTACGCGGGGATGACGGTTTCTTCTTTCTTGTACGCCGGCTGCCCCGGTTCTGACACGCTCGGCCGGCCTGGGGCCGGTGGTCCCGTGGCAGACGCAGCGGCGGCGGTTTTCTGTGCGGCTCGCAATCCCATGTCGTCATCCCCGCGCAGGCGGGGATCCACCTTTGGGCAGGTGATGAAGCCAACCGTTGATCGAGAAAACCCCGCATCCTCGGTCAGAGGATGCGGGGTTTCCGAAAGTGCCTCGGGTATCGTCAGGCGTCACGAAACTCCGTGGTGGTAGCTACGCCTGCGAACGCGCCTCTCGCCTGTGGGTCAGGTCGAGCCGTCGGCTCAGTCGATCAGGGAGAGGTTGGCGGCCGCCAGCTTGCCGCTGCGGCGGTCGGCGATCAGCTCGTAAGAGACCTTCTGGCCCTCACGCAGCTCGGTCAGGCCCGAGCGCTGAACGGCGCTGATGTGCACGAAGGCATCGGCTCCGCCCTCGTCGGGCTGAATGAAGCCGAAGCCTTTGGTGGCGTTGAACCACTTCACGGTTCCCGTCGCCATGAGGGGACACCCTTTCGTCATCGTCGTTGTGCAGTGTCGTCCGCAGCCCAGGCGCGGACGGACGGCGGGCACCCCATCATCCCTGGTGCCCGTCGACGAGAAAAAGGGTGCGGCTTTTCGGGCCGGGTTTCAAGTGCGGCCTTTCGTCCCCAGGCGTTTCGGTACGATCCGCAGACGCGAAAAACCCCGCCCCGGTCGAAACCAGGGCGGGGTCTTTCTTGGAGACATCGTCACCGTGGCGCGCCACCCGAAGGGGCGCACCGGAACCGGATCAGAGAAGCTCCAGATTGGCAGCTGCCAGCTTACCGCTGCGGCGGTCAGCGATCAGCTCGTAGGCAACCTTCTGGCCTTCGACCAGCTCGGTCAGGCCCGAACGCTGCACGGCGCTGATGTGCACGAAGGCGTCGTTTCCGCCCTCGTCAGGCTGGATGAAGCCGAAGCCCTTGGTGGTGTTGAACCACTTCACGGTTCCCGTAGCCATGGGAATAACCTTTCGTCGTCGTCATAAGGGCACCCGCATCACGTGCGGATGGTCGAAATCAGATCTCAAACAAGACAAATTCGAATGGGTATACGAAGTTCATCGGCTAGAGGTCTGGGAACCGGGTAGGCTCGTACTCGACGCTGCCGAAGGTGGGGCCTTTTCGTCCCTCTGGCAAGCCGGTATTTCATTTTTTTGGGGGGCAGGCCCAAAATAATCCTCTCATGGCGGTGGACGGCGAGGGGAAAACGCGGCCCGCGGTCATTGCGGCCACGCGCATTCCCGCGTGCCCCTATTCTGCCACACCCAATGCCCTGAGCGCCGCCGCCGTCAGCCCCTGGCGGGGCGGCACCAGCCCGGCCCAGGGGTCGGTTGCGGGCAGCGGGTCGCCCAGGCGGAAGGCATCGGCCCGGTCGATCCCGGCCAGCATCTGCCAGTCGACCGGCCGGGCCACCGGGGCGCCGGCCCGGGCGCGGGGCGACCAGGGGCAGATGGCGGTGGCGGTGCGGTCGTTGCGGAAATGGTCGATGAAGATCCGGCCCTTGCGCTTCGCCTTGCTCATGGTCGCGACGAAGCGGTCGGGGTCGTGGTCGGCGAAGCGCTGCGCCAGGGCCTTCGCCGCCGCCTTCACCACCGGCCAGTCGTGCCGCCGGGCGATCGGCACCACCACATGCACGCCCTTGCCGCCGGTCAGCAGCGGCACCGAGGCGAGATCCAGCGCCGCCAGCGCGTCGCGCATGTCGAAGGCCGCCTGGCGGACGGCCGCGAAATCCACCGCCGGATCCGGGTCCAGATCGAAGACCAGCCGGTCCGGGCGCTCGGGCCGGTCGATGCGCGATCCCCAGAGATGCAGTTCCAGAACCCCGATCTGTGCCGCACCCACCAGGCCTTCCGGATCGCGGACCAGAACATACTCTTCGGTATTGCCCTGTGCGTCGGTCAGCCTGCGGCTGGCGAAACCGCGGGGCAGGCCGCGGCCGGCATGGCGCTGGAAGAAACAGGCCTTGCGGCGGCCTTCGGGGCAACGCACCAGGCTGACCAGCCGGTCTTGCAGATGCGGCATCATCAGCGCCGCGACGGCATCGAACCAGCGGGCGAGATCGCGCTTGGTGATGCCCTGTTCGGGGAACAGAACCCGGTCGGGATGGGTCAGGCGCACGCCGCGCAGGCTGTCTCCGGTCTCGTCCATCGCTTCTGCCTCCTCGACGGCCATCACCCGGTCCGCCTCAACTTCGGCCGCCGGCTTGTCCTCGCGCGGGCCCAGATAGCGGCCCTGGCGGATCAGCCCCTCGCCGGTCAGGCCGCCATGGGCGATCTGGACCACGATCCGCGGCTCCACCCAGCGTGCCGCCCGGGCCACGGCGGGCGGCACGCTGTCGCGGTCGACCGGCGGGGTCTTGCGGGCCAGCGCCGTCAGCCGTGGCGCCAGCCAGGCGAAATCCCTGTCGCTGAAACCGGCGCCGACCCGGCCGGCATAGCGGCAGGTGCCGCGATCCTGAACCGCCAGCAGCAGCGAGGCGAAGGGCCGCCCGGCTTCGGAGGGCGAGGTGCCGACCACGACATACTCCCCCGCCTGACCGCATTTGACCTTGAGCCAGGCATGGCCGCGGCCCGGGCGATAGGGCGCGTCGGCCCGCTTGGCGATCAGCCCCTCATGGCCCGCCGCGCAGACCTGGTCCAGCAGGTCCCGCGCCGGGCCGGGGCTGTGGTCGACAAGGTGGATGCCGTCGCCCGCGGGCCCCCCCAGCAGCGCCCTGAGCCGGGCCCTGCGGGCGGTCCAGGGCAGGTGGCGCAGGCTTTCCCCGCCCTCGGCCAAGAGGTCGAAGACGCCGTAATGCAGCCCCTCGCCCCCGGCGGAAAGCGCCGCCTGCAGGGCGGAGAAATCGGTGCGGCCGTCTGCCGTCATCGCCGTCACCTCGCCGTCCAGCAGCACGCCGTCCAGGCCCGGCCGTGCCGCCAGCGCCCGGGCGATGCCGGGGAAGCGGTCGGTCCAGTCGAGGCCCGATCGGGTGCGGATGACGGCCCGGCCGCCCGACACCGCGGCGAGGGCGCGATAGCCGTCGAGCTTGATTTCGAACACCCAGCCGGGCCCGCGCGGCGGCCGGTCGGTCAGGGTGGCGAGCATCGGCGCGACGAAGCCGGGCAGGGGGGCGCCGGGCAGGGGCGCGGCCTCGCGCTTCGGCTGACCCGCCACGCTGCCGGGGTGGCGGCGGGTCACCTCGCCCGTCGGGTCGGCATCGGCATCGTCGCGCTTGATCAGCAGCCAGTTCTCGGCCTTTTCCGGCGCCCGCCCGGCCTTGGCCGCCGGCTTCATGCGCACCAGCACGAAACGGCCATGCAGCCGCTCGCCATGGATGACGAAGTCCAGCCGCCCCGCCGCGAGCCCCGCCGCCGCGTCGCCGATCGGCTCCCAATGGCCGCGATCCCACAGCACCACCTCGCCCGCGCCATACTGGCCCGCGGGGATCTGCCCCTCGAAACCGGCATAGGCGAGGGGGTGGTCTTCGGTGCGCACCGCCAGCCGCTTCTGCCTGGGGTCCAGGCTGGGGCCGCGGGTGATCGCCCAGCTTTTCAGCACCCCCGCCCATTCCAGCCGGAGATCGTAATGCAGCCGCCGGGCGTCGTGCTTCTGGATGGCATAGGTCAGCCTGCCGCCTTCAGGGCTGCGCCCGCTCCCGGCCTCCGGCTCGGGCGTGCGGTCGAAGCGACGCTTGCGGCGATAGCTGTCGAGCGGGTCGGCGGCCATAGGTCTCACCCCGCCTTGCGCCGGCCGCTCCGTGCCGGCCGTGTCTTGCCGCTGGCCTTTCCACTGTCCTTGACCGAGCGACGCAGCGCCTCGACCAGATCGACGACCTTGCCGCCGCCGCCGGTCTCTTCCGCGGCCTCTTCGCCCAGCTCGACCGATTTTTCGGTCGCCTTGGCGTCGATCAGCTGGCGCAGGGCCTGGGTGTAATTGTCCTTGAACCGTGCGGGCTCGAAGGCCGAGGTCTTCCGCTCGATCAACTCGGCCGCCAGGTCGAGCAGTTCCGGATCGCTCGCCTCTTCGTCGATCGAGGTGAAGAAGGGGGCGGCGCGCTGGACCTCGTCGGCGAAGCGGAGCGTCTCCAGCATCAGCCCCTGGCCGCAGGGCTTGAGGGCGGCGACATATTCCCGCCCGCGCATCACGAACTGGCCGAGGCCGATCCGCCCGGCGCGTTTCAGCGCATCGCGCAGCACGGCATAGGCCTCGATCGCCAGCTCGCCGTCGGGGACCACGTAATAGGGCCGTTCGAACCAGATCGGCGCAATCTCGTCGGGGCCCACGAACTGCACCAGATCCAGGGTGTGGCGGGTTTCCACCTTCAGCGCATCGATCTCGTCCTGATCGATCAGCACCCAGCGCCCCTGGCCCAGTTCGAAACCCTTCACGATCTCGTCGGTATCGACCGGCCCGACCCCGGGCACGATCTTCTGATAGCGGATGCGCCGGCGCGAGGGTTCGTGGACCTGGTGGAACTGGATCCGCGCGCCGCTTTTCACCGCGGCATAAAGCTTCACCGGCACCGATACCAGGGCAAGCCGCATATTGCCGGTCCAGACCGGGCGCGATGACGGCCGGTTGGCGGCGTCTTCGGTGTCTTCGGCGGCGTCTGTCCTGCGCTTTGCCGGTTTGCGCGCCATGGCTGGCCTCCCCTGCTGGCGGATCGGGATCTGACCCGATCAACCCGGCCGCGGCGGCCGCGGTTCCCGGGAACCATGGGCCCGGCTCCGGGGTTCGCGTTGCAGGGTCAAAACCAGCCGAAGGAGGCACCGAACCCATGTCCGACGCCCGCACCACCACCGATCACGACCAGATCCGCCGCCGGCTCGTCGCAAATGCCGTCCGGCGGGAGGAGGGGTAAGCCATGGCGGATCCGAAGCCGATCCGCGCCTTCGGCATCAACTGCACGCTGAAGGGCGGCGATGCCGAAAGCTCGACCGATCTGCTGCTGTCGCAATTCCTGAACCGGCTGGGCCGCGACGGGGTGGAGACGGCGAGCATCCGCGCGGTCGATCACGACATCAAACCCGGCATCACCGCCGATGAAGGGCCGGGCGATGCCTGGCCGGCGATCCGCCGCCAGGTGCTGGACGCGCAGATCCTGGTGATCGGCACACCCATCTGGCTGGGCCAGCCCTCCAGCGTCTGCAAGCGGGTGCTGGAGCGGCTGAACGCCTTCCTGACCGAAACCGACGAGGCGGGGCGGCTGCGCTCTTACGGCCGGGGGGTGGCGCTGGTGGTGGTGGGCAATGAAGACGGCGCCCATCATGTCGCGGCCGAGGTCTATCAGGGCCTGGCCGATGTCGGCTTCACCATCCCGCCCAATGCCGTGGTCTATTGGGTGGGAGAGGCGATGGGCAAGACCGACTACAAGGATCTGCCCGCCATGCCCGACAAGATCGGCACCACCATCGATCTGGCGGCGCGCAACGTGCTGCATCTGGCCCGGCTGCTGGCCGAAAACCAGTATCCGCCCGATGGCCAGCCGGCGAAGTTTCGCGAAGATTGAGCCAATCGGGGGGATTGTGATGGCGGGCGCACTGCCCGATCGGTGCCCGCCATCATCTGCGTCAGGACTGCACGATGGTTCCGCCGTTCGGGTGCAGGACCTGGCCGCTCATGTAAGACGCCTCCTCGCTCGCCAGGAAGACATGGCAGGCCGCCACCTCGTTGGGCTGGCCGGCGCGGCCCATGGGGGCGCTGCCGCCGTGTTCGGCGACCTTGTCGGGCGGAAAGCTGGCGGGGATCAGCGGGGTCCAGATGGGGCCCGGGGCGACCGCGTTGACGCGGATCTTCCGGTCGACCAGCAGCTTGGACATCGATCGGGTGAAGGCCACGATCGCGCCGCGGGTGGAGGCATAGTCCACCATGCTGGGATAGCCCTGATAGGCGGTGATCGAGGTGGTGTTGACGATCGCGCCGCCGTCGGGCAGATGCTCCAGCGCCGCCTTGGTCATGAAGAAATAGCCGAAGACATTGGTGCGGAAGGTCCGCTCCAGCTGTTCGGCGGCCAGATCGGTGAAATCCTTCACCTCGTGCTGTTCGGCGGCATTGTTCACCAGCACGTCCAGCCGGCCGAAGGTCTTGACCACCTCGCCCACCGCGCGGCGGCAGACCGCCTCGTCGCCGACATCGCCGGCGATGTGCATGGCCTGGCGACCTTCGGCTTCGACCAGACGCACGGTTTCCTCGGCGTCGCGATGCTCGTTCAGATACAGAATGGCGATGTCGGCGCCCTCGCGCGCCATGCCGATCGCCACCGCCCGGCCGATGCCGCTGTCGCCGCCGGTGATCAGCGCGACCTTATCCTTCAGCCGGCCGGTGCCGGGAAATCGTGGCATGTAATCGGGGGCCGGTGACATTTCATGCTCGCGCCCCGGCTGCTGATTTTGCCTTTGGGGTGGTTGAAGATGATCCGACATATCCGTCCCTTTCCAGGCTCTGTTGCAGACATGTCGCGTGAACGCTTCCAGATATATTTGGTTCCGGCATAGGAGGAACAGTATGCCATCCGTTCAAGTTCCGTCTCCGCGTGCCGCGTGACGTGCGGCCGCCCGATGAATTAAACTGCAACGGAGGTTGATCCACCCGATGACGAACGACGTAAGAAAGGTCGGGTGCCCCCAATCCGACGTCTGGCTTCCGGAGACGGCCAGGCTGGTGACTGCCGAAACCGAAGCTTCGACCGGCCGGCGCCCATGCATCATGCATCATGGCCCGAGGCTGCCTTCGGCAGGATGATCCCATGACGAAGGAACACCCCCTACCCATGGCTAGCGCACATCCCGGACGTCGCATCGACGGGACCGACCCGAAACGGCAGGCCGAGCACGACGACCGTTCGCTCGACCGGGCCCTCCAGGATCTCTACGCCGCTTATGGAGACGACACATCGCCGCCCGAGGAGCTGATGGCTCTGGCGCGCGAGGCCGCCGCCGCACTGGCGGACGCGGCCGGGCAGGATGGCGGGGCTGCCATGCCGTCCGAGCCGGCAGATCCGGGCGTCCTCAACCGGACCGGAGGGTCCGACGAACACACCTCTTGACCAGCTCTCCAGGATGGCCGTGACGCCCCCTCGGGGGGGGCGCCGCCTGCCGCTGTCAGCTGCGGCGGCGGGCTTAGACGTCTGAAATTGAAGAAACCCCTGTACGGGGAGCGTCATGACATGAAAGCGCGGGCTGTCCTTGCGATCGAAGCCCGCGCGCCCGGAGACATCACCCGCTGCGGCGGGTCCGCTTATTGTATCCGTGGCGTGCGCCGGTCGGCATCATCCGCAGCGATACGGCTGCGACGGCTGCCACCGGTGATGTCGTCAAGGAAGTCGTGTTCGTCCTCGCTGTCGAGCAGGCGGAGCAGGGCCGTGCGGGCCCGGCTGACCCGGCTCTTGATCGTGCCGAGGGCGCAGCCGCAGATCTCCGCGGCCTCTTCGTAACTCATGCCGCCGCCACCCACGAGCATCAATGCCTCGCGCTGATCGGCGGGAAGCTTGCCGACGGCCTCTTCGACCATGCGCAGCTTCAGCGACCATTCCTGAGCCGGCTTCACATGTACGCCGGGCAGATCCTCCACCACCAGCACGGGTTCACGCTGCTGCTTGTGATAAAGGGTGTAGAAGGTGTTGCGCTGGATGGTGAACAGCCAGGCGCGAAGGTTGGTGCCGGCGGTGAACTGGCCGGCATTGGCGATCGCCTTCATCAGCGTTTCCTGAACCAGATCATCCGCTTCGCACGGATTCCTGGTCAGCGATCGGGCGAAGGCGCGCAAGGACGGGATCAAGGCAACGATTTCATCCTGAACGACCTGTTGGTGATGTTCCATCATGCGTGGCCCCTGTCCATTGTCATCGGGTCCGTGGTGGCTATCGGCTCTGGCGGGTCCGGGTGTCGGCGGAACCGGCTGGTGCCTCCGCTCCAGGGCGGGGCTGCCGGAAGATGTGGCGCGACCGGATGCGGCCTCCCTGCCGCCGGCCTGGAGTGGATCAGTCTGCGCGCCGTGCTGTGGCATCCGTATGTCCTCCCTGTTTCAACGGGTGGTCGCGGATCGTGGCGTGGTCATGACCCGAATTTGCGTGGCATTTCAGGCAAAAGGAGCCGATCTGCACCGGTTCCTCCGCCCCTCCCGGTCTGCGGTACATCCTTCTGCAAAATGCGAGGATATTCACCGCAGCGGCGTGGAGGAATTGACCCACTCAGGAACCTTAATGCGGCGGCGGTAAGGATTCTTTAATCTAGTTTAACCGTTCCCGTGGTCACATGTAGCGTTTCACGAATTGTTGATGTGGTTGATATCACGGGATTTTCTCGGGCGACCCCTCCGGGGGCAAACTCGGGCTGCGGCGCGGCGGCGGCCAGAGGGCGGGTGGTTCGCCCGCAGATTGAGGGTTCGTGCGGCCTCGGGGCAGGGGGGGCGGCCTGAGCAGAACGACGATTGCAATCGGCCATGATGTGGTTGCGCGAGGTGCGGTTCACCGCACCAACAGTTCCACGGCCACAATCATGCCCATAAATATAATCGTTATGACACCAACCAGATAAAGTCCGGGCAGGATCGCCGTGGCCGCGATCAGCCGGGATCGGGTGCCTGTCTGAGGCGTCGGCTCGGCCATGGGGGCCCCTCCATGTCGAACTGCCGCCCTGAAGGGAACGCCCGAACGACGCCGGGGGTCCAACCGGCCCCACACCCCTTGCCCCGCGCCGCCCTCTCCCTTAATTTCCAAAGAACGGCTTGGAATAACGCTTTGGCATGATCCCGAAAGGGCGAGGACGCGGGTGACCGACCCCTTGAGAGACCCTTCCCTGAGACAGGCAACGGGCACGGCCGACCGGCTGCTGACCCTGATCAAGACCGGGGGACCGGAAACCGCCGCGGTGCTGGGTCGTACGCTGGGCACGACGGGGGAGAATGCCCGCCAGCAGCTGGTCAAGCTGGCGGCCGAGGGGCTGGTGGAGGCGCGGGCGGAGATCCGCGGCGTCGGCCGCCCGGCCCAGATCTGGCACCTCACCGATCGCGGCCAGGCCCGGTTTCCCGATGCCCATGCCGAGCTGACCGTCGCCCTGATCCGCCATGTTCGCGATCTTCTGGGCGAAGAGGCGCTCGACCGGCTGATCACCGCGCGCGAGGCCGAAACCCGTGCCGCCTATGACGCGGCGCTGGCCGGCGCGACCGATCCGGAGGCGCGCCTCCAGGCGCTCGCCCGCCAGCGCAGCGCCGAAGGCTATATGGCCGAGGTGCAGCCCGCCCCCGACGGCGACGGCTGGCTGCTGATCGAAAACCACTGCCCGATCTGCGCCGCCGCCACCGCCTGCCAGGGCTTCTGCCGCGCCGAACTCGCCGTCTTCCGCGCGGTGCTGGGGCCCGGATGCACGGTGACGCGGGAAGACCACATCCTGGCCGGCGGAAGGCGGTGCAGCTATCGGGTGCGGGTGGCGACGGGCACCAACCGGTGAGCCGCAGAACTCACCAGGCCGATGATCTCCGATGTGTTGCGCAAAAGGGGATTGCGCTCCCCTGTCTTTCTCCAGCTATGATAGTGCTCTGATCGTCACCTCAGGTGAGGGCGCATGGCGGGGAATGATCGGCGGCCTCGTGCCGGGGCGGATCGACGGTTGCGGAATCTTGCGGTGTCTCCCGGCTTCTGGGTTGTGATTGCAGGGGTAGCCTGTATAGGGTTTCTGCGTTGGCTCGATGGCTCGGCGCCGATTGTTCTGTCGCAGGCCGATCACCCGAAACCGGATGCTGCGCTGATCGCCGTTCTGGGCGATGGGCTTGACGCCATGCTTGAGCTTGATCTCGCCCTTACTCTCGGCATCTGCGTGGCCACCGGATACCTGCTGCGCGCCGACGGCAGACAGGGCTCGGATCGATGGATTCGCGGCCGTGCTGCCGGTGTTGTCGTCTTCGTGGCCGCCTTCGTGTCGCAGGCGCTTGCTGTGCGCACAAGGCTTCATTTCCACAAGCAGGTGGTCAACGATGCGGTCGTTCTTGACGATGTGCAATGGCTGCTGATGGTTCATGTGACCTTCCTGGCCGTCGCAGCCTTTGGGCTGCTCTACGTCGCGCTGGCGACCTCGTTCCGACGGCGGGGGCCAGCAGGCGGATGATTGTCAGGCAATTGACGAGATGGGCGTGGGCCACTTTCCTTTGCCTTGGGCTGGGGGCCTGCCAGACGGGTCCTGATGTTCCGATCAAGCATGTCCCGTCAGAGGCGGCTTTCGACGCCTGGAACTCATTGCGCGATCTCGACGATAGCCGACCTCATGACCGCATTCCTGAACTTGACGTTGCGATTTATAATTGCGGCACGTCATCAACTGTTATTGTTGATGGAAAACAGGAGATACCTGGCCGCAGATCGGAATATCCACTATTGTTTAAGATAAAGACTGGAGATAGTTTGCCTCTTAGTGTCGTTATCGCCGATAGTTATGAAATAATAAATTTCAGAATACACGTTAATATAAATAATCTGCAGTATATTATTAAAACAAATGACGGCAAAATTTTGCGTATAAATGGAGCATATGAAAGATATTTTCGATCATTTTTTGAAATCGCCGGGATTTATTTGATTGCTGTCGACTCGTTCTATGGCGTCTGGAGTTGGCCGCCGGCGTCTGACGTCTGTCGATCTGTGCGTTCTACATCTAAGATGGCCTTAGCGGGTGCCGCTGTGGCTGCCGCTATGGGCGTCTCTGGGCAATACGCTGGCCCCTACCCTATTGGGGCCAACCTGGCAGGCGCCGTTATGGGACACTATGCTGTCTCTTCGAGCGACTTCGATCTGAATATAGACGAAAGGTTCTTGAAATATGCCGCAGCGGCCCGCTATCCAGATCATAGATCTCCAGGACGTTATGTTTTCAGAGAGGATGATTCCGTCCTTTTCCACGAGGTCCATCTGAACGAAGACGGGAGGTGGTGCAGAGAAAGATCCTTCTTCGAGAGATTGTTCATGCCGAAAGAATGCCCACCTCCAGTGCGGGTGACATCGTCGGCGGGTATGCAGCCGTTTTCCATGGAATATGGAGACCTGCGTTCCGCTGTTATATTCCGGACCACGACCGACTTCTATCTCCTGCCCGAGCAGATCCTCCGGACCCTGCGCTTTGAAGGGGCGCTGACGCGCGGATGTACGTATGACACCGCCCGAAAATACAAAAGCTTCGAGGGCCGGCGCGAAATCCTGGTCGTCAGCTGTGACGATCCGGCAAAGGCCGGCAGATCCCTCTCATCCTCTCAGTTGCTTCTGGCTCCGGCTGTTCCGGCCGCAGACTAAGTGATCGGCCGCACGCCATACGCCGCCATCGCCCCCGCCACCTGGCTTTCTTCCGTCGTGCCCGGGCGCATGTAATAGCCGGGGGCGATGATCGGGCGGCAGGTATCGATGCGGATCGCGAAGACGTGGCGGATGGGGAAGGCGCCGCCGGTCAGGGCCAGAAGCGGGGCGGCGGCGGTGTCGAAGCCGGGGGTGTCGGGGGCCAGGATGCTGGCCGGGCCGGTGATCTTGCACCCCTTCTGGGTGAAGATGTCGATCATCGACACGCAGGCCATCGGGTTGCCGCGCAGATTGCGCAGGCTGACCGGCGAGGCGATTTCGGCGATCAGCAGGGTTTCCGCGCCGTCATGGGCGAAGATCTCTTTCGGGCTGACATTGGGCACGCTCTCGGCCGAGACGGTGGCGAGCCAGCAGAGCACGCTCCGCCGGATGAGGTCGAGGCTGCGGTCGTCGGGGGTCATCTGGGCGGGGTCCGGGCAGGTGATGGGCCATCATCGGGTGGACCACCATCCTGGCATGCGACGACCGGTCCGGCGACCCGACTCTGTTCCGGTTCGTGGCTCAGAACACCGTGTTCTCGGCCGTGAACTTGGTCACCAGCCAGCCCTCCATCGCCTCGCTGCCGCCTTCCGAGCCGTGGCCGGACGCCTTGATGCCGCCGAAGGGGACTTCCGGGAAGCCGAGCGGGGCCTGGTTGATCGAGACCATGCCGCTTTCAAGATCGGCCGAGACCGCCGCGGCCGTGCGGGCGCTGCCGGTCCAGGCATAGGCGGCGAGGCCCCAGGGCAGGCGGTTGGCTTCGGCGATGACCGTGTCGTAATCGCGGAAGGTGGAGATGGGGGCGATCGGGCCGAAGGGTTCCTCGTTCATGATCCGGGCGGAAAGCGGCACGCCGGTCAGGACGGTGGGCTGGAAGAAACAGCCCTGATTGCCGATGCGGGCGCCGCCGGTGCGGAGCTCCGCGCCCGCGGCCTGAGCATCGGCCACCAGCGCCTCCATGGCCTCCACCCGGCGCATATTGGCCAGCGGCCCCATGCCCACGCCGTCATCCAGGCCGTTGCCGACCCGGATCGCGGCGGCGGCGCGGGTGAAGGCGCCAATGAAGGGCTCTGCGATGTCTTCATGGACCAGAAAGCGGGTGGGCGAGATGCAGACCTGGCCGGCATTGCGGAATTTCTGCGCCGCCAGTGCCGCCGCGGCTTTGGCCGGATCGGCATCGGCGAAGACGATCGCCGGGGCATGACCGCCCAGCTCCATGGTGGCGCGCTTCATATGCCGCCCGGCCAGCGCCGCCAGCTCCTGCCCCACGGCGGTGGAGCCGGTGAAGGAGATCTTGGCGATCACCGGATGGGGGATCAGATAAGCCGAAATCTCCGCCGGCACGCCGAAGACCAGGTTGATCACGCCCGCCGGCACCCCGGCATCGGCGAAGGCGGCGATCAGCGCGGCGCAGCTGGCCGGGGTTTCTTCCGGCCCCTTGACGATGATCGTGCAGCCGGCGGCAAGGGCCGCCGCCACCTTGCGCACCACCTGGTTGATCGGGAAATTCCAGGGCGTGAAGGCCGCGGCCGGGCCGACCGGCTCGCGGGTGACGATCTGGACATGGCCGGGGGCGCGCGACGGGATCACCCGGCCATAGGTGCGGCGCGCCTCTTCGGCGAACCAGTCGATGGTATCGGCCGAGCCCATCGCCTCGGCGCGGGCTTCGGCCAGCGGCTTGCCCTGTTCCAGGGTGAGGATGGGGGCAATGGCGGCCGCGCGCTCGCGCATCAGCCCGGCGGCCCTGCGCATCAGCTTCGCCCGGTCGAAGGCCGGGACCCGCCGCCAGCTGCGGAAGGCGCGGTCGGCGGCTGCGAGCGCCCGGTCGAGATCGGCGGTCGAGGCATGGGCGACCCGGCCGATGACGGTGCCGGTGGCCGGGTTCAGAACCGCCTCGTCACGGCTGGTGCTGCCGGCGGTCCAGGCGCCATCGATGAACAGGCGGGTGTCGGGATAGGAGAGGGCGGCGGACATGGAGGGGGACGTCCTCGGTCTTGAGACGTGAAAGATCAGGCGCTGGCCTGGTGGTCGCCGTCGGATGCGGCCTCCTCGTGGCGCCAGCGCAGCCGCACCCCGCCCGAGGGCGTGGGGTCGAGGGTCGGGATCGCCTGGAGCAGGCGCTTCGTGTAGGGGTCGGCCGGGGCGTCGAAAATCCGGTCGCGCGGGCCTTCTTCGACGATCCGGCCCTGGTTCATCACCACCACCCGGTTGGCGAGCTGTTCGACCACCGCCAGATCATGGCTGATGAACAGGCAGGCGAAACCGTGGCGGCGCTGCAGATCGGCGAAGAGGTCGAGGATCTGGGCGCGCACGGTGGTATCGAGCGCCGAGACCGGCTCGTCGGCGATCACCAGCCGCGGCCGGCGGATGACGGCGCGGGCGATGGCGATGCGCTGGCGCTGGCCGCCCGAGAGTTCATGGGGGTAGCGGCCGGCATGGGTGTCGTCGAGGCCGACCTCGGCCAGAACCTCCAGCACCCGGGCGCGGATGGCGGCCCGGTCCAGCCCCGATCCGCGCAGCGCCTCGCCGATCGCCTGGGCGACGGTCATCCGCGGATCCAGCGAGGAATAGGGGTCCTGAAACACCATCTGGCAGTTGCGGCGATAGTCGGTCCAGGCGGCACCCGAGCGACCGGAAATCGGCTGCCCGTCGAAGATCAGCCGGCCGCCACCGGGTTTCTGCAGGCTGGCGAGCACCCGGCCGAGCGTGGTCTTGCCCGAACCCGAGCCGCCGACCACCGCCACCACCTCGCGCGGGCGGATGGCGAGATCGATGCCGTGGAGCGCGCGCTTGTGCGCTCTGCGCCGGAAGAGCCCGCCGCGTCGGCCGAAATCGACCGTCAACCCCTGCACCTCCACCAGCGGCGGGGCATCCGCCGCGACCTCGGGCACCGGGCGGCGGCGGGGCATGGCGCCCAGCAGTTTGCGGGTATAGGGATGGGCGGGGGCGCGCAGGATCTGGTCGGTCGGCCCCTGCTCGACGATCTCGCCCCGGCACATCACGATGACGCGGTGGGAATAGCGCGCGACCATGGCGAGGTCGTGGCTGATCATCAGCACGGCGGTGTCGTTTTCGGCGGTCAGCGCCACCATCAGCTCCAGCACGTCGCGCTGTACCACGGCATCGAGCGCGGTGGTCGGCTCGTCGGCGACCAGCAGGGCGGGTTTCGGCAGCATCACCGAGGCCAGCATGATCCGCTGGCGCATGCCGCCCGAGAATTCATGCGGCCAGGCCTTGAGCACGCGTTCGGGATCGCTCAACCCCACCCGTTGCAGCATGGCGAGGATCGCGGCGCGGCGGCCCCGGGCATCGAGCCCGGTGTGCAGCGCCAGCGCCTCTTCCAGCTGCCGGCCGATGGTGAGCGACGGGTTGAGCGAGGTCATCGGCTCCTGGAAGACCATGCCGATCCGCCCGCCGCGGAGTGCCCGCAGCTCGCGCGGGGTCATGTCTTCGAGCGCCCGGCCGTCGATCCGGATGCTGCCGCCGCGGCGGCGGATGGCGGGCGGCGTCAGCCCCAGCACGGCGCGGGCGGCCAGCGTCTTGCCGCTGCCGCTTTCGCCGACCACGGCGACGATTTCACCCGCCCGGACCTGAAAGCCCACCCGGTCGACCACCAGCCGGCCGGTCTCGCCGATGCCGAGCGAGAGATCCGAGACGTCGAGCAGCGGCGCGCCGGCGGTCATGCATCCGGTCATGCAATATTCCTCATCCGCGGATCCAGGCGGTCGCGCAGCGCGTCGCCGAGCAGGTTGATGCCGAGCAGGGTCAACGAGATGCAGAGCCCCGGGAAGATGCCGAGCCAGGGGGCCTGGCCCATGAAGGCGCGCCCGCCCGAGAGCATGTTGCCCCAGCTGGGCGCGGGCGGCGGCGCGCCGAGGCCCAGGAAGGAGAGCGCGCTTTCCGAGAGCAGCACCCAGCCGAACATTGAGGTCGCGAGCACCGTCAGCGGCGCCACGCAATTGGGCAGGACGTGGCGGAGCATGGTGTAGATCTGGCCATGGCCCATCACGCGTGAGGCTTCGATGAAGGCGTTTTCGCGCAGCGACAGCACCGTGCCGCGCATCACCCGGGCGACCGAGGGCGTATAGGCAAGGCCCAGCGCCAGCACGATGCCGCCGGGGCTCGCCCCCAGCACCACCAGCAGGCCCAGCGCCAGCAGGATGCCGGGGAAGGCGAGCAGGGCATCGTTGAAGGTCATCACGATCCGGTCGGTCCAGCCGCGGAAATAGCCGGCCAGAATGCCGATGATGCTGCCGGCGATGATGGCGAAGACCACGGTGGTGAGCGCGATGGTCATGCTGGCGGACGCACCGGCCATCAGCCGGCTGAGCACGTCGCGGCCGAATTCATCGGTGCCGAGCAGATGGGCGCCGCCCGGGGCGGCGAGGCGGGCGCGCAGGTTCAGCGCCAGCGGATCCTGCGGCGTCCAGATCGCGGCGAGCATGGCCACCAGGATCATGACGCCGACCAGGAACGAGCCTGAAAGGCCGCGCAGGGACCTCAAGATCATCATCATCCGGGCCTCTTCAGTTCAGGGTCACGCGCGGATCGAAGACCGGGTAGCAGAGGTCGACGATCAGGTTGACGAGCACATAGGCGCCGGCGATGAACAGCAGGCAGCCCTGGATGACCGGGTAGTCGCGGGCGAAGATGCCGTCGACCAGCAGCCGGCCGAGACCGGGGATGGTGAACACGGTCTCGACCACCGCAATGCCACCCAGAAGATTGCCCAGGATCAGGCCGATCAGCGTCCAGGTGGGGGCGAAGGCGTTGCGGAAGCCGTGGCGCCACAGCACCACCGGTTCCGACAGCCCCTTGGCGCGGGCATGGGTGATGTAGTCCAGCCGCTGCACCTCCAGCATGCTGGCGCGGGCCATGCGGATGATCACCCCGGTCTCGTGCAGGAACAGGGTCAGCACCGGCAAGGTGAGGTAGAGCAGCCCGGCCTGGAAATCCTCGGCCAGCGACACATAGCCGATCACCGGCAGCCAGCCGAGTTCCAGCCCGAAGAGCAGCAGCAGCAGCAGGCCCAGCCAGAAGGTCGGGATCGACAGCAGCAGGGTCGCCACCGCGATGAAACCGAGGTCGAGCGCGCTGTCCTGGTGCCAGGCCGCGATCATGCCCGCCGGCACGGCGGCGAGCGTCGCCAGCGCCACGGCGATCGCCACGATGGTGGCGCTGATCCCGAACCGGTCCAGGATCATCGGCAGTACCGGCAGATCGGTGGTGATCGAGCGGCCGAAATCCCCGGTCAGGATCTGGCCCAGCCAGAGCACGAACTGCACCGGCAGCGGCTTGTCGAGGCCAAGCTCGCGGGGCAGGGCGGCGACCGTTTCAGGCGTCGCCATGTCGCCCAGCATCAGCGAGGCCGGATCGCCCGGGATCAGCCGGATCAGGAAAAACACCGCCGCCGCCACGATCAGCAGCGTGGGCACGCCCATGGCGATGCGTGAGAAGATGAAGCGTCCCATGGCCAGCCTCCTGCCCTGAAGATCCCGCTTGAAAAGTGGGCGCGGCTCAGGCCGCCGCCGCCACCGGGTCGCCGGTCAGGGTGTAACGGGTGAAACCCTGCTGCAGCGCCGGCAGGGGGGCCACCTCCATCACGCCGGCCGCGGGGTCCATCACCACCATGGCGACGGTGGCCGACAGATTGCCGGCCTGGTTGGGCCGGGGCGGGCGGCAGACGGCATAGGGCGTGCCGAAATCGTCGAAGAAGGCGCGCTTCATGTCGTCGATGCCGATCTTCGGCCCCGACTCTTCCAGCAGCCGCTTCACCCGCCAGTCGCGATACAGGCTGTCGGGCATGTTGGCGATGCCGGTGTCGCGCAGCTTCGTGCGGGCGATCGGGCTGATCCAGTGATTGGCGTGGACGATCATCTCGTCCTCGGGCAGCACGGCGAAAGCCTCGTCGGGCGCGCATTCGAAATCGACCGCAAAGCCCTGGGCGGTGCTGATCATGATGTTGTTGGAGCAGGATTTGGGCGTGGTCGCCACCGCCCGGATCGCCTCGGCGAAATGGCTCTGTTCCAGCACCTTGCGGCGGATCAGCGACAGCGGCACGCCGGCGGTGCGGAAATCGCGCTCGCATTCCAGATAATTGGCGGTGATGGCGATGCCGGCCGCATTCAGCCCCGATCGGGCGAGGCCGCCGGCCTCGACGAAGGTCAGCAGATCCGGGCCGTCGTCGCGCTCTACGCGCAGCACCACGCCGGTTTCGGCGCATTCCGACCGCCAGTCCCAGTTCTGGCCATGGATCAGCCGGCCGGTCCGGCTGCGCCCGGGCAGGATGATCGCACCGGTGCAGCCGTCTTCGGGTTCGGAAGGCGCGTCGACGGCCGCGGGCGGCGCTGCGGCCAGCCGGCGGGCCTGGGCCACCACCTCGGTGCGGGCGTTGATCATCACCACGTCTTCGAACGAGGTGCCCGACCCTTCTGCGATGCCGCGGATCTCGTCCAGGTAATGGGCACCGAACGCCCGGATGCGCTCGGCGAAATCGGCGATCAGCCGGCGGCGGAAATCGGCATCGGCCCCCAGCCCGTCCAGCGCCCGGCCATAGATCTCGGCACTCCGCGCGATCCGGTCGGGCACGGCCGCGCCATAGGCGCAGCCGCGGTCATAGGGTGTGCCCGCGACGGACACGAAGGGGAAGGGTTGGATGGGGGCGTGCGGGGTGGCGGTTGTCATCGGGCGCTGGTCTCGTCTGACAGAACGAAGAGAGGGGGGAGGGGCGGGCGCGGTGGCGTTACGCCACCTCCCCCAGCGCCGTGCGGATGGTGTCGACCACCTGGCCCATCTGATCGGGGGTGATGATCAGCGGCGGCGACAGCACCAGATTGTCGCCCGCCACCCGGACCAGAACGCCGTCGTCGAAGCAGCGGTTGACCGTCTCAGCCGCACGCGCGCCCGGGGCGCCGTCGCGGCTCTCCAGCTCGATCGCCGCCAGCAGGCCGATATTGCGGATATCGCGCAGATGGGGCGCACCCTTCAGCTGGTGGACGGCGTCCTCCCAGGCGGCGCAGATCTCGGGCCCGCGGTCGAACAGCCCTTCCTGCTCGTAGGTCTCGATGGTGGCGATGCCGGCGGCGCAGGCCAGCGGATGGCCGGAATAGGTATAGCCGTGCATCAGCTCAACGGCCGCTTCGGGCCCGGTCATGAAGGCGTCGTAGACGGCGGTGGAGGCGATCACCCCGCCCATCGGCACGGCGCCGTTGGTCATGCCCTTGGCGCAGGTGATCATGTCGGGGGTGACGCCCAGGGCATTGGAGGCGAAGGGCGCGCCCAGCCGGCCGAAGCCGGTGATCACCTCGTCGAAGATCAGCAGAATGCCGTGGCGGGTGCAGATCTCGCGCAGCCGCTCCAGATAGCCGACCGGCGGCGGCAGCACGCCGCCCGATCCGGTCACCGGCTCCACGATCACGGCGGCGATGGTCGAGGCGTCGTGGATCTGGATGATGTTTTCAAGCTCGTCGGCCAGATGCGCCCCCCAGGCCGGCTGCCCGCGCGAGAAGGCGTTGTGCGCCAGATCATGGGTGTGGGGCAGGTGGTCGACATCGCCCAGAAGCGGGCCGAAATCGCGGCGGTGACGCGGGATGCCGGCAACCGACAGCCCGCCGAAGCCCATGCCGTGATAGGCCCTGGCCCGGCCGATCAGCTTCACCCGGTTCGCATCGCCGCGGACCTTGTGATAGGCCCGCGCGATCTTGAGCGCGGTATCGACCGCTTCCGACCCCGAATTGGTGAAGAACCCCCGGTCGAGCCCGGCGGGGGCGAGGTTCGCGATCCGCTCGGCCAGCACGAAAGCGGCCGGATGGCTCATCTGGAAGGACGAGACATAGTCCATCCGCGCCGCCTGGTCCTGGATCGCCCGCACGATTCGCGGCTGATTATGGCCGGCATTCACGCACCAGAGGCCCGCCATGGCATCCAGAACCTGCCGGCCGTCGGCGGTGGTGTAGTACATGCCGTCGGCCGCGACGAACAGGCGCGGATCGGCCTTGAACGCCCGGTTGGCCGAAAACGGCATCCAATAGGGCTGAAGGTCGTTGGGCGCAAACCGGGCATCGGGCGCGCCGGCCAGATCGAGGGCAGGGGACTGGACGGTCATGCCGCATCACTCCGCATCGGTGGGGATGACGGAACTATGATGCTACAAAAAACAAAATGCAAGAGATGGTGTTGGGGGTGGGCAGGGGGCCGTATGCCGTCGCCCGTTCATGTCGGGCGCCGGCTTTGCCGGGTTCGCCCTGCCCCCGCTACCGTCACCCGTCCATGTCGGGCGCCGACCCTCGCCGGGGTCGCTCCACCCCCACCACCATCGCCCGCCCATGTCAGGAGCCGGCCCCGCCGGGTTCGTCCCTGCCCCCGCCACCATCGCCCGTCCATCTGAGGCGCCGGCCCCGCCGGGTTCGTCCCTGCCCCCGCCACCATCGCCCGCCCATGTCAGGCGCCGACCCTCGCCGGGGTCGCTCCGCCCCCACCACCGTCATCCCCGCGGAGGCGGGGATCCAGGTTGGTTTCCACGGGAATGGACGGGCGGCCGGACGCGCGGGGGGCCGTGTCGGCCATCGCCGGCGGACCCGGGTGTGCGGCGTTC
>NZ_NYWI01000022.1:0-22241 GCF_002684955.1 Tistrella sp. | reverse complement strand
CCCCGCCTGCAACTGCAGGCGGGGCCCGGCCCGTTCGCGTTTCGGTGACCGACGGCCTTCCCCCTTGATGGACGCGGGTTTCCGTCCGGTGGACGGCAGTGGAAATCTGCCAGGACCACGGCTTGCGGGAATTGTGCGGCCGCCCCGGGGCTGGCATGCTGCCCGGCGCGCCGGCCCCCGCAGACGACCGCCATCGTGACGACCACGGGGCCCGGATGGCGCAACGACCACCAGGGAGGCTTAAGGAACCCATGAGCGGCGCGAACGAGATCAAGCGGAGCTGGCAGCACTATATCGACGGCCGCTTCGTCGACAGCCTGGACGGCACCCGCATCCCGGTGGTCAACCCGGCGACCGGAGAGGTCATCGCCGACATCGCCTGCGCCAAAGCCGCCGATGTCGACATGGCGGTGGCCGCCGCGCGCAAGGCCTTCAACGCCCGCCTGCTGCAGAACATGAAGCCGGTGGAACGGTCGCGGATGATGCACCGCATCGCCCGGATCCTGCTGGAGCGGACCGAGGAGATCGCGCTGGTCGAAACCCTCGACAACGGCAAGCGGATCTCGGCCGCCCGTGGCGATGTCGCCGCAGCCGCGCGCTATTTCGAGTATTACGCCGGCATGGCCGACAAGCTGGAAGGCAAGTCGATCCCGCTCGGGCCCGACTATATCGACTACACCGTGCATGCGCCCTTCGGCGTGTCGGCCCAGATCGTGCCCTGGAATTTCCCGCTCCAGATCGGTGCCCGCTCCATCGCCTGTGCGCTCGCCACCTGCAACACCGTGGTGATGAAGACCCCGGAGCTTTCGGCCCTGTCGCTGGCAGCACTCGCCCAGGCGGTCCACGATGCCGGCGTGCCGGCCGGTGTCGTCAACATCCTGACCGGCTTCGGCCACGAGGCGGGTGCCGCCCTCGCCGGCCATGGCGATATCGACCATCTGGTCTTCACCGGCTCGGTCCAGACCGGCAGCCGGATCCTCCATGCCCTGGCCGACCGGGTCGTGCCGGCGGTGATGGAGCTGGGCGGCAAGTCGGCCGGTGTGGTGTTCAGGGACGCCGATATCGATCAGGTCATCACCTCGACCCGCGGCGGCATCTTCACCAATGCGGGCCAGGTCTGCTCGGCCTCGTCCAGGCTGGTGGTGGAACGGCCGGTCTATGACCAGGTGGTGGAGCGCATGGCCGCCGCCGCCTCGGCGCTGAAGATCGGCCCGGGCATCGAGGATGCCGAGCTGACCCCGGTGATCTCGGACGGCCAGCTCGACAAGATCGAGGCCATGTGTCTGCGCGCCGTTCAGGCCGGCGCCACCGCCGCCGCCGGCGGCCGCCGGGTCGACCGGCCGGGCTATTTCATGGCCCCCACCGTGATCGCCGACACGACCCCCGGCTCCGAAATCGCCCAGAACGAAGTCTTCGGCCCGGTGTTGACCATCCTGCCCTTCGATGATGCCGAAGAAGCACTCGCCATCGCGAACGGCACCGATTACGGTCTCTGTGCGGGTGTCTACACCCGCGATCTGGCCCGGGCGCATCTGGTGGCGGACCGTCTGATCGCCGGCCAGGTCTTCGTGAACGAGTGGTTCGCCGGCGGCATCGAAACGCCGTTCGGCGGTATGAAGCGGTCGGGCTATGGCCGGGAGAAGGGCGTCGAAGCCCTGCTCGGCTATGTCCAGACCAAAAACGTCGCGATCCGGCTGACCGCCGGCGCGACCGGCCGTCCGGGCGCCTGACAGGGTCCGGGCGTCCTCCCCACGACCGAAGGAGCAAGCTGAGCCATGTCGGGCAAGATCGAGGCGCGTCTCGCAGAACTGGGCATCCCCCTGCCGGTGCCCGCCGTCCCCGTCGCGAATTACGTGCCTTACGCCGTGACCGGCAATCTGGTCTACACCTCCGGCCAGGTTCCGGTCGCCGATGGTGCGGTCGTCTGGAAGGGTAAGGTCGGTGGCGAGCGCTCGATCGAAGACGGCGCCGCCGCGGCCCGGCTTTGCGCGCTCAACTGCATCGCCCAGCTCAAGGCCGCCTGCGGCGGTGATCTCGACCGCGTGAAGCGGATCGTGAAAGTGGTGATCTTCGTGTCCTCCGCCGCCGGCTTCAACGGCCAGCCGCAGGTGGGCAACGGTGCCTCGGACGTGCTGGTCGACATCTTCGGCGATGCCGGCAAGCATGCCCGATCGGCGGTGGGGGTGAACGAACTGCCCCTGGATGTGACGACGGAAGTCGAGATCGTCGCCGAGATCGCCTGATCCGGATCCGAACCGCCGCAGTCCCCCGGGACTGCGGCGGTTTCGCTTGTGCCCCCCCGCTGCAGGATCCCCGCCCATGACCGGACCCGACGCCTCTGCGACGACGCCGCCCTCGGGCGGCGAGGCCATCATCCGCACCCTGATCGCCCATGGCATCGACACCGCCTTCTGCGTGCCGGGCGAAAGCTATCTCGCCGTGCTGGAGGCGCTGCGCGTCCATGCCGACCGCATCCGCCTGCTGGTCCATCGCCACGAGACCGGCGCCGCCTGCGCCGCCGAAGCCTGGGCGCGCGCCCGCCGCCTGCCCGGCATCGCCATGGTCACCCGCGGGCCCGGTGCCTCCAACGCTGCCCATGGCGTGCATGTCGCGGCCCAGGATTCCACGCCGCTGGTGCTGATGGTCGGCCAGGTCGCAACCCGCGAGCATGGGCTGGAGGCGTTTCAGGAAGTGGATTACGGCGCCATGTTCGGCCATGCGGTCAAGGCGGTGATCGAACCGCGCACCGCCGCCGATTGTGCCGGGGCCACCGCCCGTGCCCTGCGCATCGCCATGGCCGGGCGTCCCGGTCCGGTGATCCTGGTCCTGCCCGAGGACGTGACCGAAGGCGAGACCGCGGCGGATGCCCTGCCCGATATCGCCGGCGGCGTGCGCGCCAATGGCCCGGACCTCGGCCGGCTGCGGGCCGCTTCGGGCCTGCCCGGCGCCGCCCAGACCATCGCCGCCGCCGAGGCGCTGGCGGCCGCCGCCCGCCCGATCGTGATCGCGGGCGAGATTGCCGCCTTCGACCGCGCCCATGCCGCCCTCGACCGGCTGGCCCGGGTCAGCGGCTGCGGCCTCGCCACTGCCTTCCGCCGCCAGGATCTGGTGCCGGCCGACCATCCGGCCTGGTTCGGCCATCTGGGGCTGGGCCGCAGCCCGGCGCAGAAGCGTGCCTTTGCCGAGGCCGATCTGATCCTGGTCGCCGGCAGCCGGCTCGACGACGTGACCAGCGAGGGCTGGACGCTTCCCGCCCCGCATCAGACGGTCATCCATCTCTATCCCGATGCCGGGGAAATCGCCCGCGCCGCCGGCCGCAATGCCCGCCTGCCGGACCATATGCTGGTGGCGGATGTGGCGGCCGGGCTCGACGCGCTCGCCGACCGGCTGGCAGAGCATCAACCGCCGGCCGACCGGATCAACTGGCGCGATGCGATCCACAAGGGCGTCGCCGATTTCGCCGCACAACCGGTCACCCCAGTGCTGGGTGCGGTCGACATGGCCGCGGTGGTGACGATCGCCGCAGAGATTGCCGGCCCCGAGGCCGCGGTCGCGATCGATGCCGGCAATTTCGCCGGCTTCGTCCACCGCTACTGGCCGTTCCGGCGGCCCGACACGCAGTTCGCCACCCAGGCCGGCGCCATGGGCTATGGCCTGCCGGCGGGGCTTGGGGCCGCCACGGCCGATCCCGATCGCCCGGTGGTGGTCTTCGCCGGCGATGGCGGCTTTCTGATGACCGGTCAGGAACTGGCGACCGCCGTGCTCGAAGACCTGCCGGTCAAGGTGGTGGTGGTCGACAACGGCGTCTACGGCACCATCCTGATGCACCAGACCCGGCGCATCGGCCGCGATCGCGGTCATGGGATCGCCCTGTCACGACCCGATTTCGCCCTGCTCGCCCGGGCCTATGGCGCCGCCGGGTTCACGGTGGAGCGGACGGAGGATTTCGCCGAGGCCTTCCGCGCGGCCATGGCCCATGACGGCCCGGCGCTGGTGCATGTAAAAACCGACCCCAGGGACATCTCGGCCTACGGACCGCTCTGATCATCCCCACCAAAAGGTGATGAGAACGGCTCGCATGAACACAGGGTTGCGCGGGGCGCCGTTGCCGGCTATCTGAGAAGACCGCCGCGTGCCGGCGCCCCCCAACTTTCCGAGCCGCCCCCCATGGACCAGACCCTGCCCGCCCCCGCCCCGTCCACCCGCTGGACCCGCTTCCACGGCATGCGGCGGGCCTTCCGCAACCTGGTCCTGCGGGGGGCGCTGCTTGAACTCGTCACCTTCGGCTTCTACCGCTTCTGGCTGGCCACCGACATCCGCCGGCACCTGTGGTCCCATACCCTGGTCGACGGCGACCCGCTGGAATATGTCGGCCGCGCCCGCGAACTGCTGATCGGTTTCCTGATCGCAACCGCGATCCTGATGCCGGCCTATCTCGTGTATTTTCTGGTCGGTATCGAGGCCGAGCGGGTTCAGGCCTTCGCCAGCCTGCCGCTCTCTCTGTTCCTCTATCTCTTTGCCCAGTTCGCGGTCTATCGGGCCCGCCGCTATCGGGTGACCCGGACCGTCTGGCGGGGGCTGCGCTTCACCATGACCGGGTCGGGCATCGGCTATGCCTGGCGCGCGGCACTCTGGGATCTGGCGGTGCTGCTGAGCCTGGGCGCCGCCCTGCCCTGGCGGCAGGCGGCGCTTGAGCGTTATCGCATGCGCCATACCGCCTATGGCGACCTTCAGGGCGGGTTCGACGGCACCGGGCGCGAGCTGTTCCGCCGCGGCTGGCATCTCTGGCTGCTGACCGTGCCGGCCCTGCTGACCATCATCCCCCTGCCCTTCCTGATCGCCGCCTGGCGGGCGACCATGCTGCAATGGTGGGTGTCCAATGTCCGCTTCGGCGAGGTCCGCTTCCACAGCTATCTTGAGCGCCGGGCGCTGTTCGGCACCTATTGGAAGGCGACCGGCTGGTGGGTTCTGCTGGGCATTCTGATGGGTCTTTGGGTGTCAGGCATCTTCGGCCTCGCCGCCGCCCTGGCGCAGCCTGCCCCCGACGGCACGCCAGACTATGCCGCCGCCTTCGCCCATCCGCTGGCGCTGGGCGGTCTGGGGTTCGGCTATCTGCTGATGGCGCTCGCCGCGGGTGTGGTGGTGCGGATCTACCTGACCCGCGATATCTGGGCACGGATCGTTGAGACCACCGCGGTCTACGGGCTGGAGGCGGCCGATCACGCGACCGGTCAGGGCGAGGCGGTGGACGCGATCGGCGAAGGCTTCGCCGGCGGGCTTGATCTCAATATCGGGGGTCTCTGACCATGACCGAGGCGTCCGCAGCCGATGCCCGCACGATCTTCTTCGACGGCCGGAGTGCCCGCCGACGGCATGTCACACTCGTCATCGGCCCGGTGCTGGAGATCGTCGAAGAGGGCACGCCGCTCGCCCGCTGGGCCTGGGACGACATCCGCCGCGCCGACGGCCACGGCCGGCTGCGCCTGAAGACCCTGACGGGGAGCAACCCGCTGGCACGGCTGGAGATCGCCGCCCCCGGGCTTGCGCGCGCCGTCGAAACGCGCTGCCCCGCGCTCGATCATGGCCAGGGCCGCGGGCGCACCCGCCAGGTGCTCGGCTGGTCTGCGGCCGCCTGCGTCTCGATCGTGCTGCTGGCGCTTTATGGCATCCCTTTCGCGGCCGACCGGATCACGCCGCTGGTGCCGCGTTCGGTCGAAGCCCGGCTGGGAGATGCCACCGACCGTCAGGTCCGCGCACTGCTGGGTGGCGAGGCCTGTACCCGCCCCCAGGGTCAGGCCGCGCTGGGGCAGATGGTCCAGGCCCTGATCGATGCCGGCCTGCCACCCGAGGACGACGAGACCGTCGTCGACGTGGTGGTGCTGTCGTCCGACGTGGCCAACGCCATCGCCCTGCCCGGCGGGCGGATCTACGTCTTCGACGGCCTGTTGCAGAAGGCCCGAACCCCCGACGAACTGGCCGGGGTCATCGCCCACGAGATCGGCCATGTCCATCATCGCGACGGGCTCCGGATGGTGATCCGGGCCGGCAGCACCTCTTTCGTGATCGGGCTGCTGTTCGGCGATGTGGCAGGTGGCGCGGCGATCGTCACCGCCGCCGATGCCGTGCTGAATGCCGCCTATTCCCGCGATGCGGAAACCGCCGCCGACGACTTTTCGGCCGCGGCCATGACCAGGCTGGGCCGCTCTCCCGCGGCCTTCGGCGACCTGCTGGTCCGTGTGACCGGCGAGACCGGGGGCCATGGCACCCTGCTGGACAGCCACCCCTTCGGGGCCGACCGGCTGGCCCGCCTGGCCGCCGCCGGAACCGCCGCGGCCGGAACCGCCACCGAGGGCCTCGCCCTGCTGAGCGACGCCGACTGGCAGGCGCTCAAGGGCATATGCGGCGGTTCTTCTGCATCCGGCCAGCCGGCCCCGGGGCCGGAACGTCAGCGGCTGAAGAACAGCGACAAGCCCTCCGGCTCGTGACCCGGCGCACCGGGTACCATTCGCATATCAGAGGCCGATACGCGTATATCATTGAATATATCACAACCAAAAATAAGGTTGGATATTGCCAATGCGCGGGTCTACCCTGAATTAAGCAACCCAGACGTTATGACCGCGGGCCGCTGCCGCCGATGGCGGGCGGGACGGAATGATGCTGGCGGACCATCAATCCCAGGGTAATTTCTTCTTCGAGGTTGCACCTCATGGATGAAGACGCCCCAGTTTCGGCCGAGGACGGCACGACAGAGATGACGCCAGGCGCCAGCCGGGCGGCGTCCGTCGCCCGCGGGCCGGACGTATCCGGCCGGGTGGTGGTGGTGACCGGGGCCAGCAAGGGGATCGGCCGACGGGCGGCTGCACATTTCCTGGACCGGGGTGATCTGGTGCACGGCTGTGCCCGCAGCCCCTCCCCCATCGAGCATCCGGCCTATGTCCACCACCGGCTGGACGTCGCCGACGAGACGGCGGTCAAGACGATGATGTCGACCATCCGGCGCGCCCATGGCCGGATCGACGTGCTGGTCAATGCCGCCGGCGAAGCCTCGATGAACCATGCGCTGCTGACCCCGACCGAAACGCTGGAGGCGCTGCTGCGCACCAATGTGGTCGGCAGCTTCGTCTGCGCCCGGGAAGCGGCGCGGCTGATGCGGCCCGAAGCCCGCCGTCGGGATCGGGACACCCCGGCAGACGGCGCCCCCGCGGGTGGCCGTATCGTCAACCTCACCAGCGTCGCCGTCCCCCTGAAGCTCGCCGGGGCTGCGGCCTATGCCGCCGCCAAGGCGGCGGTCGAAAGCCTGACCCAGACGCTGGCGCGGGAACTCGCCCCCATGGGCATCACCGTCAATGCCGTGGGACCCGGGCCGGTGCGCACCCGCATGACCCGGACCGTGCCGCCCGAGACGATCGACCGGCTGCTTTCGGCCCAGACCGTGTCGCGGCTGGCCACCACCGACGAGGTGGTGCGGGTGATCGATTTCCTGGCCGACCCGGCGGCCGCGATGGTCACCGGCCAGATCATCTATCTGGGAGGGGTATCCCGATGACCGGAAGCCTGCTCGACCGGATCGCCGGCCTCGGCGCGGCGGTCGCCCTCATCGACGATGCCACGGGCGTCGAGACCTCGTTCGCCGCCCTCGCCGATCAGGCCCGGGATGCGACGGATCTGCTGCGGACGGCCGGGATTCGCGCCGGCGATGTGGTCAAGCTCGACGGCGAGGCCGGCGCAAATACCCTGGCCCTGCTGCTGGCGCTTCAGGCGCTGGGCACCGTCGTGGCGCTCGACACCTCGACCGTGCCGGCCGAGCGCGCCGACAAGGCGGCCCTTGCACGTGCGGTCTGGCAGCTTCGCCCCGAAACCGGCCATCGCCCGGAAGAGCTTGCCCCCGACGGCGAGGAAGCGCCGCTGGTCAAACAGCTCCGCGAGGCGGGCCATGCCGGGCTGATCCTGTTCAGCAGCGGCACCACCGGCCGGCCCAAGGCGATGCTGCACGATCTGGACCGGCTGAGCGCCAGCTATCTGGGCGGTGCCCCCCGCACCAAGCCCCTGCGGCTGCTGCTTTTCCTGATGTTCGACCATATCGGCGGCATCAACACCATCTTCTCGAGTCTCGCCCAGGGCACCACCCTGGTGCTGCCGGCGGAGCGCACGCCCATGGCGGTCGCCGGCGCCATTGCGCGCCACCGGGTCCAGGTGCTGCCCGCCTCGCCCACCTTCCTCAATCTCATGCTGATGAGCGGCGCGGTCGAGGCCCACGACCTCTCGACGCTGCGGATGATCACCTACGGCACCGAGCCGATGCCCGAAGGGCTGCTCGGCCTGCTGCGCAGCCGTCTGCCCCGCGCCCGGCTGCTCCAGACCTTCGGCACGTCTGAAACCGGGATCGTCTCCACCGTCAGCCGGGCGTCGACCAGCCTGGCCATGCGCTTCGACGACGAGGCGGTCGAACATCGCATCGTCGATGGCGAGCTGTGGCTGCGCAGCCGGCGGCGGATCGTCGGCTATCTCAACCACCCGATGGATGCCTTCACCGATGACGGCTGGTTCCGGACCGGCGATCTGGTCGAGGAAACGTCCGACGGCTTCCTGAAAGTGAAGGGGCGCGCCAAGGAGATCATCAATGTCGGCGGCGAGAAGGTGTTCCCGGCCGAGGTCGAAGGCGTGCTGATGGCCTCGGGCCTGGTCGCCGACTGCAAAGTCTTCGGACAGCCCAATGCGATCACGGGCCAGGCGGTGATGGCCGAGATCGTGCCGGCCGCCGATGCGGTGCCCGCCGATCCCGCCGCCCTGGTCAAGGCGGTCAAGGCCCATGCCCGCGAGCGGCTCGACCCGTTCAAGGTGCCGGTCCGGGTGAAGATCGTGACCGACATTCCCTATTCGGCCCGGTTCAAGAAGCTCATCTCGCGGGAGGCGTCATGACGGATCTGGTCATCTTCGGGTCGGGCGGTTTCGCCCGGGAAGTCGCGGCCTATGCCGCCGATGCCGGCTTCACGCTCCGCGGCTTCCTCGACGTCTCCCGCGCGGCCTGGGAAGAGCATGGCGCACCGGCCCCCGCCTGGCTGGGGCGGCCCGAGGATTATCAGCCGGCCCCGGGCGAGGTCTTCGCGCTCGGCATGGCCGAGATCGCGGTGCGCACCGAGCTGATCGCCCGCTGGTTCGACGACGCCGGCTGGCCCGCCGCCACCATCATCCATCCGACCGCAACCGTCATGCCGGGTGCGGAGATCGGCCCGGGCACGGTGCTCGGGCCCCGGGTCCATATCGGCGTCAACGCCCGGCCCGGGCCCTTCACGGTGATGAATTACGGCTGTTCCTTCGGCCATGACGGCGTCTCGGGCCGCAACAACGTGTTCTCGTCGGGGGTGCAACTTGCGGGCTATGTCACGCTCGGCGCCAACAACTTCTTCGGCATCGCCGCCTCGGTTCAGCCGCGGCTGACGCTGGGCGACGGCAACCGCATCCAGGCCGGTGTGTCGGTCGCGGCCAATGTCTCGTCCGGCGCCTTCGTCTTCCGCAAGGACCAGCCCAAGACCGCCTTCCTGTTCGCCCCCCAAGCTGCCACGCCCACCCCGTCCAACGAGGTCACGACCCCATGAGCGATCCCGTGCTGATCATCGGCGCCGGCCCGGCCGGCTGCGTTGCCGCCCTCACCCTGCGTCGCCGCGGTCGCGACGTCGTCCTGCTCGAACGTGCGACCGAACCCGCCTACAAGATCGGCGAAAGCCTGCTGCCCGGCACGCTGTCGCTGCTCGACCGGCTGGGGCTGATGGACCGGATCATGGAGCGCGGCTTCGTGCGCAAGCCCTCGGCCACCTTCGTCTGGGGGCTGGGCCAGGCGCCCTGGACCTTCTCCTTCGCCACCCCGCGGCCCGAGCCCTGGATCTACGATCACGCGATCCAGGTCTACCGCCAGGAATTCGACGGTCTGCTGCTGGATGCCGCCCGCGATGCCGGCGTCGATATCCGCATGGGCCATGCCGTCGCCTCGGTCGATTACGACCATGGCGACGGCGTGCTGGTCCGCGCAAGGCGGGTGGCCGACGATGCCGAGGTGGTGCTGCCCGGATCCTATGTCGTCGACGCCACCGGCCAGAACGGGCTGATCGCCCGCGAACTGGGGCTCAGGCGCTATGACGAGTTCTACCGCTCTCTGGCGGTCTGGAACTACTACCCCTCGATCCGCAAATTCACCGGCGACCTGGACGGCACCACCTTCTCGATCACCTTCGAAAAGGGCTGGGTGTGGATGATCCCGCTGAAGGACGGCACCTATTCCGTGGGCGCCGTGGTCGATGTCGACAATGCCGCCGAGATCAACGCCCGCGGCCGCCAGGCCTTCCTGGAAGACTGCCTGCGCGCCGCGCCGGAGGTTGCCTCCATCGTCGATCTGGACGATCCCCGCGCCGAGGCCCGGATCATTCGCGAGTGGTCGTACAATGCCGAGCGCATGTCGATGGGCCGGGCCTTCCTGGCCGGTGACAGTGCCTGCTTCACCGACCCGCTGTTCTCGCAGGGCGTGCATCTCGCCACCCAGTCCGGTGTCTATGCCGGGGCTGCGATCGACTTCCTGATCGACCATCCCGACCGGGCCGATGATGTCCATGCCTGGTATGACGCCGCCTATCGCGAGAGCTATTCGCAGTATCACGAGTTCCTGGCCTCGTTCTACAGCTATGCCTCGGAAGTCATGCCGGCCTCAAGCTTCTGGTCGAAGCGCCGGGTGCAGGGGCTGGAAGACAAGCGCTTCTCGGACAAGACCTGGTTCGCCCGCCTGACCGGCCAGGCCGAAGAAACGGACGAGGACGAGCTGCTGCGCAAATTCGTCAACCGCTCCGGCAACATGATCAGCCTGGGCCAGCATCTGCGCACCGAACTCACCGACGACTTCACCGAAGAGGAACTCGCCGCCAAGCGGGTGCAGTGGATCGGGGCGCTGACCCGCAATCTGAACGCGATCAAACGGTTCGAATGGACCGGCGGCGAGGTCTCGCTGGTGCCGACCTTCAAGGTCGACCCGATGGATTTCAGCCTGGTCGAGCGCCAGTTGGTCGCCGACGGGCGCGGCCGGCGGATGATGAAGTATTCGATGACCGAAGCCCATCGCGACGTGCTGGCCGGGCTGTCGCACGAAACCGTCGGCTATCGCGAGCTGGTGAAACGGCTGAAGCAGGCAGATGACGGCCCGGATCTGTCGTCGCAGATCGTCATCCGCCTGATCGAGGCCGGGATGCTGAAAGGCTATGACCGCGACGACCAGCCGGTCGAAATCCAGCACCGACTGCGCTTCGACGGTGTCGGCGCGGAATACGAGGTCTGATCGTCGAAGCAGGAGACCCCACGGTGACCCCAACCGTTCTGATCGTGCCGGGGCTGGGCGGATCCGGCCCCGACCATTGGCAAAGCCTGTGGCTGGACGAAAACCCCGCCTGGCGGCGGGTGGAACAGCGCGACTGGGACCGCCCGGTCGCGTCGGAATGGCTTGCGGCGCTGGACGAAGCGGTGGCGCTGGCACCCGGACCGGTGGTGCTGGTGGCGCACAGCCTGTCCTGTGCGCTGGTGGTGCGCTGGGCGGAGACATCCGCCCGCGCCGGCCGGGTGACGGGCGCTCTGCTCGTCTCTCCGGCCGATGTCGACAGCCCCGACCACACGCCGGAAGAGGCCCGGGTCTTTGCCCCGATGCCGACCCTGGTCCTGCCCTTCCGCACCCTGGTGGTGGCGAGCGACGACGACCCTTACGTCGCGCCCGAGCGGGCCGCCGGCTTCGCAGCCGCCTGGGGCGCCGATCTCACCCTCATCCCCGGCGCCGGCCACATCAACGCCGATTCGGGCTTCGGCCACTGGCCACTGGGCCAGGATCTCTTGAGAGAATTGATGGAGGACCTCTGAGCGGCACCGCACCTCACCCTCCTCCCCTGCCGCCTGCGGCGCCCCCGCCCGCCGCCCGCGGCACCCCCCGCATATTCCGTCCCCCCGCACATTCCCTCAACGGGCGCTGATGCCCCGTCCGGGAGGCAGCCCCATGCTGCATCACCTCAACCTCGCCCAGCGCGACATATTCTTCGATCGCACGCTCAACCCCGACCGGCTTTATCTGGTCGGGGGCGAGATGCAGGTGGACGGCGCCTTCGACGATCGGGCGGCGGCGGCGGCCTATCGGGCGGTCATGCGCGACGTGGCGGCCATGCGGGCGCGGCTGGTGCTGCAGGATCATCAGCCGATGCTGGCGGTGGCCCCACCCGACGACGCCAGCCCCATCCCCGTGCGGCTGGAAGATTTCAGCACCGACGCCGAACCCGGGATGAGCGTCGCCGCCCGGGCAGCCGCCCTCTGGGCCGAGCCGATCCGTCCCGAGGACGGCCGGGTCATGCACGACATGTGGATCCTGAAGGCGGCGCCCGACCGGCGGACCATTCTGTTCCGCTGCCATCATCTGATCGTCGACGGCTGGGCCGGGCTCGCGCTCTTCGATCGTTTCCGCCGGGCCTATGACATGATCCTGGCCGGCGGAACGCCGCCGCCCGACCCCGCGCCGCTGCCCGATCCGGCCGCCGAACATGCCTGGATCCAGAGCCCGAAGGCGGCCGAAGACAGCGCCTTCTGGGCCCGCGAGCTGGGCGATCTGCCCGCCCGGGCCTTTCTGCGCCGCCCACCCTTCGGGCCGTCGCTCAAGGCCCGGATCACCCGCGACCGGGCGGCCTTTGCCCGGATCGAGGCGGTCGCCGCCGCGGCCGGCGTTCCCCTGCCGGCCCTGCTGCTCACCCTGTTCGCGACCCTGGTCCACGAATTGACCGGCCGGGCGGCGATGATCGTCGCTACCCCGGTCCGCAACCGGATGACCGCGGCCGAACGCGCGGCCATCGCCCCCTTCGTGCGGCTGATGCCGCTTGGCCTGCAGATCGACCCTGCCACCTCCCTTGGCGAGGCCGCAGCCGCGGTTCAGGCGGCGATGCGCCGTGGCTTCCGCCATCAGCGCCTGCCCATGGGCGCGATCGGCAAGGCGCTCGGCCGCAGGCCCGGGGCAGGCGATGCCATGCTCGGCGATGTGTTGTTCTCCTTCGAGACCCGGCCGGCCACACAGGGCTTCGCCGGCTGCCACACCCTGCTCCACCCGGTCAGTCACGAGGGCGACAAATACGCCCTCGCCCTGCATGTCCGCGATCTGGGCGGCGAGGGGCCGGTCGATTTCGATCTGGCACTGGATGCCGCGCATTGGGGCCCGCTGGGTGCCGCACCGGTGGTGGACCGGCTGGGGCCGATGTTGGAGGCGCTGGAGCGGGCGACCCCGGACACGCCGCTGGCACACCTGATCCCGCCCATGCCCGCGGCCGAACGGGCCCTGATCGCGCGGGTGAACGACACGGCCCGGCCATTGCCGGGACGGGCCGGCGGCGCCGCGAGCGTCGTGGAGCTGATCCGCGACACCGCGCGTCTCAGATCTGCCGACCCCGCCCTGGTGACCGCGGCGGGAGAGGTCACGAGCTTCGCCGCCCTCGATCTCTGGTCCGACAGGGTCGCCCGGGCCCTGATCGCCCGCGGGGCCAGCCCCGGGCGGATCGTGGGCGTGATGATCGACCGGCGGCCCGCGATGATTGCGGCGGTTCTGGGCGTGCTCAAATCCGGGGCGGCCTTCCTGCCGCTCGACCCCGCCCTGCCGGCGGCGCGGCTGGCGGAGCTTGCCGCGGATGGCGGGGCGATCACCGTGATCACCTGCCGGGACTTCGCGACCATCGCGACGGGCCGGCCGCTGCTGGTGATGGATGACGCGGATGCGCTCGGCGCGCCCGAAGTGACACTATCGGCCCCGGCCCCCGGCCATCTGGCCTATCTGCTCTATACCTCCGGCACCACCGGGCGGCCGAAGGGGGTGATGGTCGACCATGCCGCCCTGCTCAACCGGCTGGTCTGGCAATGGCATGCCCTGGGCCACCGTCACCACGAGCCGATCCTGCACCGCACGACCGCCAGCTTCGACGTCTCGGTCTGGGAGATGCTGATGCCCCCCGCCATGGGCGCGCCCATGGTGCTCTGCCCGGCGGTGACCGCCCATGACCCGCAGGCGCTGGCCCGGTTGATCGAGGCGCGGGGCGTCGCCTGCCTGCATTTCGTGCCCGGCGCCCTGGATGCCATGCTGGCCGGCCTGCCCGCCGGCGACGACGAGCGCCTGTCGCGGCTGCGGCTGATCGTGACCAGCGGCGAGGCGCTCAGGGCCGAAACGGTGCGCCGGGTCGCGGCCCGCTGGCCGGGTGTCCGGATCGTCAATCTCTACGGGCCGACCGAGGCCGCGATCGACGTCGCCCGCCATGATGCCGATCCCGAAGAGACGGTGGTGCCGATCGGCCGGCCGGTCTGGAACACGCAGCTGCTGGTGGTCGATCCCGACACCCTGCAACCGGTCGCAGTCGGCCGCCCCGGAGAGCTGGTGATCGGCGGCGTCCAGCTCGCCCGGGGCTATCTGGGCCGGCCGGAGCTGTCGGCCGAACGCTTTCCCGAGGATCCGGCAAACCCGGGGGCCCGACTCTACCGCACCGGTGACGAGGCTTTGCTGACGCCGGACGGGGTCTTCCTCTATCTGGGCCGGCTGGATGATCAGGTGAAGATCGATGGTGCGCGGGTGGAGCCGGGCGAGGTCGCGGCACACCTGGCCGGCCATCCCGCCGTGCAGGAGGCGGCCGTCCGGGCCATCACCGGCCCCCGCGGCCCAAGGCTGGCCGGCTGGTATGTCGGCGAGGGCGTCTCCCCCGCCGAGCTGCGGAGCTGGGCCGCCGGGCGCCTGCCCGGCTGGATGGTGCCCGCCGTGCTCCCCCGCCTGGACCAGCTGCCACGCCGGCCCAACGGCAAGCTGGATGCCGCAGCCCTGCCGGCGCCGGCCCTCGCCGAGGGGCCGGTCCGCACCGCCCCGGCGACAGCCCTTGAAGCCGCCATCGCCGGCGCCTTCGCCCGGGTGCTGGACGTGGTGACCGTGGACGCCACCACCGACTTCTTCCTGGCCGGCGGGCATTCGCTGACCGCACTTCGGCTCACCGGCGAGATCCGGGCGGCGACCGGTCTCGAGACGGACCTGAAGCAGCTGTTCCTCAACCCGACGCCGCGGCTGCTGGCGGCGGGGCTGGATCAGGCCCGCATCGCCGCCGGCGATCACGAGGATGAGGGGCCGCTGCCGCTTTACCGCCCGATGACAGGGCGAACCCAACCGGTCTTCCTGATCCCGCCGGTCGCCGGAGAGCCGGCCATCTTCCTCGACCTTGCAGCGCGGCTCGGCCAGACCGCCTGGGGGCTGCGCTTCCCGGCGCATCCGGCCGCGGGTCTGCCGGAATTCGCCCGCCATCTTGCCCGCACGGTGCTCGAGATCGCACCCCGCGGACCCTGGCGGCTGATCGGCTATTCGCTGGGCGGCATGGCCGCCTTCGATGCCGCCCGGCTGATCGAGGCCGAAACCGGCGGCCGGGTCGATCTGGTGCTGCTCGACACCTCGGCCGAGCCGGTGCCGATGCATCCCGATGCGGTCGCAGCCAAGTTCGACCGCGAATTCGCCCGCGCCGCGGCCGACGGTACGGATGCCATGGGTCGCCTCGCCGCCGGTCTCGGCCGGCCGGCCGTTGCACGGCTGAAGGCCCGGGTGCTGCGCAATGCCCGGGCCACCACCGGCTGGCGGGCACGCGGCGTCATCCATGGCGACATCACGATGATCACCGCCCGGCGCGACCCGGCAGAGCGCCGCCCCGAACGCTGGGCCGCCCATACCACCGGCCGCTTCCGGCTGATCGGGCTGGATGCCGGCCATTTCGATCTGCTGTCGGACCGGATGATGCCGGATCTGGTCCGGGCGCTGGTGCCAGCCCCCGAACCGGTCCCCGCCTGACCCTTCGCCACAGACCCCGCCCAAGACAGAGGAGGCCCGAAGATGGCCGATGAAGCAGCAATCCGCGACATGATCCTGGCCACCCTCGCCGAGGTGAACGAGGAACGCGAGGAACCCTTCGACCTTGCCCCGGGGCCCGCGCTCATCCTCTACGGCAGCGGCGGCGTGTTCGACAGCATGGGGCTGGTCAACTTCCTGACCACGGTCGAGGAAAAGCTCGAGGATGATTTCGGCGTCACCGTGTCGCTGACCTCGGAAAAGGCCGTGTCGCGCAAGGTGAGCCCCTTTGCCAGCGTCGAGGCCCTGACCGGCTTCGTGATGGAAGAGATCGCCGAGGCCGACGGCGCCGATACCCCCCTGCAGGCGGCCGCATCTTGAACCGCCGGGCGCTCATCCTGGGCACCGCCTCCGGCCTGCTCTATGGCGGCTGGGCGTTCTTCGCCAATCACGGCGCGGGGATGCCTGCGGGGCTCAGGGCCGCTGCGGTTCAGTTCCTGCTGAGCTTCGGCGCAACCGCCGTGCTCACGCTCGCCATGGATGCGATCCTGGCGCGACGGCTGCGGGCCGGCGCAATCGTGGCGGCGGTGGTGCCGATCAGCCTGCTGGCCGTGGTCTTTGCCACGGCACATGCCCTGGCAGGCACGCCCCATGTGCTGGCCACCATCGCGCCCTCCTATGGCATCGGACTGGTGTTCTGTACCGTCTATGTCCGGGCACGGCGGGCGGCGGTGGCGCGAGAGGCTTGTCCATCGCCGGCCGGGCGCCAAGTATAGGAGGGCCGCCGCCCACCCGATCCGCCGGAACCGGAGCCGATGACCGACCAGGACCAGCGCCTGACCCTGACCACCGCTGAAAGCATGGCAGACATCGCCCCCGAGGCGTGGAACGCTCTTGCCGGCCCGGACAACCCGTTCCTGTCGCATGCCTTCCTGCTCGCCCTGGAAACCTCGGGATCGGTGTCGGAGCGCACCGGCTGGCTGCCGCGTCATCTGCTGCTCAGCACGGCGGACGGGCGGCTAATCGGCGCGGTGCCGCTCTATCTCAAGGCCCATTCCTGGGGCGAATACGTCTTCGATCAGGCCTGGGCGCGCGCCTATGAACAGGCCGGTGGCGCCTATTACCCCAAGCTTCAGGCGGCCGTGCCCTTCACGCCGGTGCCGGGGCCGCGTCTGCTCGCGGGATACGGCCCGGATGCGCCGGCAATCCGCCGCACCCTGGCCGAGGGGCTGGCGGCGGTGGCGGGCAGCCTCGACGTCTCGGGCGTGCACGTGACCTTCCTCGCCCCCGAAGACGTGGCCCCGCTCGCCATGGCCGGCTTCATGGCGCGGCATGACGTCCAGTTCCACTGGCACAATCGCGGCTATGGCAGTTTCGACGACTTCCTGGCGGCGCTGTCCGCCCGCAAGCGCAAGATGATCCGCAAGGAGCGCGAGAAGGTCCGCGACAGCGGCCTGGTCTTTCGGGCGCTGTCGGGCAAGGACATCACCCCCGCGGCCTGGGATGCCTTCCATCGCTTCTACCGCGCCACGGTCGATCGGAAATGGGGCGAAGCCTATCTCACCCGCAGCTTTTTCGACCGGCTGGGCGAGAACATGGCCGACCGGGTGGTGCTGATCATGGCCTATGACGGCGACCGCCCGGTGGCCGGCGCGCTCAACCTGGTCGGCAAGGACACACTTTACGGCCGCAATTGGGGGGCGGTGGTCGACCTGCCCTTCCTGCATTTCGAAACCTGCTACTACCAGGCCATGGAGGTCGCCATCGACCGCGGCCTGGCGCGGGTCGAAGCCGGCGCGCAGGGCGGCCACAAGCTGCTGCGCGGCTACGAACCCGTCACCACCCGCTCGGCCCACTGGCTGGCCGATCCGCGGCTTGCCCATGCGGTGAAGGACTTCCTGGACCGTGAGCGCGCCGCGGTCGATGCCGAGGCCGAGGCGCTGGGCGAACATCTGCCCTTCCGCCGGGACCAGAGCGGGCCCGACCAGGGCGCCGGATAAGGGGGTGGATAAACGGCCGGTAACGCCGTGCGACGGAGGGGCTGGGCAGGAACGGGGTTCGCGGGCATGCTCGGCGTCACGATCCGCCACCGCCGATGGAGCCGCCGCCATGGTGCCCACCTCTCACCTGCTGATGCTGACCTCAGACCCGACCGTCGCCTGGGCACTCGCCTCTGCCATCTCTGCCGAAGAGGCGGCCAAGGTGCTGGGCGATGCCGGTGAAGCCAAGGGCTTCAAGTTCGACTGGCGCTCGCTGATCCCCCGGCTCAGGCGCCGGTCGGAAGATACCGAGATCGACGATGCGGCGCTGGAAGGCGTGGCCGGCGGTGTCGCAGTGAACAGCGCCTATATGCCGCTGGGTGGCGGCTGGATGATTTCCGGCAACTGAGCGGCGGAGCCCGACGATGATCTCGACCTCGCAGCTGATGGCGCTTGCCAGCGACCCGGCCACCGCCGCAGCGCTGATCGCCGCCATGACCCCGGAAGAGGCCGCCCGCATCCTGGGCGAGACCGGCGAAGCCCGTTTAGAGAGACAAGAGGTTTGGTAGAGCGGGACAAGAGGTTTGCCAGGATCAGGCCGGACAAAGCTGGATTATGTTGGACAAGATGACGACCTGAACTATTCTTAAACGTGATGCGTAGCTGGGGTGCCGACGCGCCATCTGCAAGGTTACGCACAGGCGGGTGTCGTCGGCGACACCCGCCATTTTCATGTGTAGGCTCAGCGGCGCAAGAGGACTTCGACTTTTCGTCCGGCGCCGGCGGAAGCTTCGAGGGCATCGGCGAAGACGAATTCCGGCAGGTCGGCGCCGGTCAGGACAGTGGCGCCGTCGGCGGCGGCGGACTGGACGGCAGTGGCGCCGGCCGCGACCGCAAGTGGGCCGGATACGGCGACGGCCCGGCCCTGGGCATCGGTGACGAGGCTGGCGCCGACCGGGAAGGCACCGCCGGTCTCGATGACTGTGGTGCCTGCGACGGTCAACGTGCCCGCCTCCCCGATTTTCAAGGTCTGATCGGAAACGCCGAACACTTTGGCGCCGGCCGCAGCGACCATGGCACCGTCGAAGCCACAGGCGCGGCAGACGGTAATCGGGGCAGTGGCGGTGAAGCTCAGGGTGAGGGTTGCAAGGCTCTGACGGGGCATCTGAGGGCTCCTGAAACGACGGCTCGGGTCAGCGCGGGCCAGATACGACCGCGAGGACGGCTTGTGCGTAGTCGACACCATGCTCCCGCTGGTAGTCGAGGGCACGTCGGTGGAGAGCGGCGCCGCCCGGATCGACGGTGTAGCCATCAGGTGCCGAGAAGCCGGCACCCTCGTCGTGATCGAGCCATGGATCGTCTTCAGGCTTCACGATTTCACCCGGCGTGATGAAGGTCGGACACCTGCTCAGATAGGTCAGAAGAAAGTCCGAGGGTGACTTCGGCATGGGCTTGCCGAAAGTGGTGTCATCCTCGGCGAAGTCGAGCACCGGGTCTTCGGAGAGAGCATCGTGAAACTGCAAGAGGGCTTCACGGAAGCGTGGGACCACACGGCCTTCTGCAATGGCCCGGTCGATCGCATTCTCAGCCTTCCGGCGGTGGTTCTGCCGCTCCATGTAGTGAAGGCGGTGTTGCATCAGTTCGTGGGCGCCGTCATCGAAATCGATGATGCCGATGTCCGGGGCCGCAAGCTCGATCGCCTGCAAACCCTTCACCGCCGGCGCCTGGGCGCCAAGGAAGCCGACGTGACGCAGGTAGTAGGCGCCGGGCGTCGGGTTCTGGGGCGCATCAGGCGCATAGAAGCTTGCGGAGACCTTCTTGTAGGCGCCAGCGGCGACGATCTCGGCAAAGTCCGGATTGACCTGCCGCGGCAGGGCGAAAAGCCCGTCGGGCCGGGCTTCCAGCCCTGCCACCCAGCCATAGGCAGGTGCATCCCCCTTTGGATGCCCGACGACGATGGGGGCCTCGTGGCGCACCGGATCATAGACCGTGGCGGTATGGGACAGGTCGCGTTCGGAGAAGGTGACCGTGGCACCGTTGGAGGCGGTGTGGCGTCCTGCCCGGAAGATGTGGATCGGCTTCATGGGGCTCATTCCTCCGCGGCCGGCGCCTGGATCAGGAACCCGGCGCTCATACCTGTCAGCACGGGCTGACGCTCATAGGTCACGCCATACACCCAGCTCTTGGTGTTGCCGTGCCAGTAGGGCTGCTCCACGAAGGGGTTGTCCCGCATCGTATAGGTATAGCCGAAGCTCGGTTCCTCGGCGCCGGTCGGCGCGGGCGGGACATAGGCCAGCACGGCAGCATTGCCCCAGACGTCGACGAACCCGTCTTCCTCGTTCTCGACGATCACGGCCCGGCCTTCCACCACGCTGCCGAGTTCGAAGAGATTGGCCAGCATCTGGGGCGTGACGATGTCGGCGTTCCGGAAACGGTCGACGATCTGCCTGGACGTCTTGAGGGCGGCATAGGCGACCGGCCCCAGGACCATGACGTTCGGATAGGAGCCACAGGACGCCCGCACCGCCTGCCGCGCCGCCTCAACATCGGCGATCGGCTTGCCGTCATCGGTGCCCCATTTGAGCCCGGAGGCGACCGTGGCCTTGTGGCCTCCATCGTAGTTGGCGGGATCAAGGGCGATGCCCGCCTGCTGGTGTTCAAGCGCCAGGGTCAGCGCCTGCATGACGGTGTTGGTGGTCCGGATGCCCAGGTCGATCCCCGGGACTGCCGAGGCGTCACGTGCCAGTTCCCGAGGAACGGTGCCTTCGAGACTGTCCTGAACCAGTTCATAGGGCTTGCCGACATAGCCGCACTGAATGCGCTTCGTGGCCCCGCCGGGTGACCGGCGGGCGTTGTAGAGCATGAAGCTCTCGCGACCGAATTCGACCACCTTGCCGGCGGCGACATCGACCGGTACCGCCGGGAACAACAGATTGCCGACCCGGTCGGGGTGGCGATACCCACGCGCATGGGTCGACAGGACCGGATCGACGACGCGGGCTTGGGCGGATGTCATGGACATGGATGGATAGACTTTCGTGGATGATGGATCAGCCGGCCGGAGGCGTCAGACGACGCGCCCGGCGGATATCGCGGACGGTTTTGGGATGGATGCCGTAGCGCCGGCCAACCTCGGCCGCAGAACCAGGCGCCGCAGCAATGTCGTCATGCAGCCGCCGCCGCATGGCCGGTGTCTGCTTCACGACGTAGACGCGCCGGCCAGCCAGGGCGGAGCGCGCAAGCTGCTCGGCAGCGGCAGCGCCGATGATCCGACGAAGCCGGTGGAGGATTGGTGCTGACAGGATGATGCAGGTGCCGCCATAGCGCCGGCAGAGCCGTTCCATGGCGATGTCGTCGAGGATGTCGAGGAGCGGCGATGCGGACATGAAATGCCACTCCCGCTCAGGCTGTCGCCCGGTCGCGCCACATCCGGCGCAGACGGGCGACATGGGTGTTGCTCAGACCGACGCGCCGGGCCACCGCGTTGACACTGCCCGGCATGTTCGCGATCTCCCGGGCACGGTCAGCCATCATCTTCTGCGTCCGTCGCGGGATGCAGACATAGTCGCCGGCAAGCTCGGAAGCGCAGAGGCGCGCTGCGGCATCAGCTCCGATGATCTCGACGATGCGGCAGGTGGGGCGGATGGGAATATAGATCCGCGACCCGCCCCGAGCCTTACAGAGTGCGGCGGCAGCGTCATTGCCGATCACGTCGATGACGTCCTGATAAGCCATTGGTCTCGCCCCTGTTTTCCTCGCCGATCCGGCCATATTCAGGATCGGGTTCAGGTACAGGAAAGATCGCATGCTCCGGACTCACGAAGAACGGGCACCCGAAACGAGTGCCCGTTCATCTTTCAACATATTCAGTTATTCCGCCGGATGATCCCGTCAGATCAATCCGGCGGATCCGAAGCGGGCAGGGTGCTCGTGATAGCGCGGCGCCGCTCGACCCAATATTTATGGATGCTGGTAACGGAGGGCGCCTTATCACCGAAATGCCGGCGGCAGGCTCTGGCGATCTGGTTGAGAGAAAACCGGCCCAGGCGGTCATCGAGGAACGCCTTGACCGCCGGGTTGCCGTGGATCTTGGATTTCGGCCCAAGAGTACGCGGAAAGCGGCAATGCCACACACGGGCGATGCGATCGGCTGACCAAGCCCGATCAGGGCCGAAATGGTCCAGGCAGGCGGTGGCCATATCCGAGAAGGTCGCATTGGGCGGCTGACCTTCGAGGAAGGCCAGGACGTCCGCATCATCATCCTCGACCATGGGCAACCTGCGTTCCGGCTTTGCGCAGGGTCATGTTGCGCAGGGCGGCAATGACCTTCGGCGCGGTGCGATCATCGACGAAATGGATAGAGGACAGCTTGAAGCGGCCCTCCAGCCACCGGCCCAGGCTGG
>NZ_NYWI01000021.1:0-115167 GCF_002684955.1 Tistrella sp. | reverse complement strand
TCCCGCCATTGAGGCGGGGGCCAAGGGCGCGGGAGCGCCCGCCCGGCGAGGGGCTAAAACGACTCCCGCCATTGAGGCGGCGGCCAAGGCCACGGAGTGGCCGCTTGGGCCGAGGGACTAAAACGACTACTCTTCGAAGCCATAGAGTTTGGCGGGGTTGGTGGCCAGAATGCGGTCGCGCGTGGCGGCGTCGGGCGCCCAGTCGTCGAGCATGTCGAGCAGGTCGCCGTCATTCGGCATCGGGATGTTGACGTAAGGGTGTGGCCAGTCGCTGGCCCAGACCACCCGTTCCGGATTGGCCGCGATGATCGCGCGGGCATAGGGCGCCACGTCGTCATAGGGCGTGCGGCTGGCCGAGGTGATGCGATAGGCGCCCGAGATCTTGGCCCAGGCGCGGCCGTCGGCCAGCAGCGACAGCATCTCCCGAAAGCCCGGATGGTCGGTGCCGATCGAGGTCGGCATATGGCCCAGATGATCGAAGACCACATCGACCGGCAGGCGGCCCAGGGTCTCGCGGATGTCGGCGAATTCCGACACGTCGATCAGCATCTGCATATGCCAGCCGAAGGGGGCGATCTTCTCGGCCAGGCGGCGGACGTCCGAGACCTCGATCCCGCTCTTGAACAGCAGGTTGATGCGCACGCCGCGCACGCCGGCCTCGTGCATCCGCTCCATTTCGGCGGTGTCGATGTTCTCGTCCACCACCACCACGCCGCGGAAATCCGGGCCGCCGGCGCGGATCGCATCCAGGGTGGCGCGGTTGTCGGTGCCGTAGACGCTGGGCTGCACGATCACCGCGCGCTGGATGCCCAGCGTGGCGAGCATGTGCTTATAGGCAGGCAGCAGGGCATCCGGCGGGGTGTAGGTGCGGTGCCGCGTATAGGGGTAGCGGCTTTCCGGTCCGAAAATATGCGCATGGCAGTCGCAGGCGCCCGGCGGCGGGGTGAAGCGCGGCTTGCGCGGCTGCGGATCTGCGGGCGCGCAGACCGGTATGAGATTCTCTCCGATCAAGGTCATCCTGCTTTCTTCCCAACCCTGCAGGCCGCGGAGGCCCAGGCGGTCGGCGGATCTGAGCAGATGGAACCAGGCCGCGCGGCGGGCCTTGTCCGGATCGCCCAGGCGGACGGCCGTCAGGATCCCCTCGAATTCACGCAGCAGCTTGCGCGCGGCATCGCGGCCGCCGGTCGCGCGTTCGGTTTCCACCGACAGCGCCACGCGGATGCGCGAGGCCAGGAACTGCATGAAGTCGCGGAAATGCGGGTTGTTGCTCGCGATGGCGATCGCGCGGTGAAAGGCGTGCTGTTCGTCGACCGCCGCTTCCCCGCGCTCCAGCCGGGATTTGAGGGCCTGGAACGCCTCCTCGACCTTTTCCAGCTGGGCACGGCTGCGCCGGCGCGCGGCCATGGCCGCGACGCTGACCTCCAGTTCCATGCGGAGTTCCATCACATGGCGGAAATCCTCGATGGTCCTGAGCCCGTCGGTGTCGATCTGGAACGAGGCGGCACCCGGATCCTCGGTCACGAAGGCGCCCACACCCTGGCGGGTGGTGACCAGGCCTTCCTGCCTCAGTTTCGCGATCGCCTCGCGGATGGCGCTGCGGCCCACGGCGAACTCGACGGCGAGTTCGGCCTCGGTCGGCATGCGTTCGCCCGGGGCGAAGACGCCGGTCGCGATCCGCTCGGAAATCTGCCGGGCAATCTCGTCGGACAGTCTTTTCGGACGATTGAGTGCCTGGAACTGACGTTCCGGCGCCTTTCCGCTGCGGTCGGTCACGTGTTTCATCCCCGTCTGTCGCGCCTTGTCCTTGGATACGGGTCCCGCAAGCGGGCCCCCTTGGGGTCTTGATGCCAGTGGCGCGGCCTGTTGTCACGACTAGCATGACGTCAGTTGTCTGACAACTGAAATCCGATGTATGAATTTAGCCCTGGGCAGCGCCCCGCAAGCCTGCCATCCTCGCCCCGCCGCCGGCCCGCTCGTCACCTCGGGCATGCGCGCCGCGGCCAATCATTCGGAGGAACCGGACCCATGCCTGCCGCCGCCACCATCGCGCCCGATACCCTGATCGACCGCCTGCGCGGGATCACCGGCCCGCGCGGTCTGATCACCGATGACGGCGACATGGCGCCGTTTCTCGAGGACTGGCGGAAGCTCTACAGGGGCCGGGCGATCGCCGTGGTCCGCCCGCAATCGACCGAAGAGGTCGCAGGCGTGGTGCGGCTTTGTGCCGAGGCCGGGATCGCGATCGTGCCCCAGGGCGGCAATACCGGCCTGGTCGGCGGGGCGGTGCCGGGGCTCGACGGCGCCTCGATCCTGCTGCAGCTGGGCCGGATGAACCGGATCCGCACGCTCGACACGCTCGATTTCTCGATGGTGGTGGAAGCGGGCTGCGTGCTGGAGACGGTGCAGCGTGCCGCCGCCGATGCCGGGCGCAAATTCCCGCTCAGCCTGGGGGCCGAAGGCACCGCCCAGATCGGCGGGCTGATCGCGACCAATGCCGGCGGCATCCATGTCATGCGCTATGGCATGATGCGCGATCTGGTGCTGGGGCTGGAGGTGGTTCTGCCCGACGGCTCGGTGCTGTCGGAGCTGACCACCCTGCGCAAGAACAATGTCGGCTATGATCTGAAGCAGCTGTTCATCGGCGCGGAAGGCACGCTCGGCATCGTGACGGCCGCCTCGCTCAAGCTGTTTCCGCAGCTGCGCGCCAGCCGCACCCTGTTCTTCGCGCTGCCCTCGCTCGCCGACGGACCGAAGCTGCTGTCGCTCTGCCGCGAGTTCACCGGCGATGCGGTGGAAAGCTTCGAGCTGATCCCGCGCCAGGGCATCGATTTCGCCACCGCCCATGTGGCGGGCGTGGTCGACCCGCTGGAGGGGCGGCCGGAATGGACGGTGCTGACCGAAATCTCCGGCCGTTCCGACGAACGCCTGCAGGAGGATCTGGACCGGCTGGTCGAAGAGGCTTTCTCGGCCGGGCTCGTCACCGACGGCACGATTGCCCAAAGCGAGGCCCAGGCCAAGGCGCTCTGGCTGCTGCGCGAAGCCATCGTCGAAGGCCAGCGTCTGGCGCCGGGCATCCAGATCAAGCACGACGTCTCGGTCCAGGTGTCCGACGTGCCGGCCTTCGTCCATGCGGCCTCGGAAGCGATCTGGCGGGTGCATCCGGATGCGCTGATCAACCCCTTCGGCCATCTGGGTGACGGCAACATCCACTTCAACGTCCAGCTGGCGGCCGGTGCGTCCAGGGAAGCGGTCGACGGCGTGTCGGACATCACCTATCGGGTGGTCGATCAGTTCTCGGGCTCGATCAGCGCCGAGCACGGCATCGGCCGGCTGAAGGCCGCCTCTTATGCCAAACGCTGCCCGAAGCCGCGCGCCGAGCTGATCGCCCGGCTGCGCAAGGCGGTGGATCCCAAGGGGCTCATGAACCCGCTCGTGTTCCGCGCCGGGAAATAGGGGCGGCGCTCTCCCCGCCGGCCGCGCCGCCGCCGGGCTGGCGATAGGCCCCCGGCGTGCTGCCGGTCCAGGCTTTGAAGGCGCGATGGAAGACCGCGGCGGAATCGAAGCCCAGCTCGGCCGCGATCGCCGCGATCGGCCGGTCGGTGCGGGTCAGCTCGCGGATCGCGATGTCGCGGCGCAGCGCTTCCTTCACCGCCCGGAAACAGGTGCCTTCCTCGGCCAGCCGGCGCGACAGGCTGCGGGTGGACTGGCCGAGGGCCGCGGCGACCGCGGCCAGATCGGCGGGCCCCGCCCGATCGCGGGCCAGTTCGTCGCGCACCCGGTCGGCCATCTGCGGCTCGCGCAGCGTGGTGAACAGCCACTGCCTGGGGGCGGCGTGCAGGAAGGGCAGCATCTCCTGCCGGCTGCGCCGAAAGCTCTCCCGCCCGATCGCGGCCGGCATGCACAGCCGGGTGACCGGCGCGTCGAAGCGCACGGGGCAGGGGAAGAGCAGGGCATGATCGGCGGCATGGGCCGGGGCCGGAAAGGCGAAGTCCACCCCGGTCACCGGGGTCTCGCGGCCGGCCAGCCATGACGTCACGCCGTGATGCAGCTTCATCATCAGCGCATGGCCGAAGGGGCGGGTGACGGCCTCGTCGGCCGCCCTCTCAAGCGTCACCTCGATGGTCTCGCCCAGGCGGTGGCACTCCAGCCGCCAGTCGTCGAGCAGCAGGTTCCAGACCCGGGTGAAGCGATAGAGCGCGGTCAGGATGGATGGTGCATCCAGGATGGCGGTGCACAGAAGTTTCAGGGATCCGGTGCGGATCCGCCGCGACCACAGCCCCATCATCTCGTCGCCGGTGCCGATCGCCACCTGTTGGTACAGCGCCACCATCTGGTCGCGGGTCACGCGTGCCGCCGGGGCATCCAGCAGGTCGGGGGCGATGCCGGCCGCGGCCACGAACCCGCGCAGCCGGTCGGGCGTGGTGATGCCGGCCGCCGCCTCCAGCAGCCCGTGCACGAAACCGGTGGAGAGCGTGTCGCCGGCATCGGTGTGCATGTCTCCGCCCTCCTGGCATGGGGGGATGAAGTTTGGCGGATTATGCATATCGGGCGGCGGGTCGTGGGATTTTTTCCGGCGGGATTTCAGCGTATGCCTGCCGATAAGGCGCCGGCACCGCGTGCCGCGCGCGGCGTATTCCGCCAGCAGATCCGGAGAGCCAGCATGACCACCATTCCCGCCCCGTCATCCGACGACGTGCTCAAGATCGAGATCGACGGCAATGTCGCGATCGTCACCATCAACCGGCCCGAGATGCGCAACGCGCTCGACGAGGCCGCGGTGGCGAAGATCGACGCCTTTTTCTCCAACGTGCCGCCCGAGGTGGGCGCGATCGTGCTTCAGACCGAAGGCCCGCATTTCTGCGCCGGCCTGGACCTGAAGGAACATCACGCCAAGCGCCGCTCGCCGACCGAATTCATGCGGGTCTGCCAGGGCTGGCACCGCGCCTTCGACAAGATGCAGCATGGCGGCATCCCGATCGTGGCGGCCATGCAGGGTGCGGTGGTCGGTGGCGGGCTTGAACTGGCCGCTGCCGCCCATGTCCGCGTCGCCGACCGCACCGCCTATTTCGCCCTGCCCGAGGGCCAGCGCGGCATCTTCACCGGCGGCGGCGCCACCGTCCGCGTCGCCCGCATCATCACCCCCGGCCGCATGATCGAGCTGATGCTGACCGGCCGCGTGATCGATGTGGAAGAGGGCCAGCGCCTGGGCCTTGCCCATTACATCGCCGACGACGCACGCGCAACGGCCCTCGACCTCGCCCGCAAGATCGCCGGCAATGCCCGGCTGTCGAATTACGCCATCGTCACCGCGATCAACAAGATCTCGGACATGTCGGCCACCGACGGTCTTTATACCGAAGGCCTGATCATGTGCATGGTCCAGACCGCCATCGACGACGTCCAGGGCCGGCTGGGCGATTTCGTCGGCAAGCGGACGGAGAAGGTGCAGTTGTAGTCTCGGTTGATTATATTTATTGACACAACATCATAAGTTAATGTCTGCTCCTGTCCGACATCGGGTCCATGTGGGGTGACCTTCCCCTCGGGCAGGAGCGGATAGCTCCTGTCCCCCGATCCTTGCCGTTTATATCCGAACAGGTATAATTATGGACCAGAGGCGCAGGCTCCTGTACTGGGAAGGCTCGTCGAAAAAGGACTTCAAGGAGTTCCCGATCGATGTGCAGAAGGACATGGGGGTTGCGTTGTTCATCGTCCAGCTGGGCGGTACGCCGGCTTCGGCAAAGCCCTGGAAAGGCCTTGGTCCGGGGGTCTACGAGCTGTCCGAAGATCATCGGGGCGACACTTTCCGAGCGGTGTATGCCGTACAGATCGGGGATGCAGTGCATGTACTCCATGCGTTTCAGAAGAAGTCCCGGTCTGGCATCTCTACACCCAAGCCTGACGTTGAACTGATTGAGAGACGTCTTAAAGTCGTGCTCGCTCGCTATGATGCGAGCAGGAGGATGTGATGGCCCGCACCGACGAGCCCGGGGGCACCGATAATGTGCTGTTCGACCTCGGTTTCGAGGACGCTGAAGATTTGTCGGCGAAGGCCGCACTGGCGTTCAGGCTCAACCAGTTGATTGACCAGCGCGGCCTGAGCCAGGCCGAAGCAGCCGCGATCATTGGCATGACCCAGCCGAAAGTTTCACAACTAAGACGCTATAAAATCCAGAATATATCTCTTGAGAGGCTCATGCAGGCACTGGTCTCACTCGATCAGCATGTCGAAATCGTGGTGCGACCCGGTCGGCCGACGCAGGCGCCGGGGATCAAGGTCGTATAAACTTCCGTCGGGTCAGGTCCCGATCAGGCGGGATCGCCTGATCGGGCAAGGATGTTTGATAGTCATGACCCCGGAGGCATTTTCGTGAACCGGAGCGAAGGGAAGCGGCTTTAAGCGCCGGCCTCGCGCCCCCCACAGAACCGGTCCAGCACGTTGCGCGTCACCCGCTCGGTATAGGGGTCGCGGGTGATCAGCCCGTTGACCCATTCGCAGGTGCCGGCCGTGAAGACTTCGCCGGCGCCTTTGGTGAAATGCACCACCATGCCGCTGCCGCGGGCATGTTTGCGGAGGCTTTCCTCCGACGCATCGTCGGTCAGCAGCGCGGCGCGGAAGCGGGCGTCGGCATCGCCCAGCATCAGTGACCAGCCGTCCTCGGGTCGTCCGCCTTCGGCCAGGGTCGCCCAGCCCATGGCCAGGATCTGAAGGCCTTCCGGCGCACCGTCGGTGAAGGTGGGTTCCGGCAGGCCGTCGGTGAAGGTGTAGTCCAGCCCGTCCATTTCGAAGCCGAAGATATTGGCCTCGTCGCCGAACATGTCGGCATAGCAGAGGCCCGTGCCGGCAAAGGCCCAGTGTTCCGGCCGGAACACGGTGAAGCCGCGCGGTGCCCGCCGCGCCATCCCGCCGAAGGCGGCATAGATGCCGCGCAGCGCATTCACGCCGAAGGTTTCCGCCCCCGGCCGGCCGACCAGCGGGTCTTCCCAGGCGCTGGTGAGGCGGGTGGTGTCGCCCGACAGCCGGATCGGATCATGGCCGCGGGCATCGTATTTGTACGAAACCTGGCGGCGGAGATCGTCCTCCAGCCGGATCTGCCAGAGGAAATTGCCGGCGAAGCGCGCCACCCTGCCGCCGCGCGCGACATAGCCGTCCACCGTGTCGCGCATTTCGGCCGACCAGTATTCGTCATGGCCCACGAAGACCGCGCAGTCATAGCCGTCCAGTGCCGCCGGGTCGGCATGGATGTCTTCCTGGGTCAGCACATCGACCCGATAGCCGGCCTGTTCCGCCCAGATCAGGAAGGGCCGCTCGTAAGAGGCCCAGCCGGCGAGCGCGTAATACTTGGTGAAGCCGTGCAGGAAAGCCCATTCCACGCAGTCATAGCGCGCCGGACCGGGCGCGCGCGGGCGGATCGCGTTCACCGATCGCGGCGCCCCTTCGGGCAGGTGGATCTGGCCGCGCGCCCAGGGTCGTTGGGTCGAGAGGATGGGGGAGCGGCCGCGCGGACGTTCGGGGTCCATGCCGTAATAGTGATTGGCGCCGCCCCAGTCGTTATAGGCCGACCAGGTGCCGGTGGCCGCGACCAGGGCGATGCCGCCCGCGGGCCCGGGATTGCGGATCACCACCAGATGATGGCCGAGCGGCAGGGCCTCCGGGTCGGCCGCGTCGCGGATCTCGATCAGATAGCCGCCGGGGGCCAGATCGGCAGGGATGGTCCAGTCATGGGCCACCGGCCAGTCGCAGCCGGTCTCCCAGGCCCGCGCGGGCACGGCATGAAAGCCGGGCTCCAGCGGCCCGATATCGGCCGCGAGCCGTGGCGCCGCCCCCTCGCGCAGGATGTGCAGGCGAACCGCCTTGCGGGTCGAGGACATATGCAGCCGCACCGTTTCTCCCGGCCGGTAGCTCCGCCGGTCGGAATAGCACCAGGCGGCGGCCGGTCCGTCCGGCTCGGGGCGTTCCGCCCAGAGTTCGCGGGCGCCGTTGCGCGGCCCCGAAAACGGTTGCGCGCGCAGATCGCCGCCGGGGCGGTCGCCCCGTGCGGATCCGGAACCGGTTGCCCCCGTGCTCATCAGGCGGCCTCCAGCCCGGCGGTTGCGTCCAGCGGCAGCACCGGCGTTGCATAGCGCGGATCGGCATGGGCCGCCCAATAGGCATCGTAAAGCCGCATGGTCACGGGGCCCGGCCGGTCATTGCCCAGGATCCGGCCGCCGACGCGCGATACCGGCATCACCCCGCCGGCGGTGGTGGTGGTGAAGACCTCGTCGGCCTCGTCCAGCATCTCGCGCGTGATCGGCGCCACCCGGCCTTCCAGGCCCAGCCCGTCGCACAGCTCCAGCACCGTCTTGCGGGTGATGCCCTGCAGCGCGCCGCGATCGGGGGTCAGCACCCGGTCGCCCGAAACGATGAAGACGTTGAAGCCCGGCCCCTCGGTCAGGAAACCGTCGCGGTCGAACAGGATCGCGGTGTCATAGCCCTCGTCATGGGCCTCCAGCAGGCCCGAGGTCAGGTCGTTCCACTGATAGTTCTTGACCGTGGGGTCGACCGAGGCGTCGGGCACGCGTGGTGTGCCGGCGATCCAGAGATGCGCGCCGCGGGCCTGCACGTCCTTGGGGATCACGTCGATCCAGGGGATGGCATAGGCGATCAGATGGTTGTCGCAGTCTTCCGGGCGGCGCGAGCCCGCAACCCGCGGCCGGCCGCGCGAACAGGCCATGGCGACATAGGCATGGGACAGCCCCGCCAGCGCCACACAGCGATGCAGGATCGCCTCGATCGCCGCCCGGTCCTCGGCCGGCTTCAGCCGGCGGCGGGCCATGGCCCGCTCGAAGCGGTCCAGATGGTCCTGCAGGCGGAAAAAGGCGCCGTCATGGACATGGACCACGTCATAGACCACGTCCGACCGGGTGAAGCCCCAGTCGGTGACGGGCAGGACGGCCTCGTCCATCGGCACGAAACGGCCGCGGACCCAGGCGGCGCCGCCGGCGAAGCGGCCGGTCCCGGTCTCGTTCTGATCAGTCATGGCTCAACCCCCCAGGGGATGGACGCGCTTGGGCGTGTTCTCGGCAATGTAGAGGCGCAGATAGGCGATGCGGGCGCGGAGCGATTCCCCGGCCATCTCGGGCGTCACATCGCCGTCGCGGGCGAAAGACAGCGCCCAGATCGCATCGCCGATGGTCATGGAGACGGGCAGGGCGCGGGCCAGCTCGTCGCTGTCGGGCACCACGAAATGGCGCAGCAGCCGGTCATACTGGATCTCGCCGATCTGCCGGTTGGCGGACAGATCGGCCGATCGGATCTGCCAGCCGCTTTCCGGCCCCAGCAGCAGCCGCATCGCCACCGGATGGCTGCGATAGAAATCGAGCGCCCGGTCGCAATGGATGCGGAACAGATCGGTCCAGGCTTCCAGCCGGTCGTGATCGACCTCCTCTTCGGCCAGAACCTCGAACTTCTCCATATACCGCCGGGCCAGCTCGAACAGCAGCACCCGCGTGTTGGGAAAGTAGTGGTACAGAGAGGCCGGCGGCACGCCTGCCGCCGCCGCCACTTCGGGCAGGCTGATTTCGGTGGTGCCCCGCTGCTGGAGCACGCTTTCCGCCGCGTCGAGAATGCTCTCGAAACGCAGCCTTCCGCGCCGCTGTCTGGGCGCGTCTGCGACCGTCGACGTCATCCGGCTCCCCCCGAACTGAAGTCGATCCGATTCCATGTGAAGAAGAGCCTAGCGTGAGATCCTGAGGCACTCAAGCCGGTAAATTCGAATTGATTCGAGTTTTGTGGCGCGGGTGCCGGGGCCATAAAAAAGGCGGCCCCCGCCGGGCCGCCTTGAAGCTGCCGGTAGCGGCCGTCAGGATCCGGGCGCCGCCGCCGTGCCGGCGAATTCGGCCAGCAGGGCCGGATAGGCCTCCATCGGCGGGAAGCCCGGATAGCTGTGGGTGGCGGGGGTGGTGGCCCAGGGGAGTTTGTCCGCGGTCCAGGTTTCCATGAACGGGCGGAAGCCGGCCGCATCGGCCAGCAGGGTGGCGCGCACGTTCACCAGCTCGTCCATGCCGTCGGGGCGGGTGAACAGCCAGCTGGCGCAGTCCGGGCAGAAATGATGCGTGGCCATCTGCCCCACCCGCCGCGCCACCGGCGTGCCCGAGGTCACCCGGAAGCGGTCGGAAAGATAAAGGCTGCTGAGCGAAAAGGCGCTGCCGGTCATGTGCTGGCATTCATGGCAATGGCAGGCCATGGTGATCAGCGGCCGGCCTTCGACCTCGAAGGTCACCGCGCCGCAGCGGCAGGTTCCGGGAATTTTATCATCCATCTCGCATTTCCCGTTTCGGGGGTGGGGGGGCAGGCTCAGTCGCGCAGCCAGGCGAAAACCGCACCATAGGGCGGCAGGGTGACGCGGTCACCCTCCACCCAGCCGAGCGCCAGGCGGTGATCCTCGTCCACCTCGTCCACCTCGCCCGCCAGTGCCACCGATCCGCCGCGGCCGGCCAGTTCGATCGCCACCATCAGCCGGCGGCCGTTCAGGCTGCGCACCAGGCAGATCATGTGCTCGGTGGCCTCGACGATGTCGATGTCGCCGGCCACAAGCTCGGGCCGGGCCTTGCGCCAGCGCAGGAAATGGCGGGTGAAGGACAGCACCGATTGCGGGTCGGCCGCCTGGGCCGCCACCGCCCTCAGCAGATGGTCGTTGGGGATCGGCAGCCAGCCATCGACGGTGGAAAAGCCGGCATGGCGGTCGCCATCCTCCCAGGGCATCGGCGTGCGGCAGCCGTCGCGGCCGGCGAAATCGGGGAAGAAGTTGAGCCCGTAAGGATCCTTCAGCTGTTCATAGGGCACGTCCGCCTCGGGCAGGCCCAGTTCCTCGCCCTGATAGAGGAAGACCGTGCCGCGCAGCGAACATAGCAGCGCGATCAGGGCCTTGGCGAATTCCGGCGGCGCATCCCGCCCGCCCCAGCGCGAGACCACCCGCTCGACATCATGGTTGCTGAACGCCCAGCTGGGCCAGCCGTCGCGCCCCGGCCGACCGTCGATGCCGTCGGCATGGAAGGCGTCGACCGCACCGGTCACATGGCGTGGATCGAATTCCGGGCCGAGCAGCGCGAAGGAATAGGCGGTATGAAGCGGCGCCTTCGGCCCGGCATAGTCGCGCATCACCTTCAGGCTGTCGTCGTCGGCGATCTCTGCGATCAGCAGAATATCACCGTATTCATCGGTGAGCGCGCGCAGGCGCCTGAGGAACCCAAGGGTTTCAGGTTGTGATTTATTATAAAGATGCCGCTGATAGTTGTATGGATTGGACGGCGTCACCGCCTCGGTCGGCGGTATGTCGTCGGGGCGCGGCGGGTTGTTTCGCAATTGCGGGTCATGGGTCAGGCAGTTGCAGGCATCCAGCCGGAAGCCGTCGACGCCGCGGTTCAGCCAGAAGCGACATTCGTCGAGCAGGGCATCCTGCACCGCGGGCAGGTGCAGGTTCAGATCGGGCTGATCGGTCAGGAAGTTGTGCAGGTAGTATTGCCGTCGCCGGGGTTCCCAGGTCCAGGCACTGCCGCCGAACATCGACAGCCAGTTGTTGGGCGGCGTGCCGTCGGGGCGCGGATCGGCCCAGACATACCAGTCGGCGCGGGCATTTTCGCGGCTGCGCCGGCTTTCCTGAAACCAGCGGTGGCGCTGCGAGGTATGGCTCAACACCATGTCGATCACGACCTTGAGCCCCAGCCGGTGCGCCTCTGCCAGCATCACATCGAAATCGTCGAGCGTTCCGAATAGCGGGTCGACTTCCCGATAGTTCTCGACGTCATAGCCGAAATCAGCCATCGGGGACTTGAAGAAGGGCGAAATCCAGACGGCGTCCACGCCCAATGCCGCCAGGTGCGCCAATCGTCTGGTAACACCCGGAAGATCACCGACACCATCCCCGTTCGTATCCTGGAAGCTGCGCGGATACACCTGATAGATCACCGCACCTCGCCACCATTGCATAGGCTCGTCCCTTCGCTGTCGCGCCCGCTGGCGCATCGTGATATGATCATAGCGTTTGATGCGTGCGTTTCACGCGTCCTTTGGCGGTTTTCCGCGGGACACCCTTCATTCCGCTGCAGCGCAGCATATATCTATGACCAACGTGCCGGTTCGATCGGCGCGACCGACAACAACGAGGGAGCATCATCGCGGTGAGTATCGAGGAGAGCAGCAACGCTCCGGAGCCCGTGCCCGTCATCACCCCGTTCCGGCGGGTGGCGGTGATCGGCGGCGGGGCCTGGGGCAGCGCGCTCGCAATGGTGGCGGAACGGGCGGGGCGTGAGACCCGTCTGTGGATCCGCGAAGCCGAGGCCGTGGCGGCGATCCGCGCCGGCGGCCGCAATCCCTTTCTTCCAGACCACGACATGCCGGCCGGGATTTCCGTCACCGGCGACATGGGGCAGGCGCTCGACGGCGCCGATCTGGCCCTGCTGGTCATCCCCTCGCAATTCCTGCGGGCGATGGCGGCAGAGGTGGAGCGCCATGCCGCACCGGGCATGCCGGTCGTGATCTGCAGCAAGGGGATCGAACGCGACACCGGCCTGCTGATGACCCAGGTGATCGCCGAGGTCATGCCCGGCCGTCCCCAGGCGGTGCTCTCCGGCCCCAGTTTCGCGGCCGAGGTGGCCGAGGGCCAGCCCACCGCCGTCACCATCGCCTCGGCCGATGTTCAGCCGCTGGACGATGACGAGGACGGGCCGCTCGACCCTGAAAGCATGGGGGCGGCGCTGGTCGCCTCGCTGGCGGCGCGGGTGGCGGTGACGCTGGGCACCACCAGTTTCCGGCCCTATCTCTCCGACGACCTCACCGGGGTCGAGGTCGGCGGCGCGGTCAAGAACGTGCTCGCCATCGCCTGCGGCATCGCCGCCGGGCGGGGGCTCGGCTCCAATCCGCGCGCGGCGATCATCACCCGCGGGCTGGCCGAGCTGAAGCGGCTGGCCCAGGCGCTGGGCGGCCGGCGCGAGACCGTCACCGGTCTTGCCGGCATCGGCGATCTGACGCTCACCTGCTCCAGCGAGCAGTCGCGCAACTTCACCTTCGGCCTGGCGCTGGGCCGAGGTGCCACGCCCGACGAGGCGCTGGCCGGCAAGTCGGCTGTGGTCGAAGGGGCCGTGAATGCCGAGACCGTCACCGCGCTGGCCCGCAGGCTGGGCGTCGAGATGCCGATCTCGGAAGCGGTACACGCCATCATCCGGGGCCGGCTCGACATCGATGCCGCGATGACCGCCCTGCTCACCCGCCCGATCCGGGCCGAAAGCCGCGCGCTGGAGCCGGTGGTCGCGATCGACCACCCCGCCACCCGCGCGAGCGATCTCGAGACGACGGACGCCTGATGACCGAACACAAGCTGATACTCGCAACCGACCTCGATGGCACCTTCCTCGGGGGCTCGGACGAAGACCGGCGCGCGCTCTATCAGGCGCTTCAGGCCCGGAACGACGCGCTGCTGATCTTCGTGACCGGCCGCGATCTGGGCTTCATCCGCGAACTGGTCGCCGAACCCGGCATGCCGCATCCCGATTTCGTGATCGGCGATGTGGGGACCACCGTGGTCGCCGGCCGCGATTTCCGGGTGGTCGACGAGGTACAGGCGCCGATCGCCCGGGCCTGGAACGATGCGGGCGAGCGGGTCAAGGCCATGCTGTCGGGGGAGCCCGGCATCCGGCTGCAGCCCACGCCGTTCGAGCGGCGGGTGAGCTATTGGTACGAGCCGGCCGAGCTTGAAACCGCCACCCTCGACAAGATCGCGGCCGCCGGGTTCGACTGGCTGCTCTCGGCCGATACCTTTCTGGACGTGCTGCCCAAGGGGGTGGCCAAGGGGCCGACCCTGCTGCAGCTGGTCGAAACCCTCAACCTGCCGGCCGATCGGGTTCTGGTCGCCGGCGACACGCTGAACGACCTCTCGCTGTTCGAAACCGGACTGAAAGGGGTGGCGGTCGGCAATTCCGAGCCGCGCCTCGTTGAGCAGCTGACCGACAAGCCCTGGGTTTACCGGAGCACCGGCCACGGTGCCGCCGGCATCGCCGAGGCGATCCGCCATTTCGGCCTCGACTGAGCCCGCGGGTGCCTGCCGGTGCCGGCAGAACCCGCCCGCCCCCAGCCGGGACCGCAACCGAGATCGAAAGGGACAGGGATGAACCGCAAGTCATCGCTCGTGATCGTCTATCACCGTCAGCCCTATGAGGAAGAGGTGGTCGGCGACCGCGTCGTCTATCGTGAAAACAAGAGCCCGAACGGGATCGTTCCGACGCTGAAGAGCTTTTTCGGCCGCGTGCCCGAAGGCAAGGGCGCGTGGGTGGCCTGGAAACAGGTCAGCCCCAAGCGCAAGGAAAGCTTCGAGCGGGTGATCGATATCGAGGACAGCTATGGCCGGTATTCGGTCTCGCGGCTGCCGCTGACCGCCGACCAGGTCAGGATGTTCTACCACGTCACCTCGAAAGAGGCGCTGTGGCCGATCCTGCATTCCTTCCCCTGGCTGTTCCGCTACGACACCACCGACTGGAACACCTTCCGCGAGGTGAACTGGCTGTTCGCCGAGGCGGCGGCCGCCCAGGCCGAGGATGATGCGCTGGTCTGGGTGCACGACTACAATCTCTGGCTGGTGCCCGGCTATCTGCGCCGGATCAAGCCCAGCCTGAAGATCGCCTTCTTCCACCACACCCCTTTCCCGGGGCCGGATGTGTTCAACATTCTGCCCTGGCGCGAGGAGATCGTGGACAGCCTGCTGGCCTGCGATCTGGTCGGCTTCCACATTCCGCGCTATGCCAAGAACTTCGCCGATGTCGCGCGTGCGCTGCGCGATGTGGAGGTAGAGGCGACCACGCGGGTCGAAGAGGGCATGTCGCCCTCGGGTCTGGCGCTGTCGGAACCCGAAGTGCCGGTGGCGGTGCGCCACAAGGGCCACAAGGTCGGCATCGATGCCTTCCCGGTGGGCACCAACCCGAATTTCGTCGCCAAGGTGCTCGACACCGAGGCCAACCAGACGCTTCAGTCGGAAATCGAGGAGGAACTCCGCGACCGCCGGCTGATCGTGGCGGTGGGCCGCACCGACTATACCAAGGGCATCCGCGAGACCCTGCAGGCCTTCGAACGCCTGCTGGAACGCCGGCCGGAGCTGCACACCAAGGTCAAGCTGATGGTGGTGTCGGTTCAGGCCGCCACCGGCATGCGGATCTATCGTGACACCCAGCGCGAGGTTGAGGCCCTGGTCGGGCGGATCAACGGCCGCTTCTCGACCCTTGGCTGGACGCCGATCCTGCTGTTCTCGAACGCCATCCCCTTCGACAAGCTGATCGCCTATTACCGCCGCGCCGATGTCTGCGTGATCACGCCGCTGCGTGACGGGCTGAACCTGGTCGCCAAGGAATATGTGGCGGCCAAGCGCGGCCAGGAAGGCGCGCTGGTGCTGTCGGAATTCACCGGCTGCGCGGTGGAATTCCCGCAGGCGATCCTGACCAACCCCTATTCGGACCGGGCGATGGATGCCGCCCTCGACCAGGCGCTCGACATGGCGCCCGACGAGGCGCGGGCGCGCATGGCTTCGATGTACGAAACCGTGCGCCGCTACGATGTCGCCCGCTGGGCCGATCATACCTTCGAGCGGTTTGATGAAATCGGCACGCCCGACGAACCGCCGGCGCTGAAGGCGGTGTGACCGGGCGTCATGCCTGCGCGGGCAGGTGCTGACGGCTGCGGTTCAGGCTGAAGAAATTTCGCTGAACAATCGGTCGCGGGCGCCGGCCTTCCGGATATATCCTGTCCCCCGCCCCGCCGGCCCGGCGCTTTTGCTGCCAGGGCAGGCGGGGCGTGTTTTCGCCCGGGTGCATGTTTTCGCCCGGGTGACCGGCATGGGGTGCATGTGCGAACGACAGGGGACGGCGGCCAATGACCACCAAGCTCAGCGTCAATCTCAACAAGGTGGCGCTGCTCCGCAATCAGCGCGACAACGGCTATCCCGATGTGCTGGCGACGGCGAAGCGGGTGCTGCGCGCCGGCGCCCATGGCATCACCATCCATCCCCGACCGGACGAGCGCCATATCCGGCGCAGCGATGTGATGGACCTGGCCGGGCTGTTCGCGACCGACCTGCCCGAGGTGATCGGCGCCGAGTTCAACATCGAAGGCTACCCGTCGGGAGATTTCGCCGAGCTGGTCAACCAGGTCCGCCCGCATCAGGTGACGCTGGTCCCCGACGCGCCGGGGGCGCGCACCTCGGAAGAGGGCTGGGATTTCGACAGCCGGGCCGAAGAACTCGCCCGCGGCATCGATCTGGTGCGGCCCTCGGGCGCGCGCATCGCCGTGTTCATCAACCCCGACCCCAAGGCCCCGGCCGCGGCGAAGGCGCTGGGGGCCGACCGGGTGGAGATGTATACCGGCATCTACGCCATGGCCTGGGACCGCCCGGATTTCGAACCCGCCGCCGCCTATGTGGCCGCCACCGCCCAGGCCGCCGCGCAAGCCGGGATCGGCCTCAATGCCGGCCATGACCTGAACCTGGTCAACCTCGCCGACTTCCTGTCGCGCGCGCCTGGCTGCCTGGAAGTCTCCATCGGCCACGCCATCACCGCCGAAGCACTGGACTATGGCTGGGACGAGACGGTGCGGCGGTATCTGGACATCATTGATGGGATAGGGTGAGCGGACACCCATGGCATCATCAGATTTGCGCAGAAGGCCCGCGGTATAAACGATTTTGCGCAGGCGTAAACGGCGGATAGGGTTTCGGGTCGGGGCATTGCTGTTCCAGCGCAGCCTGCCGCCGCACCGGCTGGAGGTCTGCTATGCCTGATGTCGTGGATGACCCTGTCGGCGCTGCCTGGCTGATGCGGCATTACGGCATCGCCCTGCCAGGCCGGCTTCGGGTGACCAGCCGGATCGGCGGGCGGCGGATGACGCAGACCGACGGCGTCGTGTCCCGCGAAACCTGGGTCGAGGCGATGCGGCCGGCGCCCCATCCGGCCGCTCATCTTCAGTTTCATCTGCGCCACGAGGTGCCGCATCTGGACTTTCTGGCGCGGCTGTTCACGGCAAGCGGGCCCGACATCGTCCAGAACTGGGTGGCGGAAGAGCCGACCGGGCGCTATGCGCGTCGCGCGGCCTTTCTCTACGAGTGGCTGACCGGGCGTATGCTGCAGGTCCCGCCTCGATCCGGCGGCAATTATGTCGATGCGATCGATGCGGCGGGCCTGGTCGCGGCATCGCCCGATCAAGTACAGAAGGTGGCGCGCTGGCGGGTGAACGACAACCTGCCGGGCACGCGGCATTTCTGTCCGATCCTGGTTCGGACGCCTGCCATGGTGCAGGCGGCGGCGCTGGACGTTTCGGCACTTTTCAAAGATCTGGTGGCCGAATTCGGCGAAGATCTGCTGATGCGCGCGGCGGCCTGGCTGACTCTCAGGGAAAGCCGGTCGAGTTTTGCGATCGAGGGCGAGGCCGATAAGGCGACGCGGATCCAGCGCTTTGCGGATGTCATGGCCCGGCGCACGGGGCAGGGGGGTGTGCCGCTCGACGATGCCGCCCTGGCTCTGTTGCAGCGCGAGATCCTGGGAGAAAAGACCGTGATCGGCCGCTTCGGCCTGCGCCAGTCACCGGTCTTCATCGGCGAGACCTCGCGCTATCAGAACCTCGTCCACTATGTGGCCCCGCCCGCCGAAGACCTGGTCCCGATGCTCGACGGGCTGCGCAGTTTCCTGGTGAAGACCGCTGGTCAGTCGCCGGTGATGCGGGCGGCGGTCGCCGCCTTCGGCTTCGTCTATATCCATCCGCTCGCCGACGGCAACGGCCGTGTCCATCGCTTCCTGATCAACGACCTGCTGCGGCGCGACGGCACGATCCCCGCTCCGGTTATCCTGCCGGTCTCGGCCGTCATCACCGATGATCCCGGCGAACGACGCGCCTATGATCAGGTGCTGGACGAGGTCTCGGCGCCGCTGATGCAGGCGATGCGCGATCAGATCAGCTTCCGGCCGACCGGGGCCATGTACCCGGATGGCATCGTCTCGGATATCGAAATCAATGATCCCGACATGGCCCGGCCCTCCTGGCGCTACCCGGATCTGGCCCCGCATGTCGTGTTCCTGGCCCGGATCCTGGACCGCACGATCAGGGAACGGATGCGGGCGGAGGCCCGCGACCTCCGCCGCCACGCCCGGGCGCGCGCGGCGCTGAAGGAGGTGGTGGAGATGCCCGATCCCCAGGCGGACCGCGTGCTGCGCACGATCGAGCAGCACCAGGGCAGGCTCAGCAACGCCCTTACTCGCGAGATGCCGGTGCTGGGCGAGCCGGGAGTGTGGGAGGAGGTGGTGGCGGCAGTGATGCGGGTTTGGGGGGAGGAGGATGATGCGGCCGCAGGCACGCGTGTTTAGGGGCGTATGGAGGGCTCGGTGCAGTCCGTGATGCGGCTGGCGTGCAAGATGGACTTATCGTCGCTTTGCTCGCGATCTGCCAAGCCGCCCCTGGCCTCATCTGCCCGGCTGTCTGTGATCAGTAAATGATCTGGTGGATATCCGTAGCGGATTGGATGGTCTTGTCGTGCTGCCCCTGCGGGTTCAGAACGTGCTGAATCCTGTTTGCGGCAGGGCCGTCATATCCCCGAACCAGCCTGGCCAGACATTGAAGCCGTTCGCAGTCGACGCCGAAGCGCTGCCAGTCGTGGACGACACGCTTGGGCAGGCGATCCCAGAAACCGATCATGTTCAGATCTGCGACGGCCACCAGCAACTCATCCTGCCCGTCGGCCGTCTCCAGCGGCAGGCCGCGCAGGAACGCCCCGAAGCGATCGAACACCTGCCCCCTCAGTTCGGGGGTATCCAGGGCCTCGGCGAGCTTGCGGCGTTCGCTGGGGCGCAGGCGGGCAAAGCTGAGACGTGCCAGCCTGTTCACGACGTCTTCAGGCGTCAGCATCTATTCTCCATCTTATAGAAGACTCATGTCACTTATGTGGTGATGCTTGTGTCTGACTCTGGTGCCCGTGTCCAATTCTGTACCTGCCATCCTCTGTTTAACATCTCTACTGTCCTCCCGGCCTCCGCCGGGATGACGGTGGAGGGGTCATACAGAGGCAGGTAAGTAAGGTCGAGGATATGAGTGCCTGAAGATAAGAAATGATATGCGTTCTCTGAGGATGTCGCCAGGGTGGTGGTGTAAATTTAGGACGTGGAAGGCTCATGCAGGGCCGGGGCGACAGCTAAAATCTGCATAAATGTGAGATTATGAAATTCTTTGATGATTTAATTGTCCTATGTATTTCGTGCGAAACGGTTGCGCTGAAGTCGGCCATATCTCCATCTTTAAACGGCCGTCCAGACCCGACCAATGACCCATCACCCTCCCCCCGGTTGACCATCCCCCGCCATTCCCGCCCGCAGCCCCCGCCGCAAGGGGAGGCGCCGTCGTCGGTCAAGTGCCCCTGTCGCCGCATGCCGGGGCGCGCCCGTGCGGTCTGCGGATATGCGCGCCGTTGACCGCACTGAAATTTCGTTCTGCGATAAATAACTTATCCATAAGAGACGCAGACGCCGCCGCAGGCCCTTCGCATCCGCGATGCGCCAATATGTCGCACTGCATCTACGGGCCCTGCAGAGTCTTGGGAACCATATAGGTTCCAGGCCGCACAGCAGGCCATGAGACCAGAGGTTGGTCAGGATGGCCGACCTTCGCTTTTGCCTTCGGCAGGGGCGAGTCCTATGATGCGCGCCGCAATGGTCCGTTGTTGCGCCGCACAAAAGTGACACCCTATCCCATGAGTACTGTCTTGAGCCGGATCCGCGTCCTGTCCACCCTGCCTCTCATGGCGTTGTTGGGCGGTTGTAATCTCGTCCTGATCAATCCGTCTGGTGACATTGCGTCGCAGCAGAGGGACCTCATCCTTCTGTCGACCGTGCTGATTTTGCTGGTGATCGTGCCGGTCATGCTTCTGACCGTGTTGTTCGCCTGGCGATACCGGCAGTCCAACAAGAACGCCCGCTACGAGCCCGAGTGGAGCCATTCCACGAAGATCGAGCTGGCGGTCTGGGGCGCACCGCTGGTGATCATCCTGTGCCTGGGCACGGTGACCTGGATCAGCACCCACGCGCTCGACCCCTACAAGCCGCTCGACCGCATCGGCCCCGATCAGCCGGTCGCCGCCGATGTGACGCCGCTGGAGGTCGAGGTGGTCGCGCTCGACTGGAAGTGGCTGTTCATCTATCCCGAATACGGGATCGCCAGCGTCAACGAGATGGCGGCGCCGGTCGACCGGCCGATCACCTTCAGGATCACCGCCTCGTCGGTGATGAACTCGTTCTTCGTGCCGGCGCTGGCGGGCCAGATCTATGCCATGCCGGGCATGCAGACCAAGCTGCACGCGGTGATCAACAAGCCGGGCACCTTCGATGGCTTCTCGGCCAATTACAGCGGCGCCGGCTTCTCGGGCATGCGCTTCAAGTTCCACGGCCTGTCGCAGGACGAGTTCGCGGGCTGGGTCTCCACCGTGCGCGCGTCGGGCCAGACGCTCGACGGGCCGACCTATCTGACCCTGGAACGGCCGAGCGAGAACGTGCCGGTCATGCACTACGCCCATGCCGACCCCAAGCTCTATGACCGCATCCTCAACATGTGCGTCGAGCCGGGCAAGATGTGCATGGGGGAGATGATGGCGATCGACGACCGCGGCGGCCTCGGCATCGCGGGCATCAACAACGTCATCCCGGTGGCCTCGCTCGAATACGACAAGACCGGTCGCCGCGGTGCGGTGTTCGGCCCCGAGCCGGTCTATGTCGCCGCGCTCTGCACCACCGACGACCCGATCGGCGTTCGCGCCGGCGGCCCTGCCGCTCCGCTGCCGGCCATCAATGCCCCGGTCATCAATGCCAACAACAACCAGGACGTGAGTCCGGCCCCGAAGGCGGTGTCGTTGCTGACCCCGGCCCCCGAGACCGGCGTGCCCGGCCCCGCCAATTCCTGACCTGAGACTCCGGTAATCATGTCTGAACAAACCGCAGGGACGTCGTTCCTCCTCGGCCGGCTGAGCCTGGACTCACTGCCGCTCCACGAGCCGATCGTGGTTGGAACGTTCATCGCGGTCGCCCTCGGCGGCCTCGCCCTCTTCGCCGTCCTCACCCGCTACCGCCTGTGGGGCTACCTCTGGAAGGAGTGGTTCACCACGGTGGACCACAAGCGCATCGGCATCATGTACATGGTGCTGGGCATCATCATGCTGCTGCGTGGCTTTGCCGACGCGATCATGATGCGCCTCCAGCAGGCCATCGCCTTCAACGGCAGCGAAGGCTATCTCAACGCCCATCATTACGACCAGGTCTTCACGGCCCACGGCGTGATCATGATCTTCTTCGTGGCGATGCCCATCGTCACGGGTCTCATGAACTACATCGTGCCGCTGCAGATCGGCGCCCGCGACGTGTCGTTCCCGTTCCTGAACAATTTCAGCTTCTGGATGACGACCGGCGGCGCGGTCCTGATCATGATGTCGCTGTTCGTGGGTGAATTCGCCCAGACCGGCTGGCTGGCCTATCCGCCGCTGTCGAACATCGCCTACAGCCCGAATGTCGGCGTCGACTACTATATCTGGGCCCTGCAGATCGCGGGCGTCGGCACATTGCTGTCGGGCGTGAACCTGATCTGCACCATCGTGAAGATGCGCGCGCCCGGCATGACCATGATGAAGATGCCGGTCTTCACCTGGACCGCGCTCTGCACCAACGTGCTGATCGTCGCCGCCTTCCCGATCCTGACCGCCGTTCTGGCTCTGCTGTCGCTCGACCGTTACGTGGGGACCAATTTCTTCACGAACGACTTCGGCGGCAACCCGATGATGTACGTCAACCTCATCTGGATCTGGGGCCATCCCGAGGTCTACATCCTGATCCTGCCGATGTTCGGCGTGTTCTCGGAGGTCACCGCGACCTTCTGCGGCAAGCGCCTGTTCGGCTACAAGTCGATGGTCTATGCGACCGTCGCCATCACCGTCCTCTCCTACATCGTCTGGCTGCATCACTTCTTCACGATGGGCTCGGGCGCCAGCGTGAATGCCTTCTTCGGCATCACCACCATGATCATCTCGATCCCGACGGGCGCGAAGATGTTCAACTGGCTGTTCACCATGTATCACGGCCGCATCCGTTTCGAGCTGCCGATGATGTGGACGGTCGCCTTCATGCTGACCTTCGTGATCGGCGGCATGACCGGCGTGCTGCTGGCGGTGCCGCCGGCGGACTTCTCGCTGCACAACAGCCTGTTCCTGATCGCCCATTTCCATAACGTCATCATCGGCGGCGTGCTGTTCGGCGCCTTCGCCGCCATCGCCTACTGGTTCCCGAAGACCTTCGGCTTCAAGCTCGACGTCTTCTGGGGCAAGGTCTCGTTCTGGCTGTGGGTGGTGGGCTTCTACTTCGCCTTCATGCCGCTCTACGTGCTGGGCCTGATGGGCGTCACCCGCCGCATGCGGGTCTTCGACGACCCGTCGCTGCAGATCTGGTTCGTGATCGCCGCCCTGGGTGCGGTGATGATCGCGGGCGGCATCGCCGCCTTCCTGATCCAGATCGCGGTCAGCGTCCGCAACCGCAACAAGCTGCGCGACACCACCGGCGACCCCTGGGATGCGCGCACGCTGGAATGGGCGACCTCGTCGCCGCCGCCGGACTACAACTTCGCCTTCACGCCGGTCATCTACGATCGTGATGCCTGGTGGGATATGAAGCAGAACGGCTATCAGCGTCCGCAGATGGGCTTCCGCTCGATCCACATGCCCAAGAACACCGGCGCCGGCATCATCCTGGCGGGGCTCAGCGTCGTGCTCGGCGTGGCGCTCATCTGGTACATCTGGTGGCTGGCGGCGGTGTCCTTCGTGGCGCTGATCGGGTCGGCGATCTATCACACCTTCAACTACAACCGCGACTTCCACATCCCGGTCGAAACCGTGGAGAAGACGGAAGCCGAGCGGACCCGCCAGCTCGCGGTTCAGGGGTGACGACATGACTGCAACCGTTCACGGCGCCCCCTCCGCTTCGGGTCGTCCGGCCTCGGGCCGGGCCGCAAAGGCCCGCCCGTTCTACCTGGAAGAAGAGCACGCGCACGCCGAAGGCAGCAGCACGTATCTCGGCTTCTGGATCTACCTGATGAGCGACTGCCTGATCTTTGCGGCGCTCTTCGCGGTCTATGCCGTGCTCGGTGGCAATTATGCCGCCGGGCCGGCGCCCCGCGACCTGTTCGACCTGGAGCTGGTGGCGCTCAACACCACCATGCTGCTGCTCTCGTCCATCACCTACGGCTTCGCCATGATCTCGATGGAGAAGCGCAAGGTGGCCGAGACCCAGATGTGGCTGGGGATCACGGGGCTCTTCGGCCTCGCCTTCCTCTCGATCGAACTTTACGAGTTCGCGCATCTGATCCATATCGGTGCCACGCCGCAGCGCAGCGCCTTCCTGTCGGCCTTCTTCACCCTGGTCGGCACCCATGGCCTGCACGTCACCTTCGGCACCATCTGGCTGGTGACGCTGATGGTTCAGGTCTCGAAGCGCGGCCTGGTTCCGGCCAACCGCCGCCGCCTGATGTGCCTCAGCATGTTCTGGCACTTCCTCGACGTCGTGTGGATCGGCGTCTTCACCTTCGTCTATCTGATGGGGATGCTGCGATGAGCGCGGAGCTGAACAGCCTGCACGGCGCCAACGTCCACGGGCAGGCCCACGGGCACGCCCACGAAGACGATCACGGCGCGGGCCACGCCTCTTTCAGCGGCTATATGAAGGGGTTCATCCTCTCCGTCATCCTGACGGCGATCCCCTTCTGGCTGGTGATGGGCGGCGTGATCGAAGACGCCCAGACCACGGCCGTGGTGATCATGGCCTTCGCGGCCGTGCAGATCGTGGTCCATATGGTCTACTTCCTGCACATGAACCTCAGCTCCGAGGGCGGCTGGAACATGCTGTCCCTCACCTTCACCGTCATCATCGTGGCGATCACCCTCGCCGGGTCCATGTGGGTCATGTACCATCTGAACACCAACATGATGCCGGTCCACGACATGAGCCAGCTGCCGTGACCAAGCCGAAAGGCGACATCACGCCGGAAGGGGGGCGTCCCGAAAAGGGGGCCCCTCCCGGCAGGCGGCGCGGCCGCAGGACGGGGACGCTCATTCTGGTGGGCGTCCTCTTTCTCATTGGCATTGCCGGTGGGCTGGCGCTCGGCATCTGGCAGGTGGAGCGCCGGGCCTGGAAGCATGATCTGATCGCGCGCGTCGATGCCCGCATCCATCAGGATCCGGTCGCGGCCCCGGGTCCTGATGCCTGGTCCCGGATCACCCGCGACGGCGACGAATATCGCCGCGTGGCGCTTGCCGGCCGCTTCCTGAACGACCGCGAGACCCTGGTCCGCGCCACCACCGATCTCGGCGCCGGCTATTGGGTGGTGACGCCCTTCACCGACGATCGCGGCTTCACCGTGCTGGTCAATCGCGGCTTCGTCCCGCCCGAGCGGAAAGACCCCGCCAACCGCGCCGCCGGCCAGATCGACACCGACACCAGGGTCATCGGCCTGATGCGGATCACCGAACCCGGCGGCGGCTTTCTGCGCGAGAACGACCCGGCGGCGGAGGCCTGGTATTCCCGTGACGTTGCGGCGATCGCCCGGGCCCGCGGGCTGACGGAGGTCGCACCCTATTTCGTCGATGCCGCGGAAACCGCCCCCGGCGGCTATCCCGTGGGCGGGCTCACGAAAGTCAGCTTCCCCGACAGCCATCTGGTCTATGCGCTCACCTGGTTCACGCTCGCCCTGATGTCGGCGGCGGGTGCGGTGTCTCTCCTCCGCTCCGAGATCCGGCGGCGGCGCGGCTGAGGGCGGCCTGTCAGGCCGCCCATTTTCGCCCCCATTCCCGCTCGCATCCCGGCCCGAAACATCGGATGATCGGCTGAACCGATGTCAGCGGAGCCTGCCCCCCATGTCCAGCCTCGGCGCCGTCGCCCGGCGCAGCCTCGTCGATGCCGCGATCGAGCGGCTGCGTGCCCAGATCGGCCGGGATGGCTGGGGGGCAGGGGACAGGATTCCGCCGGAACCCGAGCTGGCCCAGGCGCTGGGCGTCGGCCGCGGCACGGTGCGCGAGGCCGTGCGGGCGCTCGCTTATCTGGGCCTGCTGGAGGTCCGCCAGGGCGACGGCACCTATGTCCGGGCGGTCGACGAGCCGGCCGACGCCCTGCGCCGGGTTGCCAATGCCGGGCTGCGCGATCATCTGGAGCTGCGCGCGGCGCTGGAGGTGGAGGCGGCGCGGCTCGCGGCGCTCCGCGTGACGCCCGACAGCCTGGCCCGCATCGACCGTGCCCTGGCCGCCCGCGGTCTGGTCGAGCCGGCCCCAAGTGATCCCGCCGCCTTCGAGACCTATCTGGAACAGGACATCGCCTTCCACCTGTCGGTGGCAGAGGCTGCCGGCAATGCGGCGCTCGCCGAACTCTATGGCTGGTTCACCAATCAGCTGCGCCGCTATCTGCGCATCTCGCTCGCCGATCGGAGCCTGCCGGAGCCGAGCCTCGCCGCCCATGTCGCGGTGCGCGATGCCATCGCGGCGCGCGATCCCGACCGGGCGGCGCAGGCGGCACGCGACCTGCTGGCGCCGCTGATGGCGGTGGTCGAAGGCCGGTTGTCCGACCCGTCTTCGCCCCCGAAAGCCTCCCGTACCAAGCCCCTCCGCACACTGAAAGCCCCCGGTCTGTGACCATGTCCACCTCGTCCCCGCGATCCTCTGCCGCCGTCAGCCGCGGTGCCGCGCTGCTGCTGATCGTCGCCATCGTGCTGGTGGCGCTGAACCTGCGCCCGGCGCTCACCAGCATCGGGCCGCTGCTCGGCACCGTCTCCGCCGCGCTCGGCCTCGACAGCGCCACCGCCAGCCTGGTCACCACCCTGCCGGTGATGTGCCTGGGCCTGTTCGGCCCGGCAGCCCCCATGCTCGCTCGCCGCATCGGCGTGCCGGCCGCCGCGGTGGTGGCGCTGGTGATGATTGCGGTGGGCGTGGTGCTGCGTGGCTTCTTCGGGCCCACCGGCCTGTTCGCCGGCTCGCTCTTGGGCGGTGCCGGCATCGGCATTGCCGGGGTCCTGCTGCCGGGCGTTGTAAAACAGGCCTTCCCTGACAAGGCAGGGTTGCTGACCGGCATCTACACCATGGCGCTCTGCGGCGGTGCCGCGATCGCCGCCGGGGTCACCGCGCCGATTGCCGAGGCCAGCGGCAGCTGGGCGGTGGCGCTGGGGGTCTGGGCGATCCCGGCGCTGCTCGCCGCGGCGGTCTGGTGGCCGGCGGCGCGCCATCTCGACACCCGGGCGGGGCACCGGCCCCATACCGGCACGCGGCTGCTGACCTCGCCGCTCGCCTGGTCGATCACGCTGTTCATGGGCCTGCAAAGCTCGCTCGCCTATTCGGTGTTCGGCTGGCTGCCCAGCATTCTGCAGGATCGTGGCGTCAGCGTGGTGATGTCGGGCCTCGTGGTGTCGGTGTCGCTGCTGGTGCAGACGGTCTCGGCGCTGTTCGTGCCCGTGCTGGCGGCCCGGCGGCGCAATCAGCAGCTCTGGGTGCTGGCGATCATGGCCTGCACGATTTCGGGCATGCTCGGCATGATGTGGGGGCCGGTTGCGACCATGTGGCCCTGGGCGGTGGTGCTGGGCATCGGCCAGGGCGGCTGTTTCGCGCTGGCGCTGGTGATGATCGTGCTGCGGTCGGGCGATGCGATGACGGCGGCCCGGCTTTCCGGCATGGCCCAGTCGGTGGGCTACACGCTTGCGGCACTCGGGCCGCTCGCCATCGGCCTGATCCACGAACTCACCGGCGGCTGGTCGCTGGTCGCCTGGCTGCTCAGCGGCATCGGCCTGGTCGCCCTGGTCAACGGCCTGATCGCCGCTCGCGACCGCACGTTGTGAACCTTTAGAAAAGATTGCGCATCGATAGTCACTCCGTGATGCAGATCGCCACAACCTGGTGATAGAGTGGGCACCCGAGAGGGGGAGGCCGGGCCGTGCAGGCCGGCCGGAGGGATCAGGAAGGGGTGCCCATGACCGCCAGCGAGAAGACCAGCACCGCATCGGCAGGGGCTGCCGCATCCGGCTCTGCCGTAACCGGTTCTGCCGTAACCGGTTCTGCCGCAACCGGTTCAGCAGGCGGCCCCGGCCCGGCCGCTCCGTCCAATGCCTATCTCGACATGGGCCGCCTCGGCCGCAGCAGCGAGGTGATCTATGGCATCGGGCTGATCATCATCTTCCTGGTGGTGCCGCTGGGCGCCGCCCAGGTGATCGGCCCGATCCAGGCCTGGGCGATCAGCACCTACGGCCCCCCCGATGCCATGGTCAACCTGTTCGCGACCACGGCCAATATCGTGGGCTTCCTGATCTGGATGGCGATGTTCCCGATCTGGATCCTGGGCGTCTTTCTGGTGGTCCGGCTGCTCAACCAGCGGCCGTTCATGACCCTGATCTCGCCGACGCGCACCTATAATCTGAAGCTGGTCGGCCTCGCCTTCGTGATCTATCTGCCGCTGGTGACGCTGTCCTCGCTCGCCGGCATCTGGCTCGCCGGCCAGCCGGTGACCTTCAACTTCGTGTTCGAACCGGCAGGCTGGATCGCGGGCCTGGCCCTCGGCCTCGTGCTCTACCTGATCCAGGCGACCTCCGACGAACTGGTCTTCCGCGCCTATCCCCTCCAGGGCGTCTACGCCGTGATCGGCCGCCCGGTGGTCGCCGCCATCGGCGCTGCGCTGATCTTCTCCCTCTACCATTACAGCCCCGCCAACACGCCCGAAACCTATGCCAGCCTGTTCATCGCCGGCCTGTTCGCGGCGGCGCTGACGGTCAAGGCCCAGCGCCTGGAACCGGCGATCGGCGTCCACCTCGCCAACAACCTGTCGCTGTTCTCCATCGTCCAGAACCCCGAAGTCACCCCGGCCGAACCGATCTGGCGCCTGGCCGAACCGGTGGGCATGAGCTGGGCGCTGGTGGCGACGGCGATTGTCGCGGCGGTGGTGTTCTGGGTGGTGTTTTTTGGGGTTTGGGGGAGGAGGGGGTGAGTTGTTAGCTATGCTCCGGGTCTGAAGCGTTACCTTTCTTTCCGGTTGCTCAGGTCGCTAACGCCTCTAGAAAATATATCTCCGTTGATTTCAGTGCTGCTCGACTGCTTTCGGCCGACCCCCCGAACGCTTCAATGACAATGGCAGGAAACAGTCGATCTCATCGGCGCTGAACGTCAGGTCTTCCATCTTTTGCAGTCGCTTCTGAGCTTCGATGTAGGCCTTCCCGTTTGTTTGTGGAGCAGCCTGATATAGCGCGGCCAGCATTGTCTGTAGCTCATCGCGACGTTCGACAGCAGTCTGTCGATCAAGTGTTGGTAGATCTGTAAGAAGCGAAAAATAGCATTCCCGCACATTCCATAGTTTAGCGGCCGCCTCGCGGTGCTTTTGTGCCGTAGAGCCCAGATCAAAATTCTTCAAGTATGTCGTTACCAATAAAGTAAGGAATGACACCAAGGCCGTTATAAATTCAACCCATTCTTCGTTTGTTATAATCGCGCCAACTGCGCTTGTGCTTGTGAGTGCAGTGAGAACAATCTGGAGGATTTTGTAGCGATTGAGCCTTTTGGCGCAGTTATCGGCCATACGCTCGTGCGTCTTGTGCGTGTAGACGACCCTGCCGAAACACTCTCGGATCTGATCTTCGAGGGTGATGTCATAATCAGGTTGCATCGTCGTCTACCTCGGAGCTTATGGGGACGCGAATGCCGTCCCGTGCGACAACCACTCCGTTCAAAACCGCATAACATTCGACACGATGATCACCGTGAAAATCAGTGCTTTCGCGCTGCTCCCGGGAGCCACTGTCCCGGAAAATCTGGCCACGTATCATATCGCGGCGCTCAGCCTCGGCACCACGATTTAGTACTTTCCAGTAGATGTCAACCTCGGGAGGAAGATCGGAGCTATCCGTTATGAAAAAGCGGAGCCTTTTCTTGCGTCGAAGAATGCCGCGGCGTTCGAGAAGGTCGAGCAAGAGCGTCGGGCGGAAGCCATTCTGGATCACCTCGCAATCGATCTGCATGTCATAACGCACATCCACTGGAAAGCGGTCTTCAATAAACTCTTCCGTATCGCGGAATACAGCTTTAGAGAATGCTGCTTCGTTTGTCGATTTAGACACTGGGGCGGGATAGCCATTTCCAAAAACGTCGCGCCACTTCTGGCGTTCATTGGCTTGTCCACTCGCCTCGATAGCTTTAAGGCAGAGTTCATGCGCCTTTTGGGCTTCTTTCTCGAATCTCTTTTTGACCCGTACGCGCTGCCTGCTGCCGAGAGCGGCGTATTCGGACTGCTTTGGTTGCTCAGACAAAAATTTGAAAAAATCACGGCACATAAAATCGTAATACAGATAACTTTTTGTATCGTATGTGTCGGTGGATTCGAGGAAATTGTAGGCGAGTGTATCGATCAGTAGGCCACCCATCGCTACACCGTGCTTGTTTTTCCAAGCTCGCGTCATTTTGCACAGGCGACGTAGATTTCGGTTCTTTCGAATATTTGCTAATGTCATCTCGTCGAGTTCGGCATGTGGTTTAGTTATTTTCCACGAACCACCCTTCGCCGTGTCCGGATATTTGTAGCTTCCATCCAATTGTCGAAAAGCGGGCATTACCTCAATGTGAAAATCCGTATAGAGAACCTGTACCACCAATCTATCGACCTTTACCGCCGTCGATGGATAACGCGCCTTGATCGCGTCTTTGATGTCGCGAAGGAGTGCATAGTGGCCATTGTCTTTGTAGGTATCCCATTTTCCGGCAGGAACGACGTAGATCATGTCTAAGTCAGAAATGCCTTTTATCGCCGTCCAACGTCCATAAGAGCCGACTTGTAAGCTATTGGCCGTTTTTGAATCCGTATCGCGAAATTTTTTATTGAGAGCGGCTGTGATTTCGCCATAGCGAAGCGAAATACTGGCTTCGTTGTTGACTTTTATGTTGTCGAGAAATGTCTGGAAGTCGTCTGCGATACCCACTGTGCCTCCGATCGGCTGAAGGGACGATGTGCTCGGTCATTTAAGTTGGACGAAATTTTTTTCTATTCTGTACTCATATGGACGTCGTCGTCAAACCTCATGAAGCGAATATCCCGCAAAAAATTTGCATCAGACATTCCAGGTTTGGCAATAGCAGCAGCGCTGAACATCTTTCGGAGATGTTTTTATTTATTGACTTCCCCTTAGGACAAAACCCAACGTGCCTCACGAAAATGAGATCGTCATGCGATTCCAGTGGCCTGCAACCACGAGGAACACGATGTCTCAGCTTTTCTGGCCGTCGGACGAACAGTGGGCGCAGCTTGAGCCGCATGTGCCTAAGAACCCGACGAATGCCCGGCGTGGGGATGACCGGGCAATTTGCTCTAGAAGCCATCGCCTCATGAGGCGAGGCATGCGCCATGGCCTTGATCTGTGGGCTGGCGGTTATTACGGTTCGGAAGATCCGGAGAGCCCATCGCCGTGTCCCATGTCGCTGGCGGCAGTTCCAAGTTCAAACTGTCGAACGATGCGGCCTTCTCGAAGGGAATTGCATGACGTGGCGGGCCTTCACGTCGATCCTCCCGCGCGTGTGCAGGGCCTTTCGATCAGCGAAAAAACGGCGATGAAGCGTCACCGGCCCGCGACACCGCCAAGACGTTCGCCAAAGAATAGAGTAACCAGGATGGCCGAAACCCTCACCACCTACGACCCCGCCGCCGCACTGGTCGATGACGACGAAATCGCTGCCTTCATCGCCGATGCCGTCGAAACCGGCGATGCGGCCTATGTCGCAAAGGCGCTCGGCGTTGTTGCCCACGTCAGGGGCATGACGGAAATGGCCGGGAAAAAGCATCGGCCACCGGCCAGCGCGGGCGGCCCGTTCGGGCCGGGGCCCGCATAAAAGCGGGGCACGGCGTCACATTGCCCCGCCCTAAACCTCACCTCTCCTCCGCCTGCCGCCGCCGCTCATCCTCCTCCATCTTCTTCCGCAGACTAAGCGGCCGCATATCCGTCCAGACTTCCTTGATATAGTCCAGGCACTCCGCCTTCGGGCCCTGTTTGCCGGCCTTGTTCCAGCCGAGCGGCAGGTCCCGGTCGGCGGGCCAGATCGAATACTGTTCCTCGTGGTTCACGACCACTTCATAGATCGTACGGTCTTCTTCGTCGTCCCAGCTCATCCTGCATCTCCTGTATCCGGTCCCCCCCCGGGGGGATGTCTTCTGGTGGTTGGTCTGGTCTGATCTTACCCTGCCGCCGTCTCGGTGACAGTCTGCGTCAGCAGATGGTCAATCGCGGTTGCCAGGCGGTCGACATGGGGGGCGGTCATCATCGTGTCGTGGCGGCCCGGCACGGTTGCGGTGGTGAGGCGGCCGGCGGCGTGGCGGCCCCAGCCGCAGGCCGGGTCGTGGCGGGCCAGGTCTTCCAGGGCCGGGGTCAGGGCTTCGGCCGCGCGCAGCATGGCGAGCGGGCCGCCATAGCCGGGCAGCTGCGCCTCGCGCGCCAGGCGGCCCGAGATCTGGGTCAGGGCCAGCAGGCGGCGCACCGTGCCCTCGGCGTCGCGGGCGGGCAGGGCGCCGGCCGCCACCGCGCGGTCCGCCACCAGGCGGATCCGCGCCGGCGAGGTGAGCGGTGCCAGCTCGTCTTCTGCGACCGCAAGCCCGGCCAGCCCGGCCAGATAGGCGAGATAGGCTTCCTCGCGCCGGTAGCGTTCATCCACCCGCGGCACATGTTCGGGCGGGAAGGTGTCGAGCAGGGCCAGCAGCGCGACCTCTTCACCCGCCGCCTCAAGCATCGCCGCCATCTGATAGGCGACATGCCCGCCGAAGGACCAGCCGATCAGGTGATAAGGTCCTTTCGGTTGTATGTGGCGGATCGCCGCCAGATAGGCGGCCGCCATCTCCTCCAGGCTTTCATGCGGGGTCTCGCCCGGCTCCACACCCGCCGCCTGCAGGCCCCAGACCGGGCGGCCGGGGGCCAGCCGGTCGACCAGCGGGCCATAGCAGAACACCGTGCCGCCACCCGGTGGCAGGCAGAAGAGCGGGGCGCCGCTGCCGTCGCGGCGGAGCGGCACCAGGCGGCCGCCATCTGCCGCTGCATCTCCAGCCCCGGCATCTGTCGCACGCAGATGGTCGGCCATCGCCCGCACGCTGCCCGCGCGCATCAGCAGGTCCAGCGGCACCGTGCCGCCCAGCCGCGCCTTCACCTCGGCCACCAGCCGCACCCCCAGCAGGGAATGGCCGCCCAGGGCGAAGAAATCATCCTCCACCCCGATCGGCGCGGTGCCGAGCAGCTCTTCCCACAGCGCCAGGAGCGCCGCTTCCAGCCGGTCGGCCGGCAGGGCGCGGGCGGGATCGCGCGCCGGATGGCGGCCGGCCGCCGTCTCGGGCCGCGGCAGCCGCGCCCGGTCGAGCTTGCCCGACGCGCCGAGCGGCAGCCGGTCCAGCACCATCACCGCCTGCGGCACCATCGCCGCCGGCAGCACCTCACGCGCCCGGCGGCGCAGCCGGTCGGCGAGGGCGGCCTTGCGGCGGCGCGCCAAGGGATCGTTTGCCAACCGGCCCCGCGCCCGCGGGCTGCGCATCCAGCCCCGGGCCAGCGGGTCGTCGGCCAGGCCCGGCACATCGAACAGCGCATCCATCGCGCCCGCGATGCCGGAGGCCGCCGGCGCCAGCCGCACCGCCCGGCCCAGGCGCAGGCCCAGCTCGTGCAGGCTGTCGGGATCGGCCGCATCACCTGCGGCAGTTGTGGGAACCAGCCCCAGCCGCATCGCCCGGGCGGTGTCTTCGGCAATCCGGGCATCGGGGATGTCGGTCACCTCGACCGGCCCCGCGACTGTGGCGAGCCGCGTCGCCAGGGCCTCCGGCCCCGGCCAGGGCAGCGTCAGCTCGGGGCGGATGGGCGCGGGGGCCGGGCCGAACACCGCCATCACGTCATAGCGATAGCGCACCAGTTCATTGTCGCCCCGGCCGCGCTTGATCAGGGTTTCGACATGGGCGAGGCCCGGAATGCGGCCGATCAGGCCGTGGAACCAGGCCGGATCCAGCATCAGCTCTTCATCCGCCGCCACCGCCCGGGCCACGTCGTCGCGGTCGGGCAGGGCGCCGCCGGACTGAAAGGCCAGAACCGAGGCATGGAAGATCCCGGCCAGCCCGTGATCGCGGATATCGCCCAGGAAGGCGCCGCCGCCCCCGGCCAGGGCCGCGCCGATCCGCAGCAGCACCTTTTCGACATGGGCGGGGGCGGGGAAATACTGCGCCACCGAATTCATCACCACCAGATCGACCGGGTGGTCGATCGGCAGCGGGTCGGCGGCTTCCTGGCGTTCCAGCCGGATATGGCCCCAGCCATGCCCCGCCAGTCGGGTTTCCAGCCCGGCGAGCGTCGCGGCCGAGAAATCGGTGCCGAGGATCGAGGCGGCAGCCGGCGCCAGCGGCTCCAGCAGCAGCCCGGCGCCGCAGCCGATTTCGGCGATATGCGGCCGGCGTCCCGCGGGGATGGCGCGGCGGATCGCCGTCACCGTCCGGTCGCGCCAGTCGCGCATCTCGTCGACCGGGATCGGCCGGCCGGTATAGCTGCTGTTCCAGCCGGCGAAGAGGGCGTCTTCGGGGTCCGTCTCCGGCGTCGGATCTGCTGCCGTCTCTGCCGCGGCCGGCCCTGCGGTCTCGTAGAGTGCCCGCCATTCCTCCACCCGGTCGCGGGCCAGCGCCGCATCGCCCTCGGGGTCGGCCCCGCCGCGCGGCGTGACCCAGGCGACCAGCCGGCGATCGGTGCCGGGAGACGCGGTCGGGGTGGGCAGGTCGGGCACTGCCGTTTCCGGGAAGATCCGGCGATAGAAGGGCGAGGCGCGGAAGCCGGCCCCGGCGCCGTGATTGGGCGAGAACCAGTCGAAGGGCTCGCTGGTGCCGTCGGGCATCTCGATCGTGCCGGTCAGCCGGAAATCCGGATTGATGCCGTTGGCATGCAGCGTGCGGGTGATGGTCATGGCGATGCGGCTGCCCGCGGCCACGGGCCGGCCCTCGCCGAAGACCGGCAGGAAAACCGGCAACCAGCAGCAGATCTCGCCCAGCGTGTCCATCACCCGGCCGCGCGCGGCTTCCAGCTTCAGCCAGACGGTCAGCCCCGACAGATGGCCGGTGCGGCGGGTGGTCAGCACCACCCGATGCCGGCTTTCGGTCGCGACCGGCCCGGCATGGTCCAGATCCTCGAACACGGCGGCATCGGTCAGCAGATCATCGGGGCCGATGCCCTTCAGGCAGAGCCTGAGGTCGAAGGGCCCGCCGCGATCCTCGAAAATCCGCCGCACATAGCCGGCGGTCAGGCTGGAAAAGCCCGGGGCCTCGCGGAAGCCCGCCGGCAGTTCCAGCCCCGCCACCATCGATACCGTGCGCGCCGGGATCATCTCCGCCCCGGGTTTCAGCAGCCGCCAGACATCGTTCAGGATCACGGCCGAGCCTTCGCAGCCGCCGATCGGGCCGATGATCTCCGACACGCAGATATCTGCAGGCTCGGGCAGGGTCACCCGCCGGGCATCGCCTTCGACGACGATGATCCGGTCGTCGAGCCCCAGCCGCCGCACGGTCGCGCGCGCGGCGTCGGCCGAGGCTTTCAGCAGCTCCACCGCATAGACCTTCGCGGCGCCCGCCTCGACGCACAGCCGGGCCAGGATGGCATCGGCGCCGGTGCCGATATCCACCACCACCTTGCCCGGCACCGCGGCGCGGATCGCCGCCCGGTAATGGGCGTTGCGGGCCTCGTCATGGGTCATGGCGTGGTAGAGCGTTTCGTCATAGACGAAATGCTCGGCGATCGAGGGCCAGAGTTCCAGCCGCCGGCCATCGGCCAGCGCATCGGCGGGGCGGAGCGCGATCGCCGGGCCGCTGCCCGCATCCGCGGGCGCGGCGGCAACCGGCCTCTCCATCTCGATCACATCCACCACCGCATCGGCCACATCCGGGTCGGCGCGCAGCACCGCCTCGATCTCGCCGGGTTCGATCCGGTTGCCGCCGAGTTTGATCTGGGTGTCGATCCGGCCCAGATAGTCGAGCGCGCCGTCGGGCCGGCGGCGGACCAGGTCGCCGCTGCGATAGAGCCGGGCGCCCGGCCGGTCTGCCGCCGGGTGGGGCACGAAGCGTTCGGCGGTAAGGTCCGGCCGCCCGGCATAGCCGCGGCCGACGCCCGCGCCGCCGATGCAGAGTTCGCCCGCAACGCCATCCGGCACCGGCCGGCCGCGGCGATCCAGGATCAGCAGCTCGGCGCCGTCGATCGCGGTGCCGATCGGCGGGGGCCCCGCTTCTGCGTCCAGCCCGACCGCCATGGTGGCGCAGACCGCGCATTCGGTCGGGCCATAGGCATTCACCATCCGCCGTCCGGGGGCGAAGCGGCGGACCAGTTCGGGCGGGCAGGCCTCGCCCGCGACCAGCAGCACCGCCAGATCAGGCAGATCCCGGCCGATCGCCGCCAGCATGCTGGGGGTCAGCGTCGCCACCGTCACCCGTTCGGCCGCCAGGAAATCACCCAGCGCCAGCGGGTCGCGTGCCACCGCCGCCGGCACCGGCATCAGTTCGGCGCCGGCGATCAGCGCCATCAGCAGTTCCGAGAGGGCGGCATCGAAGCCGGGCGAGGCGAGTTGCGCCACCCGGTCGGCCGTCCCCAGCCCCAGCATCCGCGCCTGGGCGAAACCGGTGTTGAGCGCGCCGCCATGGCTCACCAGCGTCGCCTTGGGCGTGCCGGTCGAGCCGGAGGTGAAGATCATCCAGGCGAGCTGGTCGCCATGCACCGCCGGCAGCGGCCGCGGCTCGGCATTAAGGTCCGCCGGCCCGCAGCGGGGCAGATCGGGGGCGAGGGCGGCGAGCCGTGCCAGCCCCTCGGCAGTGCTGATCGCAAGCCCCGGGGCACCGCCGGCGATCATCGCCGCCAGCCGTGCATCGGGCTGGGCCGGATCGACCGGCATCTGGCAGAGCCCCGCCCGCCAGATCGCGAGCGTGGCGGTGATCTGGTCGATGCCGCGATCCATCAGCAGCAGCACCGGGATTTCGGGGGCAAGCCCGCGCGCCGCCAGCGCCGCCGCCATCCGCTCCACCCGCGCCTGCAACTGGTGGCCGGTCAGCCGCGGGCCCCCAGCCTCTGCCAGCACCACCCGGTCGGTGGCAAGCCGTTCTGCCAGCACCCGGCTGAGGTCGGGGGCGGGCATGGCCTGCGGTGCCGGCCCGCGGCCCGCGGTCAGCACTGCCCTTTCCATGGCCGCCGTCATCACCGGCAGGGCCGACAGCCGCGTCTCCGGCCGGTCGAGCCCCGCTTCCAGCAGCACGGTGAAGCCGTCGATCAGTCGCTCGACCGTCGCCCGGTCGAAGAGCGCGGTCGCATGGGCGACGACCAGGTCCAGCCCCGCCGCGGCGCCGGTCTGGTCGCGGCGCTCGAAGACATGCCACTCCATCTCCATGCGGGTGCGGGTGATTTCGGCCGTGAAGGGGCGCAGCTCCAGCCCGGCCAGGGTGACGCTGCCCCGGGGCGCGTTCTGCACCGCAAAGGCGATCCGGAACAGCGGCGGCCGCGACGGGTCGCGCTCGGGCGCCAGCTCCGCCACCAGCCGTTCAAAGGGCAGGTCCTGATGGTCATAGGCGGTGGTGGCCGCCGCCCGGCTGCGGGTGATGATCTCGTCCATGGTCGGGTCGCCGTCCAGCGGCACCCGCACCACCAGCGCATTGACGAAGAACCCGATCAGCGCCTCCAGATCGGGATGGGTGCGGTTGGCGACCGGGATGCCGACCGACACATCCACCTCGCCCGACCAGCGGGCGAGCAGGGCGTTGAAGGCGGCGAGCAGAATGATGAAGGGCGTCGCCTTGTGCCGCCGCGCTGCGGCATCGACCTTCGCAGCCAGCGCCGCCGGCAGCCGGCGGCTGACCACCGCGCCCTCGAAGCGCTGCTCGGCCGGCCGCGGCCGGTCGGTCGGGAATTCGCCGGGCACGAAGCCGTCGAGCGTGCGGCGCCAGTGATCGATCTCGCGCTCCAGCGCCGCCCCGCTCAGCCGGCCGCGCTGCCAGGCGGCGAAATCGGCATACTGGCAGGCCAGCGGCGGCAGGTCGGTTTCGCGGCCCGCGCGTGCCGCCGCGTAATGCGCGCCGATTTCGGCGGTCAGCACGCCCAGCGACCAGCCGTCCGAGGCGACGTGATGCAGGGTGATCAGCAGCAGATGGTCATCGGGCCCGAGTTTCAGCAGCCGGCTGCGCAGCTTGAACGGTTGTGCCAGATCGAAGGGCGTCTCTGCCTCGGCGGCGACCCGCGCTGCGACCGTCTCCGCCGGGCAGTCGCTCAGATCCTCGACCGCGATCGGCCAGGCAGCCGGCGGCGGGGCGATCAGTTGCACCGGCCGGCCGTCGCGTTCGACCAGCGCGGTGCGCAGCGCCTCGTGCCGGGCGACGATCCGCCCGATGGCGTCTTCCAGCGCCCGGTGGTCCAGCGCGCCCGCCAGCCGCAGCACGGCAGGCATGTTGTAGGCCGCAGTGCCCGGTGCCAGCCGGTCGATGAACCACAGCCGTTCCTGCGCGAAGGATGCCGCCGGCGGCGGGTCGCGCGGAATGCGCGGGATCGCCGTGCCGGTGGCAGGGGCCCCCGCCCTGGCTGCCGCCAGCCTGCGTTCCAGCGCCGCGCGCTGTTCGGGCGAGAACGTCTTCAGTTTCGCGCGCAGCGCCTCGGCCGAGGGGCGGGGGGCGTCGGTCATGCGGCGGTCTCCGGATCGTCGTCGCCCGCAAGGGCGCTCAGGTCGTCATCGCCCAGAAGGGCGCTCAGGTCGTCGTCGCCCAGAAGGGCGGCAAGCTCGTCATCGTCCAGAAGGGCCAGATCGTCGGCGAGCGCGTCGGTGCGCGCCTCGTCCACCGCCGCGGCCAGGCCCTGAAGGGTCGGCTGTTCGAACACCGTCGCCAGCTGCACCCGGATGCCCAGCTCCCGTTCGATGCGGGCAACCAGCTGGGTCGCGCGCAGCGAATGGCCGCCGAGTGCGAAGAAGTCGTCGCCGCGCGACACCGTCTCCACGCCCAGGATCGCGGTCCAGATCCCGGCCAGCGCTGTCTCGGTTTCCGTCGCCGGTGCGGCCCCGACGCTCTGGCCGGGGGGGATGCCGTCCACCGCGGGCAGGGCCTTGCGGTCCAGCTTGCCATTGGCCGATCGGGGCAGGGCCGGGCTGATCACCCAGCGCGCCGGTATCATCGGCGCCGGCAGCCGGGTCTTCAGCCAGGCCGCCAGCCGGCCGGCGAAACCGGCTGCGTCGGCCGGCATCACCCGTGGCTCGACATGGGCGACCAGCGTCGCGGCGCCGGCGATGTCGCGCACCGTCACCAGCACCTGGGCGACATCGTCATGGGCGCCCAGCGCCGCCTCGATCTCGCCCGGCTCCACCCGGAAGCCGCGGATCTTCACCTGGTCGTCGGCCCGGCCCAGATAGGTCAGCCGCCCGTCCCGGCCACGGATGACCCGGTCGCCGGTGCGATAGACCAGGCTGCCGTCGGGGCCGGTCACGAAGCGCTCGGCCGTGCGCAGCGGATCGCCGGCATAGCCGATCGCCGGGGCCGTGCCGCCGATCAGCAACTCGCCCGCCACCTCGTCGGGCAGAACCCGACCGTCCGCGTCGGTCACGAACAGCACCGCGCCATCCACCGGCCGCCCGATCGCCGGCCGGTCGGGCCAGTTGTCGACGGCGTCGGCCGGCAGCAGTTCCGCCGCCACGACATGGGTCTCGGTCGGGCCGTACTGGTTGTCGATCGCAAACGGGCTCTGCCGGCACCAGTCGCGCACCGGTGCGGTGATGCGCAACTGCTCCCCCGCCGTCGCGATCAGCGCAACCGAGGTCGGGATCCGCTCGGGATGGGCGGCCAGATGATCGGCCAGCGCATGCAGCATCACCACCGGCAGGAACAGCCGCGCGACCTGATGCGCGCGGATGAAAGCGGTCAGCGCCGCCGGGTCGCGCCGGACCGTCTCGTCGGCAACCACCAGCGGGCTGCCTTCGGCCCAGGCGAGCGCCGCCTCCTGCATCGACACGTCGAAGCCCAGAGGCGCAAAGCCCAGCGTCGGCGCCGGCACGGGATGCCGCGCCCGATGCCAGCCGGTCAGCTGGTCCAGCGTCCGCCAGGCCACCATCACCCCCTTGGGCATGCCGGTAGAGCCCGAGGTGAACAGCAGATAGGCGGGATCGTCGGGCATGGCCGTCACCGGCGCAGGCTTTGCCTCGCCCTCGGGCAGCACCATCACCGGCAGATCGGTCAGCGACCGCAGCCGGTCCAGCTGCGCCGGATCGGCGATGATCGCCGCCGGCCGGCCGATCTCGATCATCGTCTTCAGCCGTGCATCCGGCAGATCGGGATCCAGCGGCATCGCCGCCGCCCCGGCCAGCCACACCCCCAGCAGCCCCATCCCATGCGCCCGACCGCGCCCGAGCATCAACCCGACCGATCGGCCATGCGCCTCGGGCAGCAGCCGGGCCAGCGCCGCCGCCCGCCCGATCAGGCTGCCGCGGTCGATGCTGCCCCGGCCGTCGATCAGCGCCGGGGCGGCAGGGGCTTCCGCCGCCCGCGCCATGATCTCGTCCAACACCCGCGGATGGGTGACCAGGCGCCCGCGTGCCGCGGCATCGATCCGCGCCGCCTCGTCGGTGCCCAGGATCGGCAGCGCCGTCCAGCGCTGGTCCGGCTCTGCCGCCATCGCCGTCAGCACCCGCACCAGCCGTTCGCCGATCGCCTGCGCATCCGCGCGCGCCAGCCGCCGGGGCGCATAGGTCAGAGCCAGATGCCAGCCGCCCGGCCCGGCCTGGCCGTGGATCTCCAGATCCAGCCGCGTGCCGATCAAAGGCGAGGGCCGGGGCGTCACCTCCAGCCCCGCCAGATCGGGTGTCGCCAGATCCCCCGGCTGCCAGGCGACCAGCACCCGGAACAGCGGGTTGTCGGTGCCGCTGCGCGCGACATCCAGCGCCTCGACCAGCCGGTCGAAGGGGAGGGCCTGATGGGCCAGCGCCGCCACCGTATCGGCCTTCACCTGCGCCAGCAGCCGGTCCAGGCGGTCATCGGCCTGCACCAGCGAACTGCGCAGCACCACCGTGTTGACCAGAAAGCCGATCAGGGCTTCCGAGGCCGGGTCCGGCCGGTTGGCGACCGGCGTGCCCAGCGCGAAATCGCGCGTGCCCCACAGCCGCGCGAACAGGATCTGGGCCGCCGTCAGCAGCGTCATGAACGGCGTCACCCCCGCCCGGCGTGCCAGCGCGTCCAGCCCCCGGCTCGCGGCCTCGGGGAGGGTCACCACCACGACCGGATCGGCGGCGTCAGGCAGGTCTTCCGGCTGCCCCGGCACCGCCTGGGGCGGCGGCAGCCCGTCCAGACGATCCCGCCAGAAGGCCAGATCCCGGCCGGTCAGCGCGGCCCCGCGCCGCGCGGTTTCGGGATACTCCACTGAAAGCGGCGCCGGCACCCGCCCGGCATAGAGATCCTGCAGCTCGCGGATCAGCACGCCCATCGACCAGCCATCGGCGGCGACATGGTGCAGAACCACAATCAAACGATGTCTATCAGCGCCAAATCGCAACAAATGCGTGCGGAGGAACGGCCCCGACGCCAGATCGAAGGGCCGGGCCGCCAGCTCCCGTGCCAGCAGGTTTGCCTCAGCCTCGTCCGCGACCGGCAGCACCGGCAGCGGCCAGGGTGCGGGCACCGGCTGCGGCACTGCCCGCGGCTGCTCGTCCACCGCCAGGATGGCGGTGCGGAGCGGCAGATGCCGGGCGGTGATCTGCCCGAAGGCCGCCGCCAGCCGGTCCACATCCAGCGGCCCCGTCAGATCCAGCGCCGCCGAGATCACCGCGGCTGCCGGCTCGGCACCCAGCCGGTCCAGGAACCACCATCGCGCCTGGCCGGGGCTGAGCGGCACCTCGCCCGCCAGCACCGGTGCGAACTCCGGCAGATCCACCTCGCCGTCGTCATCCGGTGCGGCGGCCATGTCCAGCTCCGCCGCCAGCGCCGCCAGGGTGGTGGCGCGGAACAGCGTCGCCAGCGGCAGCGGCCGCCCCGCCGCCTGCAGCCGCGCCGCCACCCGCGCCGCCGCCAGGGAATGGCCGCCCAGGGCGAAGAAATCATCCTCGCGGCCGGGCGGCAGCTTCCGGCCCAGCACCTCGGCCCAGATGTCGGCGATCAGCCGTTCGGCCGCGGTTTCCGCCACGGCCCCGGTCGCCGCCGCCATCTCGGGCGCCGGCAGCGCCCGCCGGTCCAGCTTGCCCGATGTCGTCAGCGGCAGCCGGTCCAGCTGCACCCAGTCCGCCGGCAGCATATAGCCCGGCAGCCGGTCGCGCAGCCGGCGGGCCAGCCGCGCCGGTGCGGTCGTCGCCACCACATAGGCGCAGAGCCGGGGCTCGGCGCCGTCCTCGCGCAGGATCACCGCCGCATCCTGCACGCCGTCCAGCGCGCGGATCGCGGCCGCAATCTCTGCGGGCTCGATCCGGTGGCCGCGCAGTTTCACCTGGTCGTCGGCCCGGCTCAGAAAATCCAGCCGGCCATCGGCCCGCAGCACCACCAGATCTCCGGTCGCATACAGCCGCGCGCCATTGCCCGTGGCGTCGGGCCGGAAGGCCAGCGCCGTGCGCACCGGATCGCCGGCATAGCCCCGGGCCAGCCCGCGCCCGCCGACATGCAATTCGCCCGGCATGTCGATGCCGACCGGCCGGCCGGCCGCATTCAGCACATGCAGCCGCGCCCCGGTGATCGCCCCGCCGATATCGGGCAGCCCCATACCCGCCGCGCCCGGAGACACGGTGCCCGATGTCGCAACCACCGCCGCCTCGGTCGGCCCGTAATTGTTGACCAGCCGGAAGGGCAGACCCTGGGGCGGCCGCAGGCTCAGCCGCTCGCCCCCCGCCAGCACCAGCCGCAGGGCGGTCTCCGCCGGCCAGGTCTGGCCCAGCAGCCCGCCCACCAGCGGGGTCGGCATGAAGGCCTGGGTGATCCGCTGGTCGACCAGCCAGCCGGCCAGCGCCGCAGGATCGGCCAGCATGGCGGGGTCGGCCGCAACGGCGGTGCCGCCCGCGGCCAGCACCGGCCAGATTTCCCAGACCGCGGCGTCGAAACCGGGGCCGGCCACCAGGCTCGCCCGCGTGGCCGGCCCCGTGCCGAAGGCATTCAGATGCCAGTCGACCAGTCCTGCCAGCGCGCCATGCGGCACCACCACCCCCTTGGGCTCGCCGGTCGAGCCCGAGGTGAAGATCAGATAGGCGGCATCCTCCGCCGTGTTGATCCGGGCCGCCTGCTCCGCGGCTCCCCCATAGCCGGGGCCGAAATCGACATCCAGCCGCGGCAGCTCCACCCCCTCGGGCAGGGCCGGTGCCACCACCGCCCGCGCACCGGCGCGGCGGATCAGCGCCGCCAGCCGTGCCGGCGGGTGGCGCGGATCCAGCGGCAGATAGGCGGCACCCGCCGCCCAGATGCCCATTGCCGCCGCGGCGGCGGCCCGCCCCGGGGACAGGATCACCGCCACCACATCGCCCCGGCCGATCCCTGAACCCGCCAGCGCCTGCATCAGCCGGGCCGCGGCCGCATCCAGCCCGGCATAGTCGATCCAGCCGCCCAAATCCTCCACCGCCGGCGCCGCCGCCCACTCTGCCACCATGCGCGCCAGCCGCACCGGCACCAGTTCCGCCGCCGGCGGCACCGCGGGGGCGGCGGCCGCGATCGCCGCCAGATCCTCGTCCAGCAGCGGCACCAGATCGCCGATCCGCCGCGCGGGATCGGCGGCCACCATCTCCAGCAGCCGCACGAAGCGCCGCCCCAGCCGGTCGACCCGCGCCGCATCGAACAGCGCGGTGTCGTACAGGATCATGCCCGCCAGCCCGCCGCAGGGGGCGCGGGTCAGATGGATCTCCAGGTCGAAGCGGGCGATGCCCTGATCGGTCTCCAGCCCGCGCAGGCTCAACCCGCCGGGGGCGGTACCGCTGCCGACCGGCGCGTTCTGGAAGGCCAGCACCACCTGCACCAGCGGGTTGCGGCTGGGGTCGCGGGTGTCTTCCAGCGCCTCGACCAGTTTCTCGAACGGCAGGTCCTGATGGGCCAGAACCGCGCGCGCATCGTCGCGCAGCCGTTCCAGCCAGGTGGTGAAGGCGGGGTCGTCGTCGAACCTGGCCCGGAAGGGCAGGGTGTTGACGAAAAACCCGATCAGCGCCTCGTGCTCGCGCCGCCGCCGGTTGGCGACCGGCGCGCCCAGGGCGAAATCGCGCTGGCCGGTCTCGTGATGGATCAGAACCTGCGCCGCCGCCATCAGGGTCTGAAAGGTCGATGCACCATGATGGCGGCCCAGCGCCTCCACGGCCGCGGTCAGCGCCGCCGGCACGTCGAAGCGCCGGGCTGCACCCTCGAAACGCTGGATCGGCGGCCGTGGCGGGCCCGCCGGCCAGTCCAGCACCGGCAGCCCGTCCAGCCGGTGGCGCCACCAGTCCAGCAGCCGGGCCTCGGCCGCCGCATCCAGCGCCGCCCGCTGTTCCGCGGCATAGGCGGCATAGCTGGTGGTCAGCACCGGCAGATCCGCCGGCAGCCCGTCCAGCCGGGCGCGATAGGCGGCCATCAACTCGTCGAACAGAATGCCCAGCGACCAGGCATCGGCGGCGATATGGTGTACCGTCACCGCCAGCACATGCCGGGTGGGGGCCATCCGGATCAGCAGCAGCCGGAAAACCGGCCCCGTGGCCAGATCGAAGGGCCGGCGCGCCTCTGCCGTGGCCAGGGCCGCCGCCGCCGCGGCATCCGGCGCATCGGCCAGCCGCAGCACCGGGCCGGCCGGGGCCGGGTCCACGATCTGCCGGGGGCCATCCGCCCCCTCCTCATACCGCGTCCGCAGCACGCCATGGCGGGCGATCACCTGCTGAAGCGCCGCATCCAGCGCCGCCGGGTCGATCTCCCCGCCGATCTCGACGGCAGAGGCGATGTTGTAGGCCGGGCTCCCCGGTTGCAGCCGGTCCAGGAACCACAGCCGCGCCTGCGCGAAGGACAGCGGCGCTGCCTCTGGCGCCGTGTCGGGCGCTGTTTCAGGCGCAGCGGCAGGGTCCGGGCGCTTGCCGCGCATGCGTTCGAACAGCGCACGCTGCGCCGGGCTCAGCCGGTCCAGCCGGGCGGAGATATCCGCGGTCATTCGGCGACCTCCCGCCCATCCGGTTCCTGCCCCTCCAGCCGGGCCATGGCGGCGGCGATCTCGTCGTCAGACATGCTCTCGATATCCGCCAGCAGGTCCAGCAGCTCGGCATCGCTCTCCATCGCGGCCGGTTCCGCCGCCGGGGCGGCGGCACGGATCAGCCCGGCCATCTCGCCCGCCGTGGTTGCCGCAAACAGGGCAGAGGCCGGCAGTTCCAGCCCGTGGCGTTCGGCCAGCAGCGCCAGCATGCGCGTGGCGATCAGGCTGTCGCCGCCGGCGGCGTAGAAATCGGCGGCCGCATCCTCGGGCGTCACCCCCAGCAGGTCGTGCCACAGCCCCGCCACCAGGGCGAAGGCCGCATCGCCATCCACCGGCGCCGCCGCTGCCACATCGGCGGCGGGCGCGGGCGGCATCAGCACGGCCGCTCCCGTGCGCCGCAGCAGGCCGCGCAGCCCGGCATCCGGCCGCCCGTCTCCTGTCCAGGCCACCGCTTCGACGCCAGCGGCCCATTCCAGCGCCCGCGCCTCCGCCCCGGCCAGGGCGGCGGCGACCAGATCACCCGCCGCGGCCGGGCGGATCAGCACATGCCGCCTGGCCGGGGACAGGGCCTCGGGCAACTCGCCCGCGTGCAGCGCCAGGTCAGTCAGGCTCGTGCGGGTGTTGCGGGCAATGAACAGGCGGGTATCGGCGCCGTCGGTATCAGGCAGCACCGCTTCGGTTGCGAAGCCCGCGCCTTCCAGCACCCGCCGCCAGGCGGCCGGATCGATCAGCGGAGAGGTGGTGCGGTCATCCGCCATCACCCACCAGCCGGTGGCAAGGCCCCAGATCGCGTTCACCCAGCGCCGGGCGACGACCAGTTCGGCCAGCAGCAGCAGCCCGCCCGGCCGCAGCAGCCGCGCGACATTGTCGAGAGAGACGCCCAGATCCGCGGTGGCGTGGATCACGTCCAGCGCCAGCACCAGATCGGCGCTCCCCGTCTCCAGCCCCTGATCCGCCGGGTCGCGCGACACGTCGAACCGTGCCACCCGCACCCCGGTCAGCCCGCGTGCGGCCAGCGTCGCCCGTGCCCGCGCTACGAATTCGCCCGAGACATCGGTGAACAGATAGTCGACCGCCCGGCCGGCCAGCCGGTCCAGCACCGGGCCGGTGAAGGCCCCCGTGCCGCCGCCCACCTCCACGATCCGGGCCGTTCGCCCGGCGGCGGCCGCGGCATCCACCGCCGCCACCACCGCATCGGCCGCGGCATCCAGCACCCGGGCCCGGCTGGAATGGCGCTCGATCGCCGGGCCGGCGCCCGCGAACAGCCGGCCGGCCTCGCGCCCCGCGATCACCGTGGTGGCCGGGCGCCGGCCGGCGAAGACCTCGCCATGGGCCGCCATGCAATGATCGATCAGCGCCACCAGCCCGGCATGATCGGGGTCGATCGCCAGCACCCGTGCGGCCGCCGCCTCAGGCGTCGGCAGATCGGCCACCGCCGGCCCCCAGATCAGCCGGTCGCCGGCAATGGTCAGCAGCCCGTCGGCCGCCAGATCGGCCAGGGCCGCGTCCAGCATGCGGCCCCATCCCTGCATCGGTCCTTGCCCCTGGCCCTGCACCAGCCCGATCCGCCGGTCCAGCCCGGCCCGGGTGATTTCGGCCGCCGGTGCCACCTCCACGCCGCCTGTGCGCAGCATGGCAACACTGTGCGCGGCGCACAGCCGGTCAAGGGCCGCATCCAGCGCCGGCCCGCGCGCCGGCTCCACCGGCAGGGCGGCAAGCCGGGCTGCGGCGGCCGAGGCTGCGGGTTCGGCCAGGTCCGGCCCTGCGGTCTCCGGCGCGGCTGTCTCCGGCGCTGGCCAGCCGTCATCCGGCAGCGGTGCCGCATCGTCGGCGGCCACCGTTTCGGCCACCAGTACCAGCCGGCGGGCGCCGTCGAAGGCCACCGCCGGGGCATCACCCGCCGCCTCGGCGCGGATGCGGGCCGCCAGCGCGGATGCGGCGGCGGGCGGCAGATCCGCCGCGGCGGCCGTGTCGATGATCGTCAGATCCACGCCGGGCCGGGCCCGCAGGGCCCTGGCCTGGCGCAGTTCCTCAGGGTCGGCCGGCCGGCGTCCGGCCAGGCCCAGCGCCCCGGGCAGCACCAGCAGCACCCGCCCGGTCACCGCACCGGCCTCGGCCAGCGGCAGGGTGGTTCCAAGGCCGGTCGTCGGCGCGGCACATCCGGTGACGATGGTTGCGGGCATCGCCGTCCCGGCGGCAAGCGGGGCCTCCACGAAAGCGGGCGTCATGGCGGCCGGCGCCACGGCCGCAGCGGTCGCGGGCTCCGCCGGTGCCAGGTCGATCCAGCAGCGGGTCGGGCGATAGGGCATCACCGGCAGCGGCACCCGCCGCGGGCTGGTGTCCTTGAACACCGCCGTCCAGTCGACCCGTACCCCCAGGCACCACAGCCGCGCCAGCGCCTGCATCCGGTTGCGGCCATCCACGATCAGCGGGTCCGCCGGATCGCCCGTCGGCGCATTGTCCGGCCCGAAGACCAGCCGTGCCGGCGCCACCCCGTCGACCAGCCCGCGGGCATCGGGGCTGTCGGTCAGATCGGGCAGCAGCGCCGCCCAGCCGGCATCGGCGCCGTCGATCACGACCGGCCGATCGCGCAGCACCGGCAGGGCAGGGGCGGGCATGGTCAGCAGCGCTGCGGCCTCGGCCACATCCCGCGCCACCACCGCTCGCCTCGCCGCCAGGGCCGGCCGGCCGGTGGCCAGCGAGAAGGCGACATCCAGGGCCGAAGGCGCATCATCGGCCGTGAAGGCCGCGGCCATGCGGCCAGCCAGCGCCTCCAGCATCTCCGCATCTGCGGCCGACAGCACGAAGACCAGCGGGCCCGCGGGCGCTGCCGCGCGCGGGTTGCTGGCCGGGGCCTGTTCCAGAATGGCGTGCAGATTGGTGCCGCCCATGCCATAGCAGTTCACCGCCATCCGCCGCGGATGCCCGGTGGCGGGCCAGGCTTCGGGTGCGGTCGGCAGGCGGAACGGGGTTTCGGCCAGCCGCAATTCGGGGTTGGCCGCGGTGGTGTTGGCGGTGGGGTAGATCTCGCCATGGGCCACTGACAGCACCGCCTTGGCGATCGACAGCATGCCGGCCGCCGCATCGGCATGGCCAAGATTGCCCTTCACCGATCCCAGCGCCGCATGGGCCAGGCGGGTGCCGCCGGCGGCCCGGAAGCCGCGGGTCAGCGCCGCCACCTCGATCGGGTCGCCCAGCGCCGTGGCGGTGCCATGGGCCTCAACACAGCCAATCGTATCGGGGTGAATGCCGGACGCACGGAATGCGCGCGCGACCGCCTCGGCCTGGGCCGCTTCGCCCGGCGCGGTGAAGCCGATCTTGGCGCCGCCGTCATTGGTGATCGCCACCGCCCGGATCACGGCATGGATATGGTCGCCATCGCGTTCGGCATCGGCCAGCCGCTTCAGCACCACCACCGCGCCGCCGCTGCCGCCGACCGTGCCGTCGGCCGCGGCGTCGAAGGGCCGGCAGCGGCCGGTCGGGCTTTCGATCGCGCCCGGATGGTGCAGATAGCCGGCCGGGTCCAGCCGGGTCAGGCAGGCGGCACCGGCCAGTGCGGCCTCGCACTCGCCGGCCGCAAGTGCGGCCACCGCCGCCTGCACCACGCTCATGCCGGTCGAACAGCCGGTCTGCACGGTCATCGCCGGCCCGCGCAGATCCAGCCGATAGGCCACGCGCAGCGACAGAAAATCCGGCTTGGCCGCAAAGCTCAGCGCCGTCGCACCCGCCGCTTCCAGCGCCGCACCGGCACCGGCCAGCCGGGCCATCAGATAGATCGGGCTGCCGCAGCCGCCGAACACCCCCACCCGGCGCCCGGCCGCGGGGGCAAGCCAGGCGGCATCTTCCAGCGCCTCGCGGCAGAGTTCCAGGAACAGCCGGTGCTGGGGGTCCAGCAGCTCCGCCTCGCGCAGCGACAGGCCGAACAGCGCGTGGTCGAAACTCTCCTGTCCCGGCAGCATCGCCGCGGTGCCGACATAGCGCGGATCCCGCGCCAGGGCGGCGGGCACGCCCAGGGCCGCGGCATCGGCGGCATTATGGCGGGCCAGCACGTCGCGCCCTTCCAGCAGCACCCGGCGCAGGGCATCGGGGCCGTCCACGCCGATTGCGCGGCAGGCAAGGCCGGTCACGGCGATCGGCACGGTGTGGACGGGGAAGCTCTGCGCGGTGTCGGCGGTGTCGGCGGTCATTCCCCGGCCTCGATCTCGGCGGTGTCTGCGGCAACCAGGCGGGCCAGGTCGCGGATGGTGGGGTGGCGGAACAGTTCCACGATGCCGATCTCGCGTCCGGCAAGCGGCACCAGCCGGGCGCGCAGCCGGGCCAGCAGCAGCGAATGGCCGCCGATCTCGAAAAAGTTCTCGTGCCGGCCGATCGCCGGCCGTTCCAGCAGTTCGCACCACAGCGCCGCGATCCGGGTCTCGACCGGCCCGCGCGGCGGGTCGGCAACCGGGCCCGGCCCGGCCGGGGCGGCGGCCCCGGTGCCGATCGTCACCCGCCGGCCGAAACGGTCGGTGGCGTTGATGACGCTTCCCCGGGTCACCGGCACCAGCAGCGGCCGCGGCGGTGCCGCACGCGGCCGCCGCATCACCGGGTGGCTGCCGGCATCCACACCCGCCACCACCCGCGGCCGGTCCAGCGCCAGCGCCGCCAGCAGCGCCCGCAGGCCCTGGCTGCGGCCGATGATCCGGTAGCCCAGCGCCCGGGTGCGGGCGCGGGCGGGTTCCGGGGCACCCTGGGCCAGGCCCAGCCCGTCCCACATCGACCAGTCGATGGTCGTCACCGGCCCGGTTGTCGCCGTTGCGATGGCCTGGCGGCGGCTGCGTTCGCCGGCCAGCACCGCCGCCATGGCGGCATTGGCGGCCGAATAGGCGCCCAGCGTCGGCGCGCCGAACAGCGCGTTCACCGTGCCGAAGCCGATCAGCGGCAGGTCGCCATGGTCGCGCGCGATCGCGACCAGATTGCGGGTGCCCTCCAGTTTCGGGCCGATGGTCGCCGCCAGCGCCGCATCACTGTCGGCCAGCCCGCCGCGATCGGCCATCTCCGCCCATTGTGCGTCCAGCGCCCCTTCGGTCGCCATCTGCACAATACCGGCCAGCGGCGCGTCCCAATGGCTCCGGGCCGTATGAATGGCCGCCTCCAGCGCCGCGCGGTCGGTTACGTCCGCGGTCATCGCCAGATGTTCCACCCCGGCGGCGCTCAGTCGCGCCAGGCGGGCCGCCTTCATCGGGTCCGCCGTGGCATCGCTGCGCGACACCAGCAGCAGCCGCGTCCCGAAGCGCAGGCCCAGCAGCTCCGCCAGTTCCACCCCCAGCCCGCCGGTCCCGCCGGCCAGCAGCCAGATGCCGCCCGCCCCGATCGGCAGCGGCCGCGGGGCGGGCAGCTCCATGTCCAGCGGCTCCAGCCGGCGGGCCAGCCGCCGGCTGCCGCGCCGGGCCACCACCGGTTCGGGGGCGGCATGCCCGGCCTCTTCGGCCAGCACCGCCTCTCTGGCTGCGGCATCGCTGCCCGGGTCCAGATCCACCACCCGCAGTTCCAGCCGCCCGGTCTCTTCGGCCAGGCTCGCCGCCCAGGCGGCCAGCGCCGCCGCGGCCGGTTCGGGCGCCGGGTCGCCGGGGTCGATCGCCTCCAGCCCGCGCACCCCCAGCACCAGCCGCAGCCGGCCGCTGCCCTCGGTCAGCAGCGGCGCCAGCCGGTCGCGCAGGGCCGCAATCGCCGCCACGGCATCTTCGCCGTCTGACTGGTGGATCACCGCCCGCGTCGCCGGATCGGGCCGGCGCAGGGCCGCCGGCCGCCAGACCGGCCGGGCCAGCGGCAGGTCCACAAGGCCCTGATCGGGCGCGCCGGCGGCCGGGGTCGCCACCAGCCCGCCGAAGCGGCCGGCCTCGTAATCGGCGCGGACACGGGCGCGCTGGATCTTGCCGATCGCCGTCTTGGGCACGTCTTCGCGCCGCACCGCCACCACTGCCGCCGGGGTCACCCCCAGCCGGCGGGCGATGCGGGCGCGGATCGCGCCGGCCACGGTTTCGCGATCGACCACCGGTTCTTCGGGAACCCAGGTCACCACCAGCCGGTCGGTATCGGCCCCGGCCGGGCGGTTGGCGAAGGCGGTCGTCCACGACACCGCCACGCCCGGCACCTCTTCCGCCACCGCCTCGATCTCGTGGGCGTGCAGATTGCGGCCGTTCACGATGATCGCGTCCTTGGCCCGGCCGGTGATCTTCAGCCGGCCTCCGGTCATCGTGCCCAGATCGCCGGTGTCGAACCAGCCGTCCGCGGTAAAGGCTTCGGCATTGGCCTCGGGGTTTTCCAGATAGCCCGGGGTCACCGTCGGCCCCTTCACCTGCAGCCGCCCCACCGGCGGCATGCCGCTCGCCTCCACGATCCGGAAGGCGGTGCCGGGCACGGGGCCGCCCAGATCGGCGGCCATGTCGTCATCCGTGGTCCCCTCCAGGGTGAAGCCGTCGGAACAGATCACCGCCGAACAGGTCTCGGACATGCCCCATTCGGGCTTCATCACCGCAGCTCCCAGCCCGTGCGGGGCCAGGGCCGCGATGAAGCGCCGGGCGGTGCGCGGCACGATGGCCTCGCCGGCATTGATCAGGATGCGCAGCGCCGACAGGTCGATCCCGTCCAGCGCCCCCGGCCGCGCCGCCTCGGCGACGATCAGGCCGAAGGCGAAATTCGGCGCCCAGCTCACCGTCACCCGGTCGCGGCTCATCCAGCGCAGCCAGTTCAGCGGCTCGGCCAGCACCAGATCGATCGGCGCATGGATCTGCCCGGCCCCTGCGGCCAGATCGCGCAGATGGAACATCACCACCGCGCCCACATGGTCCAGCGGCATCCAGTTGAACGACAGATCCCCGGGCCCATAGCCGCGATGGGCGATGGTTGCGGTGGTCCGGGCGATCAGCGTGCGGTGGGTCTGCACCACCGCCTTGGGCGCACCTGTCGAGCCCGAGGTCAGCAGCAGGATTGCCGGCGCATCCGGGTCCGCCGCCACCGCCTCTTCCATGGCATCGCCTTCGGCCAGCAGCGCCGGGTCCAGCACCGGCCCGGCCGACATGTCGTCCTCGTGGGCGGCCAGGAAATCGGCGATCAGGCCGGCGCGGCCGCGATCGGCCAGCACCGGCGGATGGCCCAGCAGCCGGCGGGTCTGCAGCAGCTTGGCGGCATTGCCGTCTTCCGCCGTCCAGCTGCCCGCCACCGATACCGGCACCGGCACGGCGCCCAGCCATTGCGCGGCCCAGAAGCCGGTCAGATAGTCGGCGACGTCGGTCACCACCAGCAGCAGCCGGTCACCCCGGCCGATCCCGGCGCGGGCCAGCCCGCCCGCCAGAAGCCGCACCCGGTCGCGGAACCCGGCATGGTCGATCTGCTCCACCGTACCACGGCCGTCGCGGATGATCCCGATCCCGCGTGCGGCCGCATGGTCTGCCGCATGGTCCAGAATCTCGGGCAGGGTGCGAAAGCGCGGCCTGGGCAGCGGCGCGCCGGTGGCGATCAGGGTTTCGGGCGGCGGCGCGCGCCGGTCCGGTGCGGGCGGCAGCACCGCCAGCCGCGCCAGGTCCACCGCGTCCGGCTCCTCCATCGGGGCGGCCGGGGCCAGGGCGGCGTCCGCCGCCTCCAGCAGGGCCTCGTCGGGCACCGGCAGCTGGTCCAGCGCCGCCACATCGATCTCGCCCGCGGCGGTCAGCGGCAGATGGTCGACCAGCTGTACCGCCTCGGGCCGGCACCAGCCGGGCAGGGCGGCCAGGGCGGCCGCCGCCCGCTCGGGCGCACCGGCCGGCACCAGGGCGGCCAGCAGAACCGGCCCCGTGTCCGTGCGGCGCAGGCGCAGATGCGCATCCGCCACCCCGGGCAGGCGAGCGATCCGCCGTTCCAGCGCCGGCAGATCCAGCAGCCGTCCGTCCCGGCGCAGCCGGCCATCCGGCCGGGCCAGGGTTTCCAGCAGCCCGTCGCGCGTGCGCCGTCCGGCATCGCCGGTCGCGACCCAGGGGGCCCCTCCCTCTGCGGTGTCCCCCTCCGTGGCAGCGCGGATCTCGATCCGCCCCACCATGCCGGCCGGCGCCATCGCGCCGCTGCCGTCCACGATCCGGATCCGTCCCTTGGCGAGCGGCCGCCCTGCCGGTGCGGTCTCTCCCGTCACCAGCGCCGGGTCGATCTCCCATCCGGCCAGCGGTGCGCCGCTGCCATCGGCATAATGGCAGTACAGCCGCCGGCCGGGCAGCTTCGCCACCAGCGCCGCCGGCACTGCCGCCCCGCCGAAATCGATCGCCGCGATACCCGTCAGCCCCGGATGGTCGCTGCCGCCTGCGGCCTCGATCAGCCGGGCCAGCGATCCGGGCCGGATGGCCATGGCCTGGGCCGGCGATGCGGCCAGCCGCGCCAGCATGGCCCGCGGCCGGGTGGTCGCCGCTTCGATCCCGGTCAGGCCCAGCCCGCCTGCGGCCGCAAGCATCAGCGCCGCCACGGCATCCGGGTCGTCGGTCCCGCTTTCCACCGCCACCCGCCGTGCCCCGGCGAAGACCTCCGCCAGCCGGGCGAAGCGTCCCGCCAGATCGACCGGCTGGTACCCATCCGACCCGTCGATCAGCACCCGTCCAACCGGTTCCGCTGCAACCGCCGGGGTGGTCGCCGGCACCTCGGGCCAGGGCAGGTCGGCCGAGGGCAGCGTGATCATGTCGCCCGGCATCCGATCGCCATCTGCCGCCACCAGCACATCGGCGCCGGTGGCCAGCCCGGCGGAAATAGCCATTGCGGCTATTTCGGGCCCATGCTTAGCCGTTTCGGCTAAAAGCACCCCGACGACCCCGCCTTTTCCGACCCTCAGTTCCCGCAGGGTTAAGACCATCGCCCGGGCGGCGGGGCTGGCCGCCAGCAGACGTGCGACGGCCCCGGTCAGATCGGTGGGCAGATCGGTGGGCAGATCCGCAGACTGTATCGTCCGGCGTGCAGCCAGGCTCCGCTCCAGCAATGCCCGGCGGGCGGGGTCCAGTGCGGCAAGCCGGGTGGCCAGGTCGGTGGTATCGCGGGTCATCTCGTCCTCCCTCCCTCACCAGCCGTCGTCATCGGCTGCGGCCGCCATCCCTGCGGCAGTCAGCGCAATGGACGACATCGGCGCGTCGGCTTCAACCGAAAGTCGCATGACCAGTTCGGCGAAGCATGCTCCCATCATCTCGATTCCGGCTGGATCGAACAGGTCGGTGGCGAATTCGAACAACGCCTGTTTGCAATCCTCGGCCTCGGCCCCCTCCGTCACGGGGGCCGGCACCACCGACAGCGTCAGGTCGAACTTCGCGGTGGCGGTATCCGCCTCCAGCGGCGTCAGCTCCAGCCCCGCCACCCGCGGGGTTGCCCGGCCGGCATTCTGCAGCACGAACAGCACCTGGAATACGGGGTTGCGCCCGGGGTCGCGGGCGATGCCCAGCTCTTCCACCAGTCGGTCGAAGGGCAGGTCCTGGCGGGCGAAGGCCTGGCCGGCATCCTCGCGCACGATCGCCACCGCCCGGCGCAGGCTTGCATCTGAAGGTATGCGGCTGCGGATGGCCAGCGTGTTGGCGAAAAAGCCGATCAGCGGCTCCAGCTCGGGCCGGGACCGGGCCGCGACCGGCGTGCCGACCGCGAAATCCTCCTGCCCCGAATAGCGGCCCAGCAGGTGGCGGAAGATCGCCAGCAGCACCATGAACGGGCTCGCCCGCTCCGCCCGCCCCAGCGCCCGCAGCCGGGCCAGCGCCGCAGGGTCCAGCGGCACCGCGATCAGCCCGCCGGCATCGCTGCGCACGGGCGGCCGCGGCCGGTCGGTCGGCAGCACCAGATCGGGCAGCCCCGCCAGCCGGTCGCGCCACCAGCCGGTCAGCGCCTCCAGCCGGCCGCCGGCATAGCGCTGCCGCTGCCAGGCCGCCACATCCGGCATCTGCACCGGCAGCGGTGCCGGGGCCGGCACCTGGCCCGCGGCAAAGCCGGCATAGAACCGCGCCAGCTCGTCCAGGAACACCCCCATCGACCAGCCGTCGGATGCGATGTGGTGCATGGTCACCAGCAGCAGATGCCGCGCCGGCCCCACCGGCACCAGCGCCGCGCGGAAGGGGATATCGCGCGTCAGATCAAAGGGTCTGCGGGCTTCGGCCTCGGCCAGGGCCTGCATGCCCGAAGGCTCGGCCGCCGCGCGGACATCAAGAATGCCTGCGCGTGCTGGCACCACGATCTGGCGTGGTTCTCCATCCCGCACGACACACAGCGTCCGCAGCCCCTCGTGCCGGGCCAGGATCAGGTCGATGCTCCGTGCCAGGGCTGCCCGGTCCAGCGGCCCCGCCACCTCCAGCGCCATCGGCATGTTATATCCGGCGCTGCCCGGCTCCATCTGGTCCAGGAACCAGCAGCGCGCCTGGGCGAAAGACAGCGGCAGCCCGGTTTCCGGCCGGCCGGCATGGGGGATCGGGCCGTCATCGCCAGAGGTCTCGGCCGGCAGGCTGCCGGCGGCGGCGGTGGCCGTCGCGGCGCGGGCGGCCTCGGCCGCATCCACCAGCCCTGCCAGCGCCTCCACCGTCGGATCGTCCAGGAAGGCATCCAGCGGCACCTCGACCTTCAGCCGCTCGGTGATCCGCGACAGAACCTGCGTGGCCAGCAGGGAATGGCCGCCCAGATCATAGAAATCATCCAGCGCGCCCACCCGGTCGATGCCCAGCAGCCGCTGCCAGATCCGCGCCACCTCGCGCTCTGCCGCGGTGCGCGGCGCCACGTAATCCTGCGCCAGCGCCGGCCGGGCATGGGCGCGGTCGGTCTCGGCCAGAAAGGCCCGGGCGCGCAGGGGATCCTGGGCAACCAGCATCCGCAGGTCGTGCTGCGACACCCCGATCAGCGGCGCCGCCTGGCCTGCGGCGCGGCGCATGGCCAGCCGGCCTTCCAGATCGGTCAGACCGTCCGAGATATAGTCGCTCTCGTCGATGCCGGTGCGCTCCGCCCAGCGGGCGAGCGCCGCCACCGACATGCCGCTGTCGCGCCAGTCCGACCAGCGGATCGCGACCGTGGCGCCGGGGCGGGCAGGGTCGGCGGCCCGCGCCCGGGCGAAGGCGTCGATGAACTCGTTCGCCGCCGCATAGCCGACCTGGCCGAACTTCACATGATAGAGCACGGTGCCGAGCGAGGAGCAGAGCAGGAACAGGGTCAGCGGATCGTTCCGCGTTGCCTGGTCGAGCACCAGCGTGCCCTGAAGCTTGGCGGCCATCACCCGGTCGGTGCGCTCCCGCGGGCGGCCGTGGATCACGCCTTCATAATCGGCGAGGCCCGCGGTGTGCAGCAGGGCGGTGATCGGCCCGAAGCGGCGGCGCGCCTCGGCCAGAACCGCCTCGACCGCACCGGCATCGGCCACGTCGGCGGTCGCCACCATCAGCCTCGTGCCGCGGGCGATGATCGCCTGCAGGCGCCGGATGCTGCGGGCGATGCGGCCGGTCTCGCCATTCTCGACCAGCCAGTCCTCCCAGTCTTCGGGGTCGGGGAAGACCGACCGGCCGATCAGCACCAGCGCCCCGCCCGGGGCAAGCTCCGCCACCTCTTCGGCGAAGGCGAGGCCCATGCCGCCCAGCCCGCCGGTGATCACCGTTACCCCGCCCGGCACGAACCGCGCCCGACCATCCCCGGTCAACCGCCGGGGGGCTTCTTCGCCGACGAAGCGCCGGCCGCCGCGCCAGCTGGTCACGCGCGGCGCCTCCGCTCCCTCGGTCAGCTCGGCCAGAAGGATATCGGCCAGCCGCACCGGCGCGGCGGTGCCGGGATCGACCATCCGGCAGAGGATGCGGTCGTATTCCTGCGAAACGATCTTGGCGGCCCCCAGCAGCGGCGCGTGATCGGGCCGGAGATCATTGTCCGTCACCGGCAGCAGCCGGTCGGCCGCCACCAGCAGCCGGCGTTCGGGCCCCGTGCCCGGGCTGCCCAGGGCCTGAAGCAGGTGGAGCAGGGCATGCAGCCCCCGGCTCTGCACCGCGGCGATGGTCTCGACCCCGGCGGCGGGCGCTTCGGCCCCCTCCAGCGCCCAGGCATGAAGGATGGTGCGCGGCTCGGCCTGGAGCGCTGCGACCAGGCTGCGGAACTGGCCCGGATCCGCGGGATCCAGGGTGAAACGGCCCGGCCCCGCCGCGGCGAACGCGCTGCCGGGCGTGACCAGGGTGACGCCGTGGCCGGCCGCCCGCAGCCGATCGGCCAGGATCGCGCTCACCCCCAGCGCGTCGGCCAGGATCAGCACCGGGCCGGTGATGGCGGCATCCGCCGCCTCGGCCTCGACCGAAGGCGGCGGGATTTCGCGACTGACCGGCAGCCAGAACCAGTCGGCCGGATCGGCCAGCCTGGGCGGCAGGGCCAGCGGATCGGCCGCGGTCGGCATGGCGGCGGGGCGCGGGATCTCGTGATGGCCATGTTCGAACGGATAGCCGGGCAGCGGCAGCCGGCGGCGGCCGGGGCCGTAGAGCCGGACGGCATCGATGTCGGCACCCTGCGTCCAGGCGCGGGCGACGGCGCGGAGGAGCGCGGTTTCGTCGCGGCCCTCGACCTCCAGCATCAACATGCCATCGGGGCTGAGGTCCAGGCCAAGGGCCGCCAGACCGGCGGCGACGGCGGCATCGGGGCGGGCGAGCGCCACGGTCACCGGCTGGTCGGGGGCCTGACCGTCGATCGTCTCCATCCCGCCATCCGGCAGCCACAGCAGCACCCGCCGATGCGGCAGACGTGCCCGGCCGGCAAGCAGGGTGAAGCCGGCATCGGCCGTCGCCGGGATCGGGGCCGTGCTCATGCGGTCGAGTGCGGTGGCGGTCGCCGCCGCGAAGCACAGCAGCCGGGCCGGGGCGGCCGGGCGCACGGGGGGCGGCGGGGCCTGTTCGATCACCACATGGGCATTGCTGCCGCCCATGCCGAAGGAGCTGACGCCCGCGCGCCGCGGCCCGGGGATCGCCGGCCAGGGGCTGAGGGCGGTCGCCAGCCGGAAAGGCGTGGCGGCGAGGTCGAGGGCCGGGTTGGGCTGGTCCGCATGCAGGGTGGGCGGCACCATGCCGGCCTCCACCGCCATCACCGCCTTGATCAGGCCGACCACGCCGGCCGCCGCGTTCAGATGGCCCAGATTGCTCTTGATCGAGCCCAGCAGGCACTGCCCGCGCGGCACCTCGGGCCCGAAGGCGCGGGTGAGCGCCTGAACCTCGATCGGGTCGCCGATGGGGGTGCCGGTGCCATGGGCCTCGATCAGGCCGATCTGCTCGGGCGCGATACCGGCCAGCGTCAGCGCCTCGGCGATCACCTCGGCCTGGCCCTCGACACCCGGGGCGGTGAAGCCGATCCGGGCGGCTCCGTCGTTGTTGGTGGCAGAGCCGCGGATCACCGCATGGATATGGTCGCCATCCTCCAGCGCATCGACCAGCCGCTTCAGCACCACCATGCCGCCGCCCGAGGCGGGCACGGTGCCGGCGGCATCGGCCGCGAAGGCCCGGCAACGGCCGTCGGGGCTCAGGATCATGCCGGGGGCGTACCAATAGCCCGCAGGTGCCGGCAGGTCGATCGAGGCGCCGCCGGCCAGCGCCATCCGGCATTCGCCGGCAATCAGCGCCTGCACCGCCAGATGCACCGCCACCAGCGAGGTCGAACAGGCGGTCTGAACGTCCACCGCCGGGCCGCGCAGATCCAGTTCATAGGCGATGCGCGTCACCAGGCTGTCGCCTGAATTGGCGAGCACTGCCTCGAAGGGTGTGGCGAGATCGGCCGCCGCGGGATTGTTGAGCAGATGGGTCAGCAGATAGGTGCTGATGCCGGCGCCGGCATAGACGGCGGTGCGGCCCTGGCCCTCGGTCGCCCGGGGGGGCTGGCCGGCGCGTTCCAGCGCTTCCCAGGCCAGTTCCAGCAGCAGCCGCGCCTGCGGGTCGATCAGCGCCGCCTCTCGCGGGGCATGGCCGAACAGCCCGGCATCGAAACCGAAGGGATCGGCCAGCAGCCCCTTGCGCCGCACCCAGCGCGGATCGTCGATGCCGTCATCGGCAGGCAGATCGGCGATGCCCTCGCGCCCCTCGGCCAGCAGCTGCGCCAGCGCCTCGGGCCCGTCGGCGCCGGGCACGCGACAGGCCATGCCGATGATCGCGATGTCGGTGGGCGACGGCGCGGTCCCGGCATTGGTCATGCTGTGGTCGTCGGCGGGGATCATCGGCAGGGGCCTTCGGATCGGGGTTCAGGGTCTGCGGCGGCGGGCGGCAAGACGGCTGCGGCCGTCCAGGCGATCGGCGGCGGCGCCCGGCCGGGCGGGTGCCGTCGGCATCGCGCCCTCGTCGATCCGCCGGGCCAGATCGGCCAGGGTCGGGGCGGCGAAGAAGTCGGTCATGGCCAGGGTCACCCCCAGCCCCTCGGCGATGCGGGCACGCAGATCGACCAGCAGCAGCGAATGGCCGCCGACATCGAAGAAGTTGTCGGCCGGCCCGAACGTGCGATGGCCGAGCAGGGCGGCCCAGATCGCCGCCAGCCGGTCGATGGTGCCGTCACCGGTCGCCGCCACGGGGGCCGCTGCGGCCGGCGGCGGTGCCAGCAGACGGGCGGTGTCGATCTTGCCGTTGGCGGTGACCGGCAGGCTGTCGAGCACCAGCACCGCCGAGGGCACCATCCAGCGCGGCAGGAGGCCGCGGAGGGCGGTTGCAACTGCCTCCGGGGTGGCGGTGCCGGTTGCGTAGAGCACCAGCCGGGGCGTGTCGTCGTCCCGGCGCAGCATCGCATGGGCCTGGGCCACGCCCGGAACGGTCTGCGCCGCGGCGGCGATTTCTCCGGGCTCGATGCGATGGCCGCGCAGCTTGATCTGGCCGTCGCGGCGGCCCAGATAGCGGAGCCTGCCTCGGGCATCGCGCACCACCCGGTCGCCGGTGCGGTAGAGACGCGCCCCCGGGGTGGTGGCGAACGGGTCGGGCACGAAGGCCAGCGCCGTGCGCACCGGATCGCCCGGATAGCCATGGGCAAGGCCGGCGCCGCCCAGGCAGAGTTCCCCGGGCACGCCATCGGGCAGCGGCCGGAGATGGCGGTCCAGAATCTGCGCGGTGGTGTCGGCGATCGGCCGGCCGATCGGGGCGGCATCGATCGCCACATCGTCGATGTCGAAGACGGTGGCGAAGGTCGTGGTCTCGGTGGGGCCGTAGATATTGGCGAAGCGGGTGGCGGGACAGGCGGCCGCCGCCGCCCGGATCCAGCGCATCTGCATCGCCTCGCCGCCGGTCAGCACCCGCCCGATGCCGGCAAAGGCCTGGGGGGCACGCTCGGCGATGCGGTTGAACAGGGCGGTGGTCAGGAAGACGAGAGTGACGCCGGCTTGCGTCAGTTCATCGGCCAGCCGGGCCGGATCGGCCAGCACCGGCTGATCGACCAGATGCAGCCGGGCACCGTTGAGCAGCGCCCCCCAGATTTCGAAGGTCGCCGCGTCGAAGGACGGGTTGGAGATGTGCGGGATCACCGTCTCGGGCCCGATCGTGGCATAGCCGCCGGCGATCGCACGGGCCATCACCGCCCGCCAGGGCACCGCAATCGGCTTGGGCCGGCCGGTGGAGCCCGAGGTGAACATCAGATAGGCCACGGCCTCCGGCGATACCGGTCCGTCGGGCGCGGGTGCAGGGGTGCCATGCTGATCGACCCGGCCATCCGGGCCGATCCGAACGATCTGTCCAAGGCCGGCCGCCCAGTCGGGCAGGGGGGCGGTTCGGGGCAGGATCAGCGCCTCCAGCCCGCCATCCCGGGCGATGATCGCCTGACGCTCGGCCGGATAGGCGGGATCGATCGGCACATAGGCGGCGCCCGCCAGCATGATCGCGAGCGTCGCCACGATGCTTTCGACCGAGCGTTCGGCATAGAGCCCGACATGGGCGCCGGGGCGGAGCCCCCGGGCTGTCAGCCCGCGGGCGAGCCTGTCGGCGCGGTCGAGCAGATCGGCATAGCCGATCCGGGTGCCGTCGGCATGGCTGATGGCGATCGCCTGCGGGCGGGCCGCCACGACGGCGCGGAACGCCGCAGCCGGGCCGGCAGGCCGCGGGCCCGATGCGGGGGCGGCCGGGGCCGGGTCGCCGATCGGCAGCTGCGCGACCGGCCGGTCGGGCGCCGCGATCAGGGCGGCCAGCAGCCGGGCATAGCCGGTGGCCAGGCGGTCGATGGTTGCCGCTTCGAACAGGTCGGTGTCGTATTCGATCAACCCGTCCAGCCCGCCATCCGCACGGTCGGTCAGGATCAGGGTGAGATCGGTGCGGGCGCCGGCCATGGGTGCCGGCAGCAGCTCTGCGGCCAGATCGGGGCCCATGTCGAGCCCGTGGGCGGCCAGACGTTCATGGCCGAACATGGTCTGGAAGACCGGCGTGCGCGCCGGATCGCGCGGCGGCGCCAGCCGGTCGATCAGCCGGTCGAGCGGCAGCGGCCGCGCGGCCAGCGCGGCGCGCATCCCGGCCGCCAGCCGGTCGATCAGCCCGGCCCCGCTGACCTGGCCGAGATCCACCGCCAGCACCAGGGTTTCGACCAGCAGGCCGACGGTCTCGGCGGTCTCGGGCGCCAGGCGTTCTGCGGCCGGCAGACCGATGGCGAAGCGGTCGGCCTGGGCAAGGCCGCCGAGCAGGGCCGCCTGGGCCGCCGCCAGCACCACGGCGGTCGTCGTGCCCCGGGCGGTGGCAAGGCTGCGGGCCGCCTCTGCCAGGGTGGCGGGCAGGGTGAACCCGTGGCAGGCGCCCAGGCCGCGACGGATGTCGGGTCTGGGCCGGTCGGTCGGCAGGTCCAGCACCGGCAGCCCGGCCAGGGCCGTGGCGCGCCGGTCCAGCGCCGCATCCACCGCCGCCATCCGCCGGGGATCGGCCTCGGCGGCACCCAGATCGGCCGATCCGATCACCACCGGCGGCAGGTCGGTATCGCCCTGATAGAGCGCGCCCAGATCGCGCGCCAGCAGACCGACCGACCAGCCGTCACCCGCGACATGGTGCAGGCAGGCGACCAGGACATGATCCTGCCGCCCACGCCGCAGCAGGGTGCAACGGAAGGCGGGCTCGTTCGCCAGATCGAAGGGTCGGGCGAGTTCGGCCCGGATCCATTCGGCCGCATCCTCGGGCTCGACCACGGCCAGCGGCTGCGGTGCCGCGGGCGCCACCAGCTGGACCGGCTGGCCGGCCACGGTCGGGAAGCGCGACCGCAGCGCCTCGTGCCGGGCGATGAGCCCGTCGATCGCCGCCTGCAGCCGGGCGAGGTCGAGAGGGCCGGTCAGGCCGAGCAGCAGCGGGATGGTGTGCGCCGGGCCGGGGGCGGCCTCGTTCAGGAACAGCATCCGGCGCTGGGCGGCCGACAGCGGCAGCGGCCGGCCGTCGCGCGGCACCGGGCGCAGCGGCGGCAGGCCATCGCTGCCGGCCAGGCCCTCGATCCTGTCGGCCTGGGCTTCGAGGCTGGTGGCGGCGAAGAGGGTCGGCCAGTCCAGGGTGACGCCGAATTCCCGCGCGATCCGGTGGGCGAGGCGGGCGAGCAGCAGCGAATGGCCGCCGAGGGCGAAGAAATCATCACGGCGGCCGGGTGCCGGCACGCCCAGCAGCTCTTCCCAGATCCGGGCCAGCCGGGCTTCGGTCGCCGTGGCGGGCGCTGCACCGCCGCTGCCGGTGACCGGTGAGGGGTCGGGCAGGGCGGCAAGGTCGAGCTTGCCGTTGCGGGTGAGCGGCAGCGCCGTCACCGGCATGATCGCGGAGGGGACCATCCAGTCGGGCAGCCGGGCCTTCAGATGGTCGCGCAGATCTTCCGGGACCTCGTCGGCCAGGATCCAGGCCACCAGCCGCAATTCCCCATCCGCGCCGCCGGCACGGGCCGCCACCGCGGCATCGGCGATGGCCGGATGGGCGATGAGGGCCGCGCGGATTTCGGCCGGTTCGATCCGGAAACCGCGGATCTTCACCTGGGCGTCGATCCGCCCCAGATGATCGAGCCGGCCATCGCTGCGCCAGCGGCCGAGATCGCCGCTGCGATAGAGCCGGGTGCCGTCGGCGGTGGTGATGAAACGCTCGGCCGTCAGATCGTCGCGGCCCAGATAGCCGCGGGCGAGGCCGCGGCCGCCGACATGGATTTCCCCCGCCGCCCCGATCGGCACCGGGCGCCCCTGATGGTCGAGCAGTTGCAGGGAGAGATCGGGGATCGGCACGCCGATCGGCGCCGTGCCGGTTTCAGCGGCGTGGGGCGCGCGGATCCGGGCATGGGTGACATGAACGGTGGTTTCGGTGATGCCGTACATATTGACCAGCGCCGGGCGGTCGTCGCCATGGCGGGCGAACCAGCCGGCAAGGCTTGCGGCATCCAGGGCCTCGCCGCCGAAGATCACCAGACGCAGCGCATCGAGTGCCGGGCCGGCCGGGATGCTTGCCGCCAGGGCATCGGCCGCGTCGAGGGCTGCGAAGGCGCTCGGCGTCTGGTTCAGCACCGTCACGCCTTCATGCGCCAGCAGGCGATGGAAGCCGGCCGGGTCGCGGGCCTGGTCGTGATCGACGATCACCAGCCGGCCGCCGGTTGCGAGCGGCCCCCAGATCTCCCAGACCGAGAAGTCGAAGGCGGGGGAGTGGAACAGGGTCCAGACGTCCCCGGGTCCGAAATCGAACCAGGGCCGGGTGGCATCGATCAGCCGGGCGAGATTGCCGAGGGTGACGACGACGCCCTTGGGCGTGCCGGTGGATCCCGAGGTGTAGATGACATAGGCGGGCTGATCCCGCCAGTCCGCGGCGGGTTGGGGCAGCGGGGGGAGCAGGGGGCCGGTGCCGGTGACGGCGGCGACATCCAGCCGCAGCGCCGGGGCGCCGGCCAGGTCGTGAAGACGGCCGAGCCCCGCCATATCCGCAAGCACCGCCCGCGGCCGGGCATGGCCCAGAACCGCGGCGATGCGGGCATCGGGATAGACCGGGTCGAGCGGCAGATAGGCGCCGCCGGCCAGGTGGATGCCGACCATGGCCGCGACCAGTTCGGGGCAGCGCGGCATCAGCAGGGCGACGAGATCATCCTTGCCCACACCTGCCGCAACCAGCCGGGCGGCGACCCGGCGGGCGGCGGTGTCGAGCCAGACACGATCCAGCCGGCGATCGCCATGGATCAGCGCCGGCCCCCCGGCCCCATGGTCGGCAAGGCGCAGATGCAATGGCCGGTCGTCATCGGCAACCGGTGCCGGATCCCCGGCGAAGCCGGCCGCGATCGCCGCCGCGCCGCGGCCCTCAGACCAGTCGGCGATCAGCCGGCGCTCGGCCGCATCCAGCACGTCGACCGTGGCCAGCCGGGCCAGGGGATCCCGGGTGAGGCCGGCCAGCGCGGTCAGCATCTGGCAGAGCAGCCGGTCGGCTGCCCCGGCATCGACCAGCCCCGGATCATAGGCGATGTCGACCGCGAAGCCGTCGCCCGGCAGCACGGTGACGGTCAGCGGATATTCGGTGCGGCCCTCATAGACGGTGTCGGCGACATCCAGCACCGGCGGGGTGGCGGCATCGCCCTTCAGCGCCTCGGCGACCGGGTAGTTTTCAAAGGCGAGGATGGTTTCGAACAGCGGCCGGCGCTGCTCTCCCGGCAGGGCCCAGCGCTGGACCAGGCCCAGGGGGGCGGCCTCGAAGGCGGTGGCGGCGCGGCGGCTTTCCTGAAGCTCGGCCAGCCAGTCGCCGATGCGGCGGGCGGGATCGATCCGCACGCGCACGGCGACGGTGTTGATGAACAGGCCGACCATGCGTTCGACCTCTGCCACCGCCTCGGGCCGGCCCGAGACCGTGGTGCCGAAGACGACGTCGTCGCGGTCGCCATGGCGGGCCAGCACCATCGCCCAGGCGGCCTGGGCGATGGTGGCCGGCGTCACCTTCAGCAGCCGGGCGGCCTCTATGATCCGTGCCGCCGCCGGGGCCGGCAGGCGGCCGGTGACGTGGCGGCGTTCCGCCGTCGCCGTGCCGCCGGGGCGGGCCGCGGGCAGCGGCTGCGGTTCGGGCAGGGTGTCGAGGGCGGCGCGCCAATAGGTCTCTTCGGCCAGCGGATCGCGGGCGGCGAGCCAGGCGGCGAAGCGGGCGAGCGGGGCGGCCGGCGCCAGATCCGGCGTTGCGCCGCGGCTGAGGGCGGCATAGGCGGCCAGCACCTCTTCCAGCACCCGGAAGGTCGACCAGCCGTCGAGCAGGGCGTGGTGGAAGCTCCAGACCAGCACGATGTCGCCCGCCCCGACATCTTCATCAGAGCCGGCATCCCCGGGCAACCGGTGCAGGGCCAGGCGCCAGGGGCAGGCCCGGGCGGCATCGAAGCGGGTGGCCCGGTCGCGGGCAAGTGCGGCATCGAGCGCCGCTTCGGCCGCGGCCGGTGCAAGCGCCCGATGGTCGCAGGTCGTGATCTCGGGGCTGTGGTGTCGCGCGACCACCACCAGCGGCCGCTCCAGCCCCTCGTGCAGGATCAGCGAGCGCAGCGCCTGGTGGCGGGCGGTGACCAGATCCCAGGCGCGGGCCAGGGCCCCGGTGTCGACGGGCGGGCGCAGGCGGAAGGCGAATTGTTCGACATAGAGCGCCGCCCCCTCGGCCGGGCCGCGCGCGCCCTGCAGCAGCAGGCCGTGCTGAAGTGCCGTTGCCGGCCAGGCGGGTTCCACCGCCTCTGCCGGGATCGGCAGCCGGGCGAGCAGGCCATCGAGGCCCGGCTGATCCAGCCCGGCGAGCGGCAGATCCGAGGGCGTCAGCCCGGCGGCATCGGCCGCCATACAGGCATCGACCAGGGCGCCGAGTTCGGCCACCACATCATCGGCCAGCCGCTCCATACGGGCGGCGGCGATGCGGTCGCCGGGCCAGGTGATCTCGACCCGGAGCCGCCCCGCCATCACCGCGGCACCGATGGTCAGCGCATGCAGGCGCTGCGCCGCCGGGCTTTGCAGCGGCCCGACCGGTTCAGGTGCCGCGGCCAGCAGGCCGCCGCCATCGAGTGCGGCATCGACCTGGCCCAGATAGTTGAAGGCGATCTCGGGCGCGGGTGGCGGGGTCTCGATCCGCCCGGCGCGGATGAGCGGGCCGAAGCCGGCGCCCCGGCGCGGCACGGCGCGGAGCGTGTCCTTGATCCGGGCGAGGCTGGCCCGGGGCGGCTCGGCCGGATCGACGATCAGCGCCACCGGGTGAATGGCGGTGAACCAGCCGGTGATCCGGGCGGGATCGAGACCCGGCACCAGATCCTCGCGGCCATGGCCTTCGCGGTCGATCAGCAGGGTGACCGGGCCGGGGGCGGTGGCCGGGGCGGTGGCCGTCAGCCGGGCCAGCGCGCGGGCGACGGCCGCGGTGATGATCTCCGCCGCCTCGGTGCGCAGGGCCCGGTTGGCGGCGCGCAGCAGCCGGTCGGTGCGGGTCTCGTCGAGCGCGCGATGGGTGGCGCGGGCGCGCCCGACCAGATCGGGGGCTGCCGGGTCGTCGACCGGCAGGCCCGCGGCCGAGGTCGCGGCGCGGGCGACCGCCTGCCAGTGCGGGATCTCGTCGTCTAAGGCGCCGCGCGCGGCCCGATCGGCCAGTGCCGCCGCCCAGCGGGTGAAGGAGGGGGCCGGCGCCGGATCGCTGCCGCCCCCCGCCAGCAACTCGCGCAGTTCGTCGAGCAGCAGCCGCCACGAGACCGCGTCGATCACCAGGTGATGGGCGACGATCAGCAGGCGGTCGGCATCAGCACCGGTCCGGTAGCGCACCACCCTGAGCAGCGGGCCGCGGGCGAGGTCGAGCCCCGCCTGCACCCGGGCGGCATGGGGGCTCCAGTCCTCCCCGCGGGTGTCGACGCTCTCGAACAGCGCGGCGCCCTCGACCGGCCCTGCCTGCTGCATCATCCGGCCGCTGCCATCGGGGGCGAAGCGCAGGCGCAGCGCATCATGGCGGCCGGCAAGGGTCCGCATGGCGGCGCGGATGGCCGCGTCCTCGGTTCCGGCCGGCAGGGTCAGCAGGATCGCCTGGTTGAAGTGATGCGGGTCCACCGGTTCCCGGTCCAGGAACCAGGCCTGAACGGGGGTGAGCGGTACGGCGCCGTCGACCGGCAGGCAGGCATCGCGGCCGGCATCGGTTTCGGCGCGGGCGTCCAGCGCCCCGGCCAGGTCCGCCAGGGTCTGATGGGCGAAGAGGTCGCGGACGGCGAGCGGCAGCCCGGCCTTGCGGGCGCGGGAGGCGACCTGGATCGACAGGATCGAATCGCCGCCGGCCTCGAAGAAATTCTCGTGACGGCCGATGGCGGCCACGCCCAGCACTTCGCACCAGATCCGGGAGAGGGTCGCCTCGGTGGCGCCGGCGGGGGCGGTCGTGGTCTCGGGGGCGGCGGTCTGCCGGGTGGCGAGCCGTGCCAGCAACGCGGCCCGATCCAGCTTGCCGTTGGGGGTGAGCGGGAGCCGGTCGAGCAGCCTGATCTCGGCTGGAACCAGGGCTTCGGGCAGGCGGCGGCGCAGATGGTCACGCAGGCGGCGGATCATGCGCCGGTCGGCACCGGCGGCCAGCGGGTCGTTGATCGGGCTGCGCGCCGGCATCGACCGCCAGGGCGTCCAGAGCGGCGGGCGCGGATCTTCGGCCGCGGCGGCGGGTTCGATCAGCACATGCATCAGGGCCGGATCCTCGGCCCAGGTGATGCGCAGGGCGACGCCGGCTTCATCGGCGATCGACCAGAGGGTTTCGGGATCCACGGCATCCTGCGCCGCTTCGGCTGCGGCCGCGGCGATGTCGCCCGCCGTGGCATGGCGGCCGTCCAGCCGGTCGGCTGCCGCCATGTCGGCGGCCGTGCGGGCATTGGGCAGGTCCAGGATCTCGATCCGGCCCCCCTCTGCCGCCACCCGCGCACAGAGGGCGGGGAAATCGGGGCCGTCCGCCCAGGTCATCTGCCGGTCGGGCACCAGCGGCGCCCGGGCCGCACCCTTGAACAGGGAGACGTCATAGCGGAAGCGGGTCATCTCGTTGCGGTCGCGGCCACGCTTCAGCCGGATGTCCACCCCCGCCACACCGGGCAGGGCCGCGGCGCGGGTCAGGAACCAGGCCGGGTCGATCAGCAGCTCTTTCTCGGCCGCCAGCGCATCGGCGATGCGGGCTGAGAGCGCCTCCGCCGGGGTGGCGGCGGGGGCCTGATGCAGGGCGATCGAGGTCTGGAAACCGCGCTCGACATGGGCGGCGCGGATGTCGCCGGCAAAGAGCGCGCCGTCGGGCGCGATGGCATCGAGCGCGCCGCGCAGCACCCGCAGCAGATAGTCCTCGCCCGGGAAATACTGGATGACCGAATTGATGACGATCGCATCCCAGGGGCCCGCCGGCCGGTCGGCCATGTCGTCGGCGGCGCGGCGCTCCAGCGTGACGTGATCGATGCCGCTTCGGGCCAGATCGGCCGTCAGATGCGCGATCGCCTCGGCGGAGAAGTCGGTGGCATGGTAGCGGCGGCGGCGCGGTGCCAGCTTCCAGAGCAGCAGACCGCTGCCGCAGCCGATTTCCCAGACCGTCTCTCCGCCCAGCCGGTCGATGGCGGTGACGGTGGCATCGCGCCAGGCGGCCATTTCGGGCGCCGGGATCGGGCTGCGGTCATAGCTGCTGGTCCAGCCGGCGATGCGGAACACCGGGTCGCCGTCCAGCGCGCCATAGGTATCGGCATAAAGCCGGCGCCAGTCCTCGGCGCGCTCGGCCTCGCGGGCGGCACGGTCGGCCTCGTCGGCGGCGGTGTCCGCCACCACGAAAGCGATAAGCCGGGCGGCGGCCTGGGCATCGCCCGCCGGCGCCAGCAGCACGGCGGCCTCGGCGACCGCCGGATCGTCGCGCAGCGCCGCCTCGATCTCCCCCCGGCTCGATCCGGTGACCGCGGAGCTTCACCTGGGCGGCGGCGCGGCCGCGGAAATCGAGCGATCCGTCGGGCCGCCGCACCACCAGATCGCCGGTGCGGTAGAGCCGGGCTCCGGGGGTAGAGGAGAACGGGTCGGGCAGGAAGGCCGTGGCGGTCAGCTCCGGGCGGCCCAGATAGCCGCGGGCCAGACCGGCGCCGCCCAGCCAGAGTTCACCCGCCACGCCGAAGGGCACCGGACGCATCCGGCGGTCCAGGACATGGGCGGTGAAGCCGTCGATCGGCCGGCCGATGGCGGGTGCGCGGCCGGCGGCGATCTCTGCCGGATCGACGGGGCCTGCGGTTGCAACCACCGCAGTTTCGGTCGGGCCGTAATGATTGATCAGGCGCACACCGGGCATCTCTGGTGCCGCCGCCAGGCGCTCACCACCGGTCAGAAGCAGGTCGAGCTTCAACCCCTCGGGCCTGGGCCGCGAGAGCAGCGGGGCGGCAAGCGGCGTCGGCACGAAGGCCTGGGTCACGCAATGGGTGACGAAATCGGCCAGCAGCAGGTCGGGATCGCGGCTGGCCCCCGGCTGGGGCAGGACCAGGGCGGCCCCGGCGGCAAGCGCCGGCCAGATCTCCCAGCCGGCGGCGTCGAAGGCGAGGCCGGCCACCTGGGCCATGCGGGTGGTCCGGTCGGGCGCATAGGCGCGCCGGTGCCAGGCGACCAGATTGGCGAGCCCGCCATGGGTGACGGCCACGCCCTTGGGCCGGCCGGTGGAGCCCGAGGTATAGACGACATAGGCGAGGCGGTCGGCATCCAGGCCCGCCGGATCGGGCAGCCGGGCTGCGGCATCGCCGTCACCCGTATCGTCGTCCGGCACCAGCACCGGCACGGCATCCCCGATGCGGGGCGCCTGATCGGCGGCGGCCAGCACCGCGCGCATGCCGGCATCGGCGATCTGCCAGCGGATGCGCTCGTCCGGATAGTCGGTCACCATCGGGACATAGGCTGCCCCCGCGCGCAGCACCGCCAGTGCCGCGATCACGAAAGCGGGCGAGCGGTCGAAGAGCAGGCCGACCCGGTCTTCGCGTCCGATACCGGCCGCGATCAACCGCCGGGCGAGGCGGGTGGCGGCCTGGTCCAGATCGGTGCGAGAGAGGGGCGCGCCCTGGTGCAGGATCGCCGGAGCCGCGGGGGCCTCGGCTGCCCGGCTGGCAATTTCGGCGGTGACGGGACGGAAGGCCGCGGCCGGCGGGCCGGCACGGAGCGCGGTGAGGGCGGCCTCTTCATCCGCGGTCGCGACCGGCAGGGTCGAGACCGGGGCCTCGGGTTGGGCCAGGGCGGCGGTGAGCAGGGTTTCGTAGCGGCCGAGCAGTCTGTCGACCGTGGCCGCATCGAAAAGATCGGTGGCGTAATAGGCGACCAGATCGTAGCCGGTCTCCGACGGCCAGACATGGAGTTCCAGATCGAAGCGGGTACGGGTCACCTCGCGCTCGACCGGCTGAATGTCGAGCCCGTTAAGGGCGAGCGGTGGCACTTCGGCGTTCTGGACCGCGAAGGCGATCTGGAACAGGGGGTTGCGGTCCAGCGCCCGGTCGGGTTCCAGCGCCTCGACCAGCACCTCGAAGGGCAGGTCCTGATGGTCCTGGGCGTCGAGCACCACCTGGCGGACCCGGTCGGTGAAGGCGGCGAAGCCCGGATCGTCGTTGAAACGGCTGCGCAGCACCAGGGCGTTGACGAAAAAGCCGATCAGCGCCTCGGTATCGGGATGGGTGCGGTTGGCGATGGGCGAGCCGACGGCGACGTCGGTGGTGCCCGAGATGCGGCCGATCAGCAACTGGAAGGCGGCAAGCAGCACCACGAAGGGCGTCGCCTTGTGGCGGCGCGCCGTCTCGTCGACATGGCGGGCAAGTGCCGCCGGCATCGGCCGGCGGGTCAGCGCGCCCTGATAGCTCTGCACCGCCGGCCGCGGCCGGTCGAAGACCGGTTCGGGGGCGGTGAAGCCGTCGAGCACGCCGCGCCAGTGGTCGAGCAGCCGGTCGCGTTCAGCCCCGGACAGCCGGGCGCGCTGCCAGAGCGCCACATCGGCATAGTCGACGGCGAGCGGCGGCAGCGGATCGGGCCGGCCGGCGGCGAAGGCGGCATAAAGCGCGCCCAGCTCGCGCACCATCACCCCGATCGACCAGCCGTCGGAGGCGATGTGATGGAGGGTCGCGAGCAGGACATGACTGGTCTCACCCAGGCGCAGCAGCCGGGTGCGGATCTTGAGCGGCCGGGTGAGATCGAAAGGCGTTTCGGCATCCTCGACCGCGCGGGCGACCACCTCGGCTTCGGGATCGGCGAGGTCTGAGAGGTCCTCCACCGGCAGCGGCCAGGTCTCGGGTGCGGGATGGATGCGCTGCACCGGCCGGCCGTCGCGCTCGATCATCGCGGTGCGCAGCACGGCATGGCGGCGGCAGATCGCGGCGAAGGCGCGCGCCAGGGCGTCTTGGTCCAGCCGACCGGTCAGGCGCAGGGCGGCCGGCATGTTGTAGGCGCCGCGCGCCGGGCTCAACTGGTCGATGAACCACAACCGCTCCTGCGCGAAGGAGAGCGGCAGGTCGTCGTCGTCCGTGCGGCGCGGGATCGGGGCGGTCCGGCCGGCCGGCGTCAGGGCATCGAGGGCGGCCGCCAGATCCGCAAGGCGCGGGGTCTCGAAGACCTGGGCCACCGCAGGCTCCAGGCCCAGATCGCGGCCGATGCGGGCGATCAGCTGGGTGGCGCGCAGCGAATGGCCGCCGAGGGCGAAGAAATCGTCGCCGCGCGACACCGCATCGACCGGCAGGCCAAGGATTTCGGCCCAGATCGCCGCCAGCCGCCGCTCGGTTTCGGTGGCGGGCGGCGTGGCCGTGGCGGTGGCGAGCGGCATGCCGTCCGTGGCCGGCAGGGCCCGGCGGTCGAGCTTGCCGTTGGCCGAGCGCGGCAGGGCGGGGCTGATCACCCAGCGCGCGGGCACCATCGGCTCGGGCAGGCGGGCCCGCAGATGGTCGGCGAGCGCCTGGGCGAAGCCGGTCTCGTCGGCGGGGCGTGCGCGCGGCTCGACATGGGCGACCAGCGTCGCCTGGCCGGCGATCATCCGCACCACCACCAGCGCCTGCGCGACATCCGGATGGCTGCCCAGTGCCGCCTCGATCTCGCCCGGTTCGACCCGGAAACCGCGGATCTTCACCTGGTCGTCGGCCCGGCCCAGATAGCTGAGCCGGCCGTCGCGATGGCGGAGCACCCGGTCGCCGGTGGGATAGGCGCGGCCGCCATCGGGGCCGGTGACGAAGCGTTCCGCGGTGCGGGCGGCATCGCCGGCATAGCCGAGCGCCGGGGCCGCGCCGCCGATCAGCAGTTCGCCCGCCACCTCGTCGGGCAGGAGATGGCCGGCCGGATCGGTGACGAAAAGCGTGGCGCCGTCGACCGGGCGGCCGATGGCCGGGCGGTCGGGCCAGCGGTCGACATCCGATGCCGGCAGCAGTTCGGCGGCGACGACATGGGTCTCGGTCGGGCCGTACTGGTTGTCGATGGCGAAGGGCTGCCGCCGGCACCAGTCGCGGACCGGAGCGGTGATGCGCAGCTGCTCGCCTGCGGTCGCGATCATCTGCACCGAGGCGGGGGTCCGGTCGGGATGGTCGGCCAGATGGTCGGCCAGCGCGTGCAGCATCACCACCGGCAGGAACAGCCGGGCGATGTCGTGGCGCGAGATGAAGGCGGCAAGCGCCGCCGGATCGCGGCGGGTGGCCTCGTCGGCGGTGACCAGCGTCCCGCCCTCGGCCCAGGCCAGGGCCGCTTCCTGCATCGAGACGTCGAAGCCGAGCGGGGCGAAGCCGAGGGTGCGGGCGGGCATGGGGTGGCGGGCCCGGTGCCAGCCGATCAACTGGTCGAGCGTGCGCCAGGCGACCCGCACCCCCTTGGGCGTGCCGGTCGAACCCGAGGTGAAGAGCAGATAGGCGAGGTCGTCGGGCGATGTCGCGACCGGCCGGGCTTCGGTGGTGGCATCGGGCAGGGCAAGCACGGGCCGGTCGGTCAGCCGGCGCAGCCGGTCGATCTCTGCCGCATCGGCGACGATCGCGGCCGGTTCCGCGATGGCGATCATGGTCGCGAGCCGGGCATCCGGCAGCTCGGGATCGAGCGGCATGGCCCCTGCACCGGCAAGCCAGGTACCCAGCAGGCCGATGCCATGGGCCTGACCGCGGCCCAGCATCAACCCCACCGGTGCACCCTGCACGGCGCCGAGTTGCCCGGCGAGCGCGGCGGCGCGGCCGATCAGACCGCGGCGATCCAGGCTGCCATGGGCGTCGACCAAAGCCGGTGCCGTAGGGGCCTCGGCCGCGCGGGCCACGATCTCGTCCAGCACCCGCGGGTGGCGGATGGCGGCGCCGCGGGCCGCCGCATCGATGCGGGCGGCCTCGGCCGCGGTCAGGATCGGCAGGTCGGCCCAGGCTTCATCGGGGCGGGTCGCCATGCCGTCCAGGATCAGACCCAGCCGGTCCAGCAGGTCGGTGGCGGCGGTGCGGCCGATCCGGGCCGGATCGAAAGTGACCGCCAGATCGAAGCCTTCCGGCCCGGCATGGCCGTGAATTTCAAGGTCGAGCCGGGTGCTCGTGGCCGGGGCAGGCAGAATGGCGACGTCGAGACCGCCCAGCCTCGGCGCCGGCAGATCGGCGGCGCCGGCTGCGACCAGCACCCGGAAGAGCGGGTTGTCGGTGCCGGTGCGGGCAATGCCCAGTGCGTCGACCAGCCGGTCGAAGGGGAGCGACTGGTGGGCAAGCGCATCGCGGGTGTCGCCGCGGATGGCGGTGAGCAGCTCGCGCACCGTGCGCGCCCGGCCGAGTGCCGCGCGCAGCACCAGCGTGTTGGTGACGAAACCGATCAGCGCCTCGGCATCGGCATCGGGCCGGTTGGCGACCGGGGTGCCGAGGGCGAAATCCCGGCTGCCCGACAGCCGGCCGATCAGGATCTGGGCGGCCGCGGTCAGGATGATGAAGGGGGTGACGCCCAGCCCACGGCCGAGGGCGTCGAGCCGGGCCGACGTCTCTGGGGCAAGACGCCGCCGGATCACCGGGTCGCCCCCGGCTGGTTCGGGGTGCCTGGCCGGTTCGGGGTGCCCGGGCAGAAGAAGGTCCGAGGCCGGCGGCAGATCGGCCAGCCGCTTGCGCCAGGCATCGAGATCGGCCGTGCGGACCCGCCCCTGATCCTGCATCACTTCGGCATAGCTGCGGCGGAGCGGCGGCAGCGTGCCGCCGTCATACAGAACCTGCAACTCGTGGAGCAGCACGCCCAGCGACCAGCCATCGGCGGCGGCATGGTGCAGCACCACCACCAGCCGGTGATGATCGGGCGCCTGGCGGAGGAGTGCGGTGCGGAGGTTGAGCCCGTCCGCCAGATCGATCGGCCGGGCGGCAATCTCGCGCGCCATCGCATCGGCCGTGGCGTCGTCGGCGGCATCGGTCACCGGCAGCGGCCAGGGCGCGGGCACCGGCCGGAGCACGGCGCGCGGTATGCCCTGATGACTGACGATCGCGGTCCTGAGCGGCTGATGGCGGCGGGCGATGTCGGCGAAGGCCCGGGCCAGGCGGGCGATGTCGAGCGGGCCCCTGAGGTCGAGCGCGGCGGTGATCAGCGCCGCCCGCGGATCGGCGCCCAGCCGGTCGAGGAACCACCAGCGGGCCTGGCCGGGGGCGAGCGGGATCTCATCGTCCAGTTCGGGGTGGAAGGGGGGCAGCGGGTCGCGGTCATCCGCCGCGGCGACGGCGGCCGCCTCGGCCAGAAGCGCGATCAACTCGGCGCGGCGCGCCCCGATCTCGGCCCGCAGTTCCGGGGTCAGCGCCCCTTTCGGTGCCCGGAAGCGCAGCTCGCCATTTTCGGACCAGAGCTGGATGCCGGCACCGGCGACGCGGGCGAGCAGGTCGGTGGCGGTCACAGGGCGCCCTCCTCGAAATCCTCGTCGGCCCCGGCCGGGTCCGGCGCCGCAACGCCGTCGACATGCGCCGCCAGCGCCCGGATGGTCGGGGCATCGAACAGCGCGGCCGGGGTGAGATGCAGGCCGAAATGGTCGTTGATCCGGGTGACGATCCGGGCGGCGAGCAGGCTGTGGCCGCCGGCGGCGAAGAAATCGGCATCGATGCCGGGGACCGGTGCCGGCAGCAGTTCCGACCAGATCGCGGCCAGGGCGGCTTCGGTCGGCGTGCGGGGGGCGACGGCCGCAATGGTGTCGCCGCCGGCGGCAAGGACCGCAAGGGCGTCGTCGCTTTCCGGCAGATGATCGACATGGCGGAGCCCGGGGCCGGCAGGGGTGCCGAAGATGTCTTCGGCCCGGCGGAGCGTCGCCGGGGCAGCCGTCTCACCAGCCACCAGCAGCACCGCGCGGGCGCGGGCGGGGGACAGGGCCGGATCGATGCAGCGGGCCGCGATCATCGGATGGCGGCGATCGGCGCCGATCACCGCGCGGGTGAGGCCCGCGGCCAGCACGACATCCAGGCTGGCCAGACCGTCGGCGGGCGGGATGGGCAGCAGGCCGCGGCCGCGGGCGAGGCCGGCGGCACCGGTGACGGCCGCCCCCATGCCGGGCCCTTCCCAATTCGTCCAGGCGATGGTGACGAGGCGTGGCCCGCCGGGCCGGCGCAGCGCAGCGGCTTCGGCTTCGAGGGCCGCATTGGCGGCGGCATAGGCCGCGGTGCCGGCCGCCGGCAGATGGGCCACGACGGAGGAGAAGGCGATCAGCAGCCCGTCATCCCGCAGCAGGCGGGCAAGCGCCGGGAGCATGCCGGTCTTGGGCGCCGCCAGCTCGGCCACCGCCCTGCCGTCTTCCTCGGCCGCCGGGCGCTCGCGATAGAGCCCCGCCAGATGGGCGATGCCGTCGAACCGGCCGAGGGCCGCAAGCCGCGCGCCGGCATCGGCGGCGGCAAGATCAAGCGACAGGGCTTGCACCCGCGGGTCATCCATCGTTGCCATACGCCGGCCGATGACGGTGACGGAGGCCACGCCCCGATCGAGCAGATGGCGGATCAGCGCCCGGCCGAGCCCGCCATGGCCGCCGGTGACCAGCCAGGACTGCCCCGGGGCGATACCCTGGGCAGGGGTATCGGGGGCGAGCCGCGCCGGGCGCAGCACCGGCCGGGTGCGGCCGCCGGCCGTAAGGTGGACCACCGGCAAGGTGCCGCGGGCGATCTCGTCGGTGACCACCGCTTCAGGGGTGCCGTCGGCCACGATGATCCGGCGCAGATGCAGGCCGGGCAGGTCCTCGGCCGCGGCGGCGGTGAAGGCATCGACCGCGGCGGCGGTGACGTCGCCGGCGGGTGTCACGGTGACCAGTTCGGCATCCTGGACCAGCTCGGCATCCCGGCCGGCCAGCCGGGCCAGCAGCGCGCGCCGGCGGTCGATGGCATCGGCCAGCGCCATGCCGCGCGGCAGGCGGTCTTCGATCAACCCAAGCCGCGGGGCGCCGGCAAGCGGCGGGGCGGGGGCATCCCCCGGCTCAAGGAACCAGTCGGGCAGGCCCGGCCCCCGATCGCGGCCCGGGGTGAGGCCGAGGGCGGCGAGTCGGGCATCGAAATCGCCCGCTTCCAGCCGGCGGCGCAGGGCGGTGCGCTGGATCTTGCCGCTGGTGGTCTTGGGGAAATCGGCCCGGTCCAGCGGCACCACCACCGAGGGCGCAATGCCGAGCCGGCGGGCGAGACGGGCGGTGATTTCGGCGATTTCGGCGCGGCGCGGGCCGGCATCATCGGCGGCGCCGATCTCGGCCAGACAAGCCTCGGGCACATAGAAAACGGCGATCCCTTCGGTGCCGAGATCGGGGCGGTCGACGGCGGTGGCGGCGACGAAGGTGGCGGCGACCCCCGCCGCGCGGCCGGCCTCGTCTTCGACGTCATGGGCATAATGATTGGCGCCGCGGACGACGATCATCTCTTTCAGCCGGCCGGTCAGCACCAGGCGGCCATCGGCGATGAAGCCCAGATCGCCGGTGTCGAACCAGCCGGCATCGGCGAAGGCCGCTTCATTGGCGGCGGCGTTGTCGATATAGCCGGGGGTGGTGACGGCACCCCGCGCCTGAAGCCGGCCGATCACGCCTTCCGGGCAGGTGGCGCCGTCGGGATCGGCGATGCGGATGGCGACACCGGGGATCGGCCGGCCGGCATCGACGAAGCTGACCGTGCCGGGGCCGGGGGCGGTTGCGGCGCGCAGCCGGCCGGTGAGCGATCCGGCGGTGACATGGCGGCAGGCGCCGTCTGCGGTGAAGTCGATGCCGCCGGTCATCACCGTGCAGAGTTCGGCCATGCCGAATTCATTGCGCACGGCACCGGGGCGCAGGCCATGCGGCACCATGGCCGCCAGCGCATCGGCGACCACCGGCGCCGTCACCTGTTCGCCCGCATTGATGAACCAGCGGATCGAGGACAGGTCGCGCCGCCGGCCCGTCTCACGCGACAAGGCGTCGGCGACCAGGCGGAAGGCGAAATTGGGCGCCCAGGCCAGCGTCACCCGGTGGCGTTCGATCAGGTCGAGCCAGAGCAGCGGCCGGTCCAGCACCGCAGCGGTGGGGGCCTGGATCTGCTGGCGGCCGAGCACCGTGTCCTTCAGATGGCAGGTCAGCATCGGCACGACATGGTCGAAGGGCAGCCAGTTCATCGACACGTCGTCGGGCCCGTGCCCCCAGGCGGCGACCTGGCCGAAGACATGGGCGATCACCCCGCCATGGGTGACCTGGATGCATTTGGGCACACCGGTCGAGCCCGAGGAGAGCTGGATGAAGGCGACATCCTCCGGGGTGGCCGGATGGGGAACCCCGTCAGGCGTGTCGGCGGCGGGGGCGGCGACCAGGATCCGGGCCTGGGGCAGGATCCGGGTCAGATGATCGCGGGTGTCGGCATCGGTCAGCACCGGCGGGGCGCCCAGATGCGCATGGGTGCCCGAAAGCTTGGCCGCGACGGCATCGCCGGCGGTATGGGGCACGGCGACCGTCACCGGCCGGATGCCGCCCAGAATGCAGGCCCAGAGCGCCTCGATATGACGGGAGAGGTCGGCGAAGACCAGCACCGCCCGGTCGCCCGGGCGCAGCCCCGCCGCCTGAAGCCGGCCCAGCGTGTGGCGGGCGGCCGCCAGAAGCCCGGCATAATCCTGAAGCCGCGGCGACCCGCGGCCGTCGTCATGCAGAATGCCGCGCCCCGGATGGCGGGCGGCGGTTGCGATCAGGGCGGCATCCAGCGTGCGCGGGGCATCGGCGGGCAGAACCAGCGGCCCGCCATCGGCCAGTGCCGGCGGCGGCGGGTCGCCCGGCACCAGCCAGCCCGCGTCATCCGCCGCTCTGGCGGTGCCGGGCAGGCTGTCGAGCGGCAGGCGCGGCAGAGCGGGGGCCGGCGCCTCCACCCAGACCAGGGCAGCCCGATCCGCCCGGTGCGGGGCCGCGGGCACGGCCAGCCGGTCGAGGGCGGCGCGGTCGGGCCGGCCCTCGGCATCGCGCGGGATGGCATGAACCGGCAGGACGGCATCCGGGCGGAGCAGCTGCGGCAGCGCGTCCACGAGCCCGGCCGCGAAACCCGCAGGTCCGATCGACGGAATGCCGGTTGCGACCGCCGCGACCAGACGGGTCTCGTGATCGGTGCCGATGCGGGTCCAGACCGCCGCATCGAGCACGCCGGGCAGGCGGCGCAGCGCCGCTTCCACCGCGGCCGGATGAACCCGCGCGGTGCCGCGGCGCAGTGCGCCGTCGATGCCGGGCAGCAGCCGCAGCCGGCCGTCGGACAGCCGCCGCGCGCGGTCGGGGCCGGGTAGCAGCCGGCCCGGCAGGCCCACGGGTGCCAGATGCAGCCGGCCATCGGGGCCGGTCACCACCGGCAGGTCGTCGGCGGCGGGTTCGGTCGTCAGGGCCAGGCGCGACACCGGCAGGCTGCCGTCAACTGCTATGGCGTCGACGACCAGCCCGAAAGCGTCGGCGAGTGCGGCGGCGAGCGCCGGCGGTACCATGTCGGGCCGGAAGCCCAGCGATCCGGCCAGCCCGCCGGCGGGATCTTCATGGGCCGTCAGATAGAGCGCGAAATCCAGCCGGTCGGCCGGCAGCGGCAGCGGCCGGAAGCGCAGGCCGTGGGCGTCGGCCGCAGGCGCCGGCACGTTCAGGAAGCTGAAGGCGGCGTCGATCGCCGGCCGGGTCCCGGCGCCATGGCGGCGGTCGATCGCCTCCATGATCTGGGCGAGGGTGATGCCGTCATGGGCCTGGGCGTCGATCACCGCATCGCGGGTGCGGGTGAGCAGGGCGTCCACGCCTGGATCGTCGGCGGTGGTGAGCCGCAGCACCACCAGATCGGCGAATTCGCCGATCGTGCGGTCGAGCGCCGGATCTGGACGGTTGGCGACCGCGACCGCGATCGTGGTGTCGCCCTGATCGGTGAACCGGCCGAGCACCGCGCCCCAGGCGGCGAGCAGGGCGGTGAAGACCGTGGCGCCGGGCACGCGCCGGCTGAGACCGGCCAGGGCTTCCGTCCGCGCGGGGCTGATCCGGAAGGGCAGATGCCGGGCGGGGCCCGGCTCTCCCGGCCCGCCATCCAGCATCAGCCGCAGCGGCGCGCCGGCCAGACGGTCGACCCACCGGTCGAGACGGCGGTGGTGTGCTTCGCCGGCTGCCAGATCGGCCAGACGCCGGGCTTCGTCGAAGGCGGAACGCGCAGGCGGCGGCGCCGGTGGCCGGCCGGCCATCCGCCGGGCATAGGCGTCCTGAATCAGGGCGAGGCAAAGCCCGGCCGACCAGCCATCGGCCACGATGTGATGCAGCACCACCCCCAGCCCGTGCAGATCCGGCGCACAGCGGAACAGGCGGAAGCGGGCGAGCGGGCCGGCAGCGAGATCGAAGCCCTCGCGGCCGAGGGCGAGGCCCGCCGCAACCAGGGCGGCGTCGGCATCCTCCGCCGGCCAGACATGGACGACCGGCAATGCCTCGGCCGGTGCGGGGGCGGGCAGCACCTCCTGCACCGGGCCCCGGGCGGTTTTCAGGATCCGGCAGCGCAGCGCCGCCTGGGCAGTGACGACGTCCGAGACCGCCGCCGCCAGCCGGTCGGCATCGAGCGGGCCGTCGATGCGCAGCATCAGCGACATGGCCTGGGCATCGCCCGCCTCGTCTTCGGCCAGAAACAGGAAGCGCGCCTGGGCGGGGGAAAGCGGGGCCTGTGCGCCGACCTCGGGCCATGTCTCCGCAGCGACAGCCGTCGCAGGTGCTGCCGGAGCCCCGTCGCGGGCCGCCAGACGCTGCTTCAGCGCCGCGCGCTGGGCGGGGCTGAGGGCGGCCATGCGGTCAAGCAGGCTGCGGCCGGCAGGCGTATCGGGCGGGAGCGTGCTCATTGGGCGGCGGTATCCGGAAAGGTTTCGGCCTCGGGCCCATCTGTTCCGGGCCCATCTACTTCGGACCCATCTACCTCGGGGAGTGCCTCGATTTCGGCCAGCAGGGCGGCGAGATCGTCATCTCCGGCCAGTGCCGCATCGGTCAGGGCGCCCAGGGCGGCGGCAAGCGTCGCCACGGTCGGGTTTTCGAACACGGTGCGCAGCGGCACCTCCACCGGCAGCGCCTCGTTCAGCCGGGCGAGCATGCGCACGGCCTTGAGCGAGTGGCCGCCGAGGGCGAAGAAATCGTCGCTGCGCGCGATGGCCGGCCGGTCCAGCACCTCGGCCCAGATCTCTGCAATCAGGATCTCGACCGGGCTGACCGGGGCATCGCCGCCGGCAGGGCGGTCAGCCGCGGGCAGCGGCCGGGCGGTCAGCGCCCGGCGGTCGAGCTTGCCCGAAGCGGTGAGCGGCAGGCTGTCGGTCGCGACGAAGCGCGCCGGGATCATGTGGATCGGCAGATGCCGGGCGACATGGCGGCGGAGCACATCGGCCGCAGGCAGCGCCTGCCCCGGATGGCAGGCCAGCCAGGCGACCAGGGTCTCGCCGCCCTCGGCGCTGATCACCGTCACCCCGGCGCGGGCGATGGCGGGATGGGCGCTCAGCACCGCTTCGATTTCGCCCGGCTCGATCCGCTGGCCGCGGAGTTTCATCTGGGCGTCGATCCGGCCCTGATAGCGCAGCCGGCCCCGGGCATCGACCAGCACCCGATCGCCGGTCAGATAGCAGCGGGCACCGGGGCGGGGGGCCGCCGGGTCGGGACGAAAGGCGAGCGCGGTGCGCACCGGATCGCCGTGATAGCCGCGGCCGACGGTCTCGCCGCCGATGGCGAGTTCGCCCGGCAGGCCGGACGGGACGGGACGGCCGGTGCGGTCGAGCACCACGAGATGCACGCCGTCGATCGCCGCACCCAGCGGCGCCGTGCCCGCCGCGGGCAGACCGTCCGCGACCCAGGCGGTGGCATCGATGCAGCATTCGGTGGGGCCGTAGAGGTTGATGATCGCGCAGCCGGCCGGCAGCACGGCGCGCGCGGCGCGAATGGTGGGGGTACCCAGCGCTTCGCCGCCGATGAACAGCCGGCGCAGCCGCCTGCCGCTGGCCAGGGCGCCGGTGGCGGCCAGCGCATCGACCAGGGTCGGTGTCGCCTGAAGGATGGTGATGCCATGGGCGTCGAGCAGCCTGCCCAGGGTCTCGGGCGCGCGATGGCTGCCCGAGGGGGCCAGCACCAGCCGGGCGCCGGTCATCAGCGGCGCCTGGAATTCCCAGACCGAGGCGTCGAAGCCGGTGGGCGTCTTCTGAAGCACGGCATCTGCGGCGTCGAGCGGGAAGCTGCGGTTCATCCAGGCCATGTGCCGGGCGAGCGCGCGGTGCGGCACGGCCACCGGCTTGGGCGTGCCGGTGGAGCCCGAGGTGAACAGCAGATAGGCCAGCCGGTCGGGATGGCGGGCGCCGGCCGGCAGCGGATGATCGCCGGCGGCGGCATCGATCCGGGTGGCGCCGTGGGCATCCAGCACCAGATCGGGGGCGGCGGTCGCCAGGATCAGCGCCCGGCGCGCCTCGGGCTCGTCCTCGTCGAGGGCGAGCCAGGCACCGCCGGCAATCGCCACTGCCAGCATCGACACCACCAGCTCGGCCCCGCGGGGATGGGCGAGGGCGACGATGCGATCGGGGCCGATGCCGGCCGCGACCAGCCCCGCCGCGCGGCGGCGGGCGCGGGCTGCCAGTTCTGCGGCGGTGAGGCTGATGCCCGTGGCCGCATCGACCAGCGCGATCCGGCCGGGATCGGCGTCGAGACGGGCGAGGATGAGGTCGACGACATCGGATGCGGAGGCGGGGGACGCCGGCACTGTCGGAACCGGGGCTTCGAAGAGTTCCGGCAGACGCGCTGCGGGATGGCGGGCGGCGGCGCGGATCAGGGCGGTGAGCCGGTCGGCGATCAGGGCGATCGTCTCGGGCTCGAACAGCTCGGCGCGATAGTCGAAGCGCCAGGACATCGACCGGCCGGTCTCTTCGACCGAAAGCATCAGGTCGAATTTGGCTGCGGTGAAGGCGGGGGCAAGCCGGCTGACGGCAAGCCCCGGCAGTTCCAGCCGGCTGGCGCCGGCCAGCTGCCAGGCCAGCATCACCTGGAAGAGCGGCGTATGGGCCAGGCTGCGTTCGGGCGCGAAGGCATCGACCAGGCGCTCGAAGGGCAGGTCCGGATGGTCGAAGGCGGCGAGGCAGGTGGCGCGGGTGCGGGAGAGCAGGGCGGGAAGATCGGCGGCCCTCAGATCCAGCCTGAGCGGCAGGGTGTTGGTGAAGAAGCCGACCAGATCCTCCAGCCGCCGGTCCGGGCGGTTGGTCACCGGCGTGCCGATCACGACCTCGTCCTGGCCGGCCATGCGGCCGAGCAGCAGGCCGAACAGGGCGGTCATCACCATGAAGGGGGTACCACCGGCAGCGGCGGCAAGCCTGCGGAGATCGTCCGGCAGATCCGCGGGCAGATCGCGGACAAGGCAGCCGCCCCCCGACGAGACCACCGGCGGCCGCGGCCGGTCGGTCGGCAGATCCAGCACCGGCGGGTCGGTGAGTACGCCCCGCCAATGGTCCAGCTGGCGGCGGGCTTCGGCATCGTTCAGCCGGCGGCGCTGCCAGTCGGCGACATCGGCATAGGTGAGCGCGGGCGCCGGCGGCAGATCGGGACCGGCGCCGATCCGGGTCGCGTAAAGGGCGGTCAGCTCTTCCAGCACGATCTGCCCCGACCAGCCGTCGCCGGCGATGTGGTGCAGGTTGACCAGCAGGACATGGGCGTCATCGGCCAGCCGCAGCAGGGTCAGCCGCACCAGCGGTGCCCGGGTCAGATCGAATGGCGTGGCGGCGTCGCGGGCGGCGGCCTCGGTCACCGCCGCATCGCGCGCCACGGGATCGAGATCCCTGAGATCGCGGGTCGTGAGCAGCAGCCGCGCCTCGGGATCGACCCGCTGAAGCGGCACGCCGTCGGGGGCTGCGAAGCAGGTGCGCAGCATCGGATGGCGATCGGGCAGCACGGCCGCGGCCTCGGCAAAGGCTGCGACGTCGAGCGGGCCGTCGATGCGGACCGCCATCGCCATATTGTAGGCGACGGCGCCGTCCGGCCACTGGGCCAGAAACCAGATCCGCTCCTGCGCGAACGACAGCGGGCGCAGGCTGCTGGCCGGGACCGGCAGGATGTCGAGCACGGGGCCGGGGGCCGCAGGGGCATCCCGGCGCCGGGCGGCGACGAGTGCTGCCAGATCGTCGAGGCGGGGATGGTCGAACAGCTCTTCCAGGCCGATTTCGACATCGAACACCGCGCGCAGCCGCGTCGCTACCTGCATGGCCTTCAGCGAATGGCCGCCGAGGGCGAAGAAATCCGCGCCGGATCCGGGCATCGGCAGGTCGAGCACCTCGGCCCAGATCGCGGCGATTTCGGCCTGAAGCGGGCCATCGAGGCGGGCGCGGGCGGCGGTGGCCGGTGCCTCCCCGGCCATCGCCTGGCCAAGGGCGCGGCGGTCGAGCTTGCCGGAACGCGACAGCGGCAGGCGATCGGCGGTGGTAACGATCGCAGGGTGGAGCACGGCGGGCAGGCGGGCCGCCAGATGGCGGCGCAGCTCGTCGGAGGCCGGGGCAGGATGGCCGGGGCGGAGCACGATGCAGGCGCCGAGCCGGGGGGCGGCGCCGTCGGTCGCCGGCAGCAGGGCTGCGCCCGCCTGGGCGATGGCGGGATGGGCCATCAGCGCGGCTTCGATCTCGCCCGGTTCGATCCGCCGGCCGCCCAGCTTGATCTGGCCGTCGATCCGGCCCAGCGCCAGCAGGGCATCCCGTTCCGTGCGGCGGACGCGATCGCCGGTCAGATAGCGGCGGGCGCCCGGCATCTCCGCCTCGGGGTCGGGGCGGAAGGCGAGCGCGGTGCGCACCGGATCGCCGTGATAGCCACGGCCGACGGCCAGGCCGCCGATGGCGAGTTCACCGGCGACCCCCGGGCCGACCGGGTCGCCCGCGGCATCGATCACCTGCAGGCTGGCGCCGTCGACCGGATCGCCCAGCGGCGCCGCCCCCTGCAGATCCGCCGGGATGTCGGCGGCCGAGGCGTCGATACAGCATTCCGTGGGGCCGTAGAGATTGATCAGGGCGGCATCGGCGGGGAGGGCCGCCCGGGCGGCGGCGATTGTCGCGGGGCCCAGGATCTCGCCGCCCGCGAACAGGCGGCGCAGCCGGCTGGCACGGGCGAGCGCCCCGCTCGCGGCCAGCGCGTCGATCAGGGTCGGCGTGGCCTGCAGGATGGTGGCACCGTGATCTGCGCAAAGGCGCCCGATCATCTCAGGGTCGCGATGGCTGCCGGCTGGCGCCAGCACCAGCCGCGCGCCGGCCATCAGCGGCGCCAGAAACTCCCAGATCGAGGCGTCGAAACCGGCCGGGGTCTTCTGCAGGACGACGTCGTCGGGGCCGAGCGGGTAGCGCCGGCCCATCCAGGCCATGTGCATGGCCAGGGCCCGGTGCGGCACGGCGACCGGCTTGGGCGTGCCGGTCGAGCCCGAGGTGAACAGCAGATAGGCGAGTTGTTCGGGATGAACCGGCCGTGCTGCCGGCCGGGCATCGGCGGCAACGGTCAGGTCGAGGGCGCGGGCCGACTGGTCGTCCAGCACCAGCAGGGGGCGGGCCTGATCGCGCATCGCCGCCCGGCGGGCAGGGGGATCCTCGGGATCGAGCGGCAGCCAGGCGGCGCCCGCCATCGAGACCGCGAGCCGCGAGACCACGGCCTCGACCCCCGGCGGATGGGCAAGGCCGATCACGGTTTCGGGGCCGGCACCGGCGCGCTGAAGGGCGGCCGCGCGGCGGCCGGCGCGGGCGACGAGGCCCTGATAGTCCACCCGATCCCCGGTCGCGGCATCGACCACCGCAAGGGCCGCGGGCGTGGCGGCGGCCTGGGCCGCGATCGCATCGGCGAGCGGTGCGAGATCGCCCGGTCGTGGCGGCCGGCCGCGGCCCAGCCGGCCGAGCCGGGCGAGGGTTTCGGCATCCGGCTGGTCGAGCCGGCCGAGGCTGGCTTCAGGCTGGTCGAGGAGCCGATGGCAGAGCCGGCTGAAGCGGGCGATCAGGGCCGGGATGTCGTCGGCGGCGAAAACGTCGCTGCGCCAGTCCAGATCGACGGTGACGGCGGCGCCGTCGTGATAGTCGCGCACGAAGATCGAGAGCGGATGCGGCTCTCGCCCGGTTGAAAGGGTATGGGCGGTCGCCGTCACCGGGCCGAAGCGGGCATCGTAGTCGTGCGGCTCGAAAGACAGGGTGAGATCGAAAGCGGGCGTGCCCCGGCCACGCACCGCCGCCAGCATCGCCGCCTGTTCGGCAAAGGCGATGCTGCGATGGCGATAGGCGCTGCGCATCCTGCGGGCCAGAGCGGCCGCGACATCGAGCGGTCGGTCGGTCGCATCGATCGCAACGATGGCCGGCTGCATGGTGGCGAACAGGCCGACGGCCGCCTTGTGGGCGGCGGTCGGCCGGTTGGCGACCGGCAGGCCGGCGACCAGGGCATCCCGCCCCGCCCGGCGGAGCAGGGCGGCGGAGGCCAGCACCAGAAGCAGCTGCGGCAGGCCGGCGCCGGCCTCTGCGGCAAGCCGGGCAAGGCCGTCATAGACCCGGCGCTCCAGCCCGATCCGGGTTCGCCGGCCCGGCACGTCGGGCTTGGGCGGGGCGAGATCCGGTGGGCCGAAATGCGGTGGGCCGAAATGCGGGGGCGGCAGGGGCGGTACCGGGTTGAGCACTGGCGGGGCCGCTGCCAGAACCGTCGACCAGTGGCGGCGCGCCGACACGCCGTCGCCTGCAAGTGGATCCTCGATCGCCAGCGGATCGCTGCCGGCGAGGCCCGGGTCGCGGCCGGCGAGCAGCGAGGTGTATGCATGTGCGGCATCCTGCACGATCCGGGAGATCGCGTGGCCGTCGACGATCAGATGATGATAGGTCTTGGTCCAGAAATGGCGGTCGGCGGCGAGGCGTATCAACCCCCACCTGAACAGGGGGGCGCCGGCCGGAAATATCCGGCGGAAATCCGCTGCCATCCATGCGTTCGCAGCTGCCACAGGATTTTCCTCCTGCGACAGATCGACGCTGACAGGTGACGAGAAAGTGTCTTGGTATGCGAGAAGACGAAAACCGTCTCCTTCGGGCACCGGTTGCATATGCAGGCCGGCATGTGCAACCGCCACTGCCTTCAGTGCCGCGCCGAAGATATCGATATCCAGAGGACCACGGAGTTCAACATATCCACCGATGTGATATGAGCCCGGTCCGGTATTCAGCCGCTCATCCAGCCAGATGTTTTGATGTGCGATGAAATATGGCGCGGTCATCGGCAGTCTTCATTCCGCTGGTGATCAGGCTATGATAGGCGCGGCTCTGGCGATGCGGCAACCTGCGAGGGGGGACTCCGGTCGATGGTTGTTGATCGCCGGATGGCGCAGAGATGAAGGCAGCCGCAGATCCTGCTATCGATGACCATGGGATCCGGCACGGTGCATTCCGCCACAGTTTCGGTGCCCACGAAGTTGCGCCCATTGGTAGGCCGGGAGATATTCCCGTGCAAGTGGATTTTTGGTTGCGGTTCGGTAGACAGGTGATGCCATGTCGTGTCACCCTCCACCCCGGACCAGTGACCGTTCGCGGTGTGTTGCGCCGCAGCAGGGGAGTGGGATGAGGGCGAGAGGCTGGATCACGCTGGTGATCGTTGCAGGCCTGGCCGGCGCCGCCGGCTGGGCGTGGCAGGCCGGTCTCGTGCCTGGCGTGCCTGCGCCGGGGGCGACGAAAGGGCCGGCCGTTGCCGGAACCGCCGCCACGCCACCCCAGCAGCCCCCGGCGGCGCCGGCGATGAAGGTGGGCGTGGCCAAGGCCGGTCGCGGCACGGCCTATGATCGCCTGATCACCTTCGGCACGGTGGAACCGGTGGCGCGCATCGTGCTGTCGCCGCAATCCGGCGGCCATGTGGTCGCGGTGCTGTTCCGCGAGGGGGAAGCGGTGAAGCAGGGCCAGCCCCTGGTCCGGCTGGACCAGCGCGTGGCCGAGGCCGAGCTTGCAAGCGCCCGGGCGACCGCGGCGCTGGACGCCCAGAACCTGAAGCGCGACGAAGAACTGGGCCGCCGGGGCACCAAATCCCGCGCCGATATCGACCAGTCGCGGGCGGCGGTCGCGGCCTCGCGGGCGGCGCTGGAGGTGAAGCAGACCCAGCTCGACCTGCTCACCCTGCGCGCACCCATCGACGGCGTCGCCGGCACCCGCAAGATCGAGGTCGGCAGCTTTCTCTCTCCCGGTGAAGAGGCGCTGACGGTCGAGGACCGCTCCCGCCTGCGGGTGACCTTCCGGGTGTCGGAAAAACTTCTGCCCCGGCTGAAGACCGGCCTGCCGGTCACCCTCTCGTCCCAGAGCCTGGGCCCCGACCCCATTCAGGGCCGGGTGACGCTGGTCGATCCCTCGATCGAACCCGACAGCCGCAGCATCCTGCTCCGCGCCGAGCTGACCCAGGCCGAAATCGGCGGCCGGCCGATCCATCCGGGCCTGTTCGTCAATGTCGATCTGCTGCTCGACAGCCGCGAGGGCGCCGTACTGGTGCCCCGGCCGGCGGTGATGTCGTCGCTCTCGGGCGACTACGTCTATGTGGCCGACAACGGCAAGGCCGTCCGCCGCCCGGTGACCATCGGTGCCGAGGGCGATGGCGGCACGGTCGAGATCGTGACCGGGCTCGATGCCGGCACGCCGGTGATCGTGGAAGGCCAGTTCAAGGTCGAAGACGGCATGCGGATCGATCCGGTACCGGCAGGCGGGGGCGGCTGATGCTGATCTCCGACCTCTGCATCCGCCGGCCGGTCTTCGCGATCGTGATCAACCTGATCCTGGCGCTGCTGGGGCTCTATGCGCTCAACCATCTGTCCATCCGCCAGTTGCCGGCGATGGACTTCCCCTATGTCACCATCACCACCGTCTATCCGGGGGCCGCGGCCGAACAGGTCGAACGCCAGCTGACCACGCCGATCGAACAGGCGGTGTCGGGCATTTCGGGCGTGCAGCAGATCACCTCGCAGAGCCGCGCCGGCATGTCGCTGGTCCAGATCCAGTTCCGCCTGGGGCTCGACGGGCTGCTGCTCGCCAACGAGGTGCGCAACAAGGTGGCGCCGCTGACCGACACGCTGCCCCAGGCGGCGCGGGCGCCGGTGGTGGCGCAGCAGTCGCTCGATGCCCAGCCGATCATGTTCCTGACGGTGGCGAGCGACAATCATGATGCGCTGGAGATCAGCGATACCGCCAATCGCCTGCTGCTGCCGCGGATCGCCGCGCTGGACGGCGTGGCCCAGGCGACGCTGCTGGGCGAGCGGCGCTATGCCATCCGCATCGTGCTCGACCCGATCCGCCTTGCGTCCTATGGCATCACCATCGGCGATGTCCGGGCGGCGATCGTCGCCCAGAATGCCGACGTGCCCGGCGGCGAAATCCGCACCCGCACCGACCGCACCGATGTGGTGGTGGAAGGCGCGCTGTCCACCGCGGCCGAATTCGACCGTCTGGTGGTGCGCGCCGAGCCCGGCTATCTGGTGCGCATCTCCGATCTGGGCCGGGCCGAGGTGGGGCCGGAAAGCCTGGACAATGCCATCCGCTTCAACGGCCGCGATGTGGTGGCCGTCGGCATCGTGCCGCAGAGCACCGCCAATCCGCTCGACATCGCGAAACTGGTGAAGGCCGAGCTGCCGGCCCTGCAGGCCGGCCTGCCCGGCGGTTTCCGGCTCGAGATCGCCTTCGACAGCACGATCTATATCGATGCCTCGGTGCATGAGGTGTTCGAGACGATCGCGATCGCCGTCGCCCTGGTGCTGGGCGTGGTGGTCATCTTCCTGGGCTCGCTGCGCTCCAGCGCCATTGCGCTCGTCACCATCCCGCTGTCGCTGCTGGGCACGCTGGGGCTGATGGCGGCGATGGATTTCAGCATCAACACCCTGACCCTGATGGCGGTGGTGCTGGCGATCGGCCTGGTGGTCGATGATGCCATCGTCGAGATCGAAAACGTCCAGCGCCATGTCGATGACGGGCTGGATGCTTTCACCGCATCCTTCCTGGGCAGCCGCGAGATCGGCTTTGCGGTGATCGCGACCACGCTGACCCTGGCTGCGGTCTTCGCGCCCATCGGTCTGGTCGGCGGCCAGATCGGCATGCTGTTCCGGGAATTCGCCTTCACTCTGGCGGGGGCCGTGCTGATTTCGGGCTTCATCGCCCGTACGCTGTCGCCGATGATGTGCGCGCGGCTGATCGGCGCCCGGGCCGAACACGGCTATGCCCGCCGGGTGGAACGGGCGACCGAGGCGCTGGCTCGCGGCTATGCCCGGCTGCTGGGCTGGCTGCTGCACCGGCGCTGGCTGGTGCTGGTGGGGGTGATCGCCGCGCTCTATGTCGGTTTCTCGGCGACCAGCCGGCTGAACTTCGCCTTCGCGCCGGTCGAGGATCAGGGCTATATCCTGTTCGACATCGAGGCGCGCGGCACCTCGACCCTCGATCATCTCCAGGATCAGATCGCCCGGGTGGAGGCGGTGCTGAAAACCGTGCCCGAGGCGACCGGCGTCCTCACCCTGCTCGGCAGCCCCAAGCCGTCTGCCGCCAATGCCTATCTGCTGCTGAAGCCCTGGGGGGAGCGCAGCCGCAGCGCCACCGAAATCGGCGATGCGCTGAAGCCGCTGCTGGCGGCGATCCCGGGCCTGCGGATCGACGTTCTGCAGGTCAGCCCGCTGGGTGGCGGCGGCAGTTCGCGGCCGATCCAGCTGATGATCACCACCACCGGCAGCTATGACGATCTGGCCCGGACCATGGACCGGCTGGTGACGAAGGCGCGCGAACTGCCGTCGATCGCGGACCCGGCCTCCAGCCTGGAGCTGGACCGGCCGCAGCTGGAGGTGACGCTGGACCGCGACGGCGCGGGCGAGCAGGGGGTGACGGCGACCGCGCTGGGCGACACGCTGCAGGCGGCGCTGGGCGGCAACCCGGTTTCCACCTTCACCAACCGCGGCGAACTCTACAAGGTGATCATCGACCTGCCGCCCGAATGGCGGGGCCAGGTGGAGACGATCAACACGCTGGAAATCCGCGGCAAGAGCGTCGATCCGCTGCCGCTGCGCGATTTCGTGGAACTGCACCGCACCGTCGGTGCCGACACGCTGGAGCACACCGACGGCCTGCGCTCGGCCACGTTTACCGCCGCGGTCGCCCCAGGTCATCAGCTGGCCGAAGCCTTCCAGGCGCTGATGCCGCTGATGGACGAGGTGCTCCAGCCCGGCATGAAGCCGGTGCTGGCCGGCGATGCCGCCAAGGCTTCGCAGGAAAGCGGCTCGGCCGGTCTGGTGCTGCTGCTGGCGCTGGTGTTCATCTTCTTCATGCTGAGCGCCCAGTTCGAAAGCTTCCGCGACCCGGTGATCGTGCTGGCCATCGCGCCGCTGGCGGTGGCCGGTGCGATCTTCACCCTGAGCGAGACCGGCGGCGGACTGAACATCTACAGCTTCATCGGCTTCGTGACGCTGATCGGCCTGATCGCCAAGCACGGCATCCTGATCACCGAATTCGCCAATCAGCTGCGCGATGCCGGCCGTGACCGGACTGAAGCGGTGATCGAGGCGGCCGAAACCCGGCTCCGGCCGATCATCATGACCACGATCGCCACCGTGCTGGGCGCGGTGCCGCTGGCCATCGCCACCGGCGCCGGCGCCGGCGGGCGCCGCGAACTGGGCTGGGTGATCGTCGGCGGCATGACCTTTGGTACGTTCGTGTCGCTGTTCGTCATACCTGCGGTTTATACTCTGATTTCGCGGAAGCGGCGCAAGGTGCTGGTGGATCCCCCACCGCCCGATGCGCTGCTTCAGCAGAGATTGAAGGATCGGACGGCATCATGACCGCGCCGGGTGTGAAAACCCTGCCACTGGATGCCGGCCAGATGGCGTACCGCCTGCGGAACCGGATGTCTCCGGGAATTCCGTTGGCGTTTCAGAGGAAGAATGGCACGCTCTGCGTGGATCATCAGTATGGTACGGGTGACCTTGCCCGCACGGCACTGTCCCTCCACGGTACTGCCCCACGACGGGCTGTCGTCCCTTCCCCCTTCCGACCCACCGAACGATCCCGGCAAGACTGGCCTATCCCGGCAAGACTGGTCCGGGCCCCTGGATGAGGATGCGATCGATGTCCACCGCCGAAGTGACGGCTGCTCCCGCCGAAGAGTACACCCCTGAGCTGCGCGCCGACGATGCGCGTTCGCTGGTCAAGCGTTGCGCGCTCTGGGGCGCGGGCGCCGGCCTGCTGCCTTTCCCCCTGCTCGACGTGGCCCTGGTCACGGGCGTGCAGGTGAAGATGATCTACGAGCTGTCGAAGCTCTATGACGTGCCGTTCAGCGAGAACCGCGCCAAGGCGATCATCGGCTCGCTGGCCAACACCGTCGTCCCCGGCACGGCCGCGGCCGGCCTGGTCGGTGGCGTCGCCAGCCTGGTGAAGGCGGTGCCGGTGGTCGGTACCGTCATCGGCCTCGCGGTCTCGCCCACTGTCTCGTATGCCGTGACCTATGCCATCGGCCGGGTGTTCATCCAGCACTTCGAGACCGGCGGCACGCTGCTGAACTTCAACCCGGATCAGCTGCGCGAGCACTTCAAGGCCGAATTCGAGGCCGCCAAGGCCGATGCGCCGTCGACCACCGAAGCGGCGAAGGCCGCGGCCGACGCAGCGAAGGCCGAAGGCAAGCCCGCCGCTACCAAGGCGTCGTGACTGCCGTTCAACGGATGACCATCCGACGGGTCGCCCGCCCGCTTCCGTCACCGCATCTGCGGGGTGCGGGGCGGGCGGCGCCCGTCGCCTGACCACGTCGAACCCGGTCTTTGGACCTGCGCACCGAGAGGATCACCGCGATGCCGCCGATTGCCGGCCTCATGCTCCCCATCATCTACGTCGTCATGTCGGTGATGGTCGGCCTCTGTGGCGCGGGCCGCAAACCGGGCTTCGTCGTCTCCTTCCTGCTGTCCATCCTGCTGACGCCCTTCGTGGTGCTGCTGGTGCTGTATGCGACCCGCCCGCGTGAGCCGGCCCCTCCGGTGGTTGCGCGCAAGGCGCGGCGGCGCTGAGCGCCGGAAGACCGTATCGCGGAACGGGCCCTGACCCGATGCACCGCGACCCGCTTCCCGGGGGCATCTCCCGGGCAGGATTTTCCCGAGCAAGACCGAGTTCCGCCCGGTGACGATGCCCCTGATCGAGCTTATTCGCCGCGACCTGACGGCGAAGCCGGCGACCCTCCTGTTCATCGCCGCGCTCGCCGGTGTCAGCAACGCGCTGGTGATGGCGATCATCAACAATTCCGCCGGGCTCTACGACGATGCGCTCGACCTGCGGACGGTGGCGCTGTTTGCGATCGTGGTCGCGGTCTATGTGCTCAGCCAGCGCCGGATGATGCAGATCACCGCCACCGAGGTGGAGGAGATCATCCATCGCCAGCGTAGCAGCCTGATCGACGCAGTTTCGCGATCCGATCTGCTGCCGCTGGAACAGGTGGGGCGCGGCAATATCCTGGCCAGCGTCATCCGCGACACCCAGACGATTTCCCAGGCCGCCAACCTGCTGGTGATCGCCGCCCAGTCGGTGATCCTGGTCGGGCTGGCGATGATCTACATCTTCATCACCGATCGCACCGCCTTCTGGCTCAGCACCGGTTTCATCGCCATCGCGGTGTTTCTGGTCGTCCGGCGGCTGATCGATCTGCGCAACCGGTATCCGGCTGCGATGATGAAGGAAAACCAGGTTTTCGAGAGCATGCGCGACGTGCTCGACGGCTTCAAGGAAGTGAAGCTGTCATCCTCGCGCCGCGATGCCCTGCTGCGCGACATGGCACGGCTGTCGACCGAGGCGCGCGATGCCAAGGCCGACATGCAGGTGAAGTCGGGCAATGAATTCGTCTTCGGCCAGACGATGATCTTCCTGCTGCTGGGCGTGGTGGTTTTCGTGGTGCCGAGCTTCGGCAATACCGAGCCCGAGGCGGTGGTCCGCACCGCCACCGCGATCCTGTTCATCGTCGGCCCGCTCAGCATGGTCATCCAGGCCGTGCCGATGATGGCGATGGCCAATGCCGCCGCCGAGAACCTGATGCGCATGGACCGCGTGCTGCGCGAGATCGCCGCCGCATCCGAGGTGGCCGAGACCTCGCCCCAGACCCTGACCTCGTTCGAGGAGATCCGGCTGGACGGGGTCGCCTTCACCTATGCGCCGGTGGGCGGCGTGTCCTTCGGGGTGGGGCCGGTGGATCTGACCATCCGGGCCGGCGAGCTGATCTTCGTGACCGGCGGCAACGGCTCGGGCAAGTCGACCCTGATCCGCCTGCTGCTCGGCCTCTATCATGCCGACAGGGGCATGATCCGGCTGGATGGGAAACCGGTCACCCGGGGATCATTCGAGACCTATCGTTCGCTGTTCTCGGCGATCTATGCCGACTACCATCTGTTCCGCCGCCTTTACGGGATCGAGCCGCCGGATGCGGCCGAATTCGAGGCGCTGGTGAAGCTGATGGAGATGGGCGGCAAGGTGGCGCTTCAGGGCGACCTGTTCGACACGATCGATCTGTCCAGCGGCCAGCGGAAACGCCTGGCGCTGATGGTGTCGATGATCGAGGACCGGCCGGTGCTGGTGCTCGACGAATGGGCGGCGGATCAGGACCCGCAGTTCCGGCGCAAATTCTATCGGGAACTGCTGCCGATGCTGAAGGCGCGTGGTAAGACGGTGATCGCGATCACCCATGACGACCGCTATTTCGACGTGGCCGACCGGCGCGTGGCGATGGAGGAAGGGCGTGTGGTCCGGATCGTCGACAACCGCGATGCCCGTATTGAAGACGACGCTCGTATCGAAGACGAAGATGGGGAGGGTCCGGCATGACGGTCGCCGATATGGACATGACCGACGAGCTGGAGCGTCCCGGGCTGTTCGGCCGCATCGGCGGCTGGCTCCGCCGCCATCTCTGGTCGCTGACGCTCTCCGTGCTGATCTTCGGTGCGCTCGTCATCCTGTTCTGGCCGGCGATGTTCATCACCGTGCCGGCCGGTCATGCCGGCGTCGTCTGGCACCGCTTCAGCGGGACCGATGTCGACAGCCCGACGGGTGAAGGGTTGCAGGTGATCTGGCCCTGGGACCGGCTGGAGATCTATGACGTTCGCTTCCAGACCGTGACCCAGACCTATGATGCGATCACCGCCGACGGCTTGACGGTCGCGACCACCATCTCGTTCCGCTACCGGGTGAACCAGGAATATGTCGGCATCCTGCACAAGAATGTCGGCCCGGAATACCTGCACAAGATCATCATTCCCGAGGTCGGATCGGTCGCCCGGGCGCGCATCTCGCAGTACACCGCCGAAGATTTTTACTCGAACCTGCGTACCATCGTGCAGAACGAGATCTACGAGGGCGTGAAGGCGAATTTCCTGCGCGGCAACTATTACAGCCAGCCCGGTTTCGACCTGATCGAGCTGCAGGACGTGCTGATCAAGGCGATCCATCTGCCCGAGCGCGTCGCCCAGGCGATCGAACGCAAGGTCGAGCAGTATCAGCGTCAGCTGGAATATGATTACCGCCTGGCGACCGAGCAGAAGGAAGCCGAACGCAAGCGGATCGAAGGTGAAGGTATCCGCATGCTGTTCGACCGGGTCGGTGCCTCGGAGATTCCGGATTATCTCACCTGGCTCGGCATCAATGCCTCGGTGCAGCTGGCCCAGTCGACCAATGCCAAGGTGGTGGTGATCGGCAACAAGGATTCGGGCGGCATGCCGCTGATCCTGGGTGGCATCGACAGCAATGGCGCCCGCGCGGCGACGACGTCCGGCGCTACGGGCGGGCCCCAGGCTGCCGATGGCGGTGCCGGCCAGCCGGTCATCCTGGGCGACGTGGATGCGGGCACGGCCGAGATCCGGCCGGTGGGGTCGGAGCCCCTCAACCAGACGGGCTCTCGGCCCGCGCCGGCCGGCGGGCCGAAATCAGGGCCGCGCATGGATAGTGGCGAGAGCGAGGCGGTCGTCGAAGGCGCGCCCGCCGGCACCGCCTCGGTCGGCCGGGCCATGGTGCCGGAAACCACCACGCCCGAGCATCCGACGGTGCCGGCGGCCCCGGTGCAGCCTGCCTCGCCCCAGCCGGCGCCCACCGCCGTGCGCCAGGGCTTCCTGCCGGGTGAGCCGGTGACCCTGGAACAGCTGAGCCGCTGGCTGGGCATCGGCGGCGGCACGGGTGCCGTGACCACGCCCTATGGGCCGGCGGGGTTCGGGCCCTATGGCGTCGTTCCTGAAACCGCCCCGCCCGTGGGCGGCGCCAGGGTCGCGGGCGCGGGGGGCTGAGCCTCAGACCATGCCGCGCGCGGCCAGCACGCGCGCAACCACCCGGGCGGGATCGGCCGCCAGATAGAAATGCCCGCCCGGGAAGATCTCGCGCATGAAGCCGGCGGTGGTGAAATCCTGCCAGGCGGTCAGCCGTTCGGGGGCGGCATGGATGTCGTCGGCCCCGCCCAGCGCCAGGATCGGGCAGGGCAGGCGCGGGCAGGCGGCAGGATCCGGGCGATATTCCGCGACCATCCGGAAATCGGCCCTGAGGGTCGGCAGGAACACGGCCATCAATTCGCGATCGGCGAGCAGGGCGGCCGGGATGCCGTCATAGCGGGCGGCAAGCGCATCGGCGAAGCCGGCATCGTCCAGCCCGAGCAGATCGCCCAGCGTGCTGGATGAGCCGGGGGCGGTGCGGCCCGAGACGATCAGCGTGCGCGGCGCATGGGGCGAGGCCTCCCCCACCAGCCGGGCGGCCAGTTCATAGCCGATCATCGCCCCCATGCTGTGGCCGAAGATCAGGGTCGGCTTGGGTGCAAGCCGGTCGAGGGCGATGGCCAGCCCGTCGACCACCGGTGCCACCCGGTCGAGCGCCGGTTCAGGAAAACGGCTTTCGCGGCCCGGCAGCTGGGCGACCAGAAGCTCGACATCCGGGCCGGTGAACCCCTCCCAGGGGCGGAAGGCGCTGGCGCCGCCGCCGGCATGGGGAATGCAGAGCAGCCGCCAGGGCGCGGCGCTTCGGCCGGCGGGACCGGTGAGCCAGCGATCCTGGCCGGGCTGAACCCAGCGCGAGGCGGTGGGCTGCATGAAACCCCTCCTTCCGTGTCGTCGGCATGGGCGGCCGCATCCGGGCCGGATGCGACCGCTATACCTCAGGAGGGATGACCTGTCACCCGGTGGTTGCGGTCGCGGGCTCCTCCACCGTCATGGCCGACCGGCTGCGCCGGCGCATCGGCTCTCCCAGGAACAGCAGGATGGGGGCGGCGATGAACACCGAGGACGAGGCCGCGACCACGATGCCGAACACCATCGGGACCGCGAAACTCTCCACCGCGCTGCCGCCCCAGATCGCCAGCGGCAGCATGGCGAGGAAGGCGGTCGCCGAGGTGTAGAGGCTGCGGGTCAGCGTCTGATTGATCGAAAGATCGATCATCTCGCGCAGCGACAGCGTGCGATGCAGGCGCAGGTTCTCGCGCATCCGGTCGTAGACCACGACCTTGTCGTTGACCGAATAGCCGATCAGGGTCAGCAGGGCGGCGATGGCGGTCAGGTTGAAGTCGATGCCGGTGAGGGCGAAGAAACCGATCGTCTTGGTGATGTCGAGCACCAGCGTCGCGATGGCCCCCACCGCAAAGGGCCATTCGAAGCGCCACCAGATGTAGACCATCATGGCGAGGCCGGCGAGCACCACCGCCAGCACGCCGGCGGTGGCAAGTTCGCCGCTGACCCTGGCCCCCACCACATCGACCCGCTCGATGCCGGCGGCGGGGTCGACATCCCGGATCGCCGCCTTGAGCCTTTCGACCGCGATGGTCTGTGCGGCATCATCGCCCGGCTGACGCGCCACCCGGACCAGGACACCGTCGCTGCCGGTCTGCTGGAGGGTGATCTCTCCCAACCCCAGCCCGTCCAGCCGGTCGCGCAGGCGGCCCGGATCGGCATGGGTTGCGGCCTCGATCTGGATGCCGCCCTTGAAGTCGACGCCGTAATTGAGCCCGGGCGAGACGAACAGCCCGATCGAGGCGAGCGACAGCGCGGCCGAGACCGCAATGCCGGCAAAGCGGGCGCGCATGAAGCGGATCCGGGTGTCGCCTTTCGGCATCAGCCGGATCAGCGGTTCGATCTCCAGCCTGGCCGTGGAGGAGCGGAGCGCGCCGCGCCGTTCCAGAATCCGGGTCATGACGATCCTGACCACGGTGACCGCGGTGAACATCGAGATCAGGATGCCGAGCGCCATGGTGACGGCGAAGCCGCGCACCGGGCCGCTGCCGAACTGGAACAGCAGCAGGGTGGCGATCAGGCTGGTGACGTTGGAATCGACGATGGTCGCATAGGCCCGCTTGAACCCGGCATCGAGTGCGGCCCGTGCCGCGCGGCCGCGGCGGGTCTCTTCCCGGATGCGCTCGTTGATCAGCACATTGGCATCGACCGCAAGTCCCAGCCCCAGAATGATGCCGGCGATACCTGGCAGAGTGAGGGTGGCACCCAGCGCCGAGAGCGCGCCCAGGGTGAGGGCGACGTTGAGCAGCAGGGCCAGGTTCGCGATCATCCCCCAGCCGCGATAGAGCACCACCATGAAGCCGCAGACCAGCGCGAAGCCGGCCAGGCCGGCAATGATGCCGGCACGGATCGCGTCTCCGCCCAGATCGGGGCCGACGCTGCGTTCCTCGATCACCCTGAGCGGGGCCGGCAGGGCGCCGGCACGGAGCAGGGCCGAAAGCACGCCGGCCTCGGCCACCGAGAACCGGCCGCTGATCTGGCCCGCGCCGCCGGTGATCGGCTCGCGGATCACCGGGGCGCTCAGGATCCGACCGTCGAGCACGATGGCGAAGGGGCGGCCGACATTCTGCGTCGTGATCTCGGCGAAGCGCCGGGCGCCGGCCTCGTCGAAGCGGAAATTGACCACCGGCTCGCCACTGCGTGGATCGAAGCCGGCATGGGCATCGGCCAGCCGGTCGCCGTCGAGCGCGGGCTGTGCCTGAACCGCCAGCTTTCGCGGCGCGCCGCTGCCGTCGCGTTCGTCCTGCATGGGCAGCAGCAGGGTGCCGGGTGCCGGGCGGGCTCCGGGGGCCGGCGGATCGGCCAGCATATGGAAGCCGAGCTTCGCCGTGCTGCCGAGCAGGGTGCGGATCCGGGCCGGATCCTGCACGCCGGGCAGCTGGACCATGATCCGGTCGTCGCCGACCCGCTGGACCGAGGGTTCGGCGACGCCGATCTGGTCGATGCGCGTGCGGACGATTTCGAGGCTCTGGGTCAGGGCGGCATTCAGCCGTTCGGCGCGCTCCGCCTCGGTCAGCCTGGGATCGTTGAGCAGGGCGGAGGCGTCGACCTCCAGCACCAGCTGCGACCCGCCGCGGAGATCGAGGCCGAGGGTGACGGGTTTCGACGGCAGCCAGCCGGGCAGTGCCGCCCTCTGGCCGGGGGTGAGCAGGTTGGGCAGGGCGGCGGACAGCCCCACCAGAATGATCAGCGCATAGGTCAGGATCAGCCAGCGCGACAGGCGCATCTAACCGGTCTCCATAGGGGGCCCGTGCCGCCGCACCCGGGTCGCGGCACAGATCTGCGCCGCCATCCCCGGATCCGGAGGGACGGGAGGTTTCAATGGCTTGGAGAGGTCGGTGACATGCGGGCCGCGGCGGCCGGTCAGGCGGCGGCGATGCGGCCCCGGCCGGCGGGCGGGGCGCGGACGGCGGGGCGGGAGAAGCGGCGGCGCCGTATCCGATCCTGCGGTTCTGCCGCACGGCGCAGGTGCTGCGGGGCGAGGCGGCGGCCGGGGATGGGGACGGCCGGCGGGGGAAGGGCCGATCCGCCCGCGGCGGGCAGGCCCATGGGCTGGCGGCCGTGATCGGCCAGAAGCACCGGCCCTGCATCGCGCGGCAGGATGAAGGGCGTGCCGGGCCCGGTGGCGGCCCCGACAGTGCGCGGCAGGCCGGCGGCATCCCGCGGAGACGGCAGCTGCGACACCGCACCCACCACCGCGCCCGCCGTCCACAACAGGGCGAGCAGCGCCAGCAGCATCGGCAGCAGGCGCTGCCGGCCGGCAGCGTGCGGGCCATGCGGGATGGGCTGGGGCATGGGGAGGGTGGCCTTCGGAGCGCGCGGGGCAGACTGACCGGTAAAGTCGGGTGAGGTTCTTGAACCGTCAAGGGCTGCGCCATATACCGGGAAGAGCGGTTTCCGTCCGCACCTCCCCATCGCCCTGATCCCTTCCTTCAACCTTCGTGACCGATGACGCATGTCTGCGTCGGGCGTCTCGCGACCCGATTTCGCCTGCCTCTCATTCTTCCGCTCAGCTTTTCCGGAGACCGGCCGCGCATGCATCACGACCTGCCCCTCGTCACCACCATCGTCGCCGGCCTCGGTCTCGCCTTCGTGCTGGGGGCGATCGCCCAGCGGCTGAAGATTTCACCGCTGGTCGGCTATCTGCTGGCGGGGGTGGCGATCGGGCCGGCCACGCCGGGCTATGTCGCCGACCAGATGCTGGTGCCGCAGCTGGCCGAGCTGGGGGTGATCCTGCTGATGTTCGGCGTGGGGCTGCATTTCTCGGTCAAGGATCTGATGTCGGTCCGGCGGATCTCTCTGCCCGGCGCCATCGCCCAGATGGGGCTGGCCACCCTGCTGGGGCTGGGGCTGGCGCTTGCGCTGGGCTGGACGATGACGGCCGGTCTGGTCTTCGGCCTGGCGTTGTCGGTGGCGAGCACCGTGGTGCTGCTGCGGGCGCTGCAGGAACGCCGGCTGATCGAGACCGAGCGCGGCCGGATCGCCGTCGGCTGGCTGATCGTCGAGGATCTGGCCATGGTGCTGGCCTTGGTTCTGGTGCCGGCCTTTGGGGCTTTGATGACCGCCGAAGGCCGCGGCGCGCCATCGCCGGTCGAGATTGCGGTCACGGTGGCCCTGACCCTCGGCAAGGTCGCGGTGTTCGTGGGCGTGATGCTGCTGATCGGGCGCCGGGTGGTGCCCTGGGTGCTGCACCAGGTGGCGCATATGGGCTCCCGCGAGCTGTTCCGGCTGTGTGTGCTGGCGCTGGCATTGGGCGTCGCCTTCGCCGCCTCGGAACTCTTCGGGGCCTCTTTCGCGCTGGGCGCCTTTTTCGCCGGGCTGGTGCTGAGCGAATCGACCCTGTCGCATCGGGCGGCGGAGGAATCGCTGCCGCTGCGCGATGCCTTCGCAGTGCTGTTCTTCGTTTCGGTCGGCATGCTGTTCGACCCGGCGATCCTGATCGAGGATCCCCTGCCGGTGGCGGCGACGCTGGTCATCATCGTCCTGGGCAAGTCGCTGGCCGCCTATGGCATCGTGCGGGCCTTCGGCCATGGCCGGGGTACGGCGCTGACCATTTCGGCGAGCCTTGCCCAGATCGGCGAGTTCTCGTTCATCCTGGCGGCGCTGGGCGTGTCCCAGGGGCTGATGCCGGCCGAGGGGCAGGATTTCATTCTGGCGGGGGCCATCCTGTCGATCCTGGTCAACCCGCTGCTGTTCCGGGCGATCGACATCTGGCGCGCGCGGACCGAGCCGATGCTGCCGCCGGCCCGGCCCGAAGACGCGCCCGACCTGCCCCCGGTGCCGACCACGCTGGCCGATCATGCGGTGGTGGTGGGCTATGGCCAGGTCGGCCGGCGGATCTGTGCGGAGCTGGAGGCCCGCGATCTGCCTTTTCTGGTGATCGAGGATCTGCCCGGCCGCACCGCCGATCTGGCGAAACGCGGCATCGAATGCGTCCACGGCAATGCCGCATCGCCGGACATCCTGAAGGCCGCCAATCTGGCGGGGGCGCGGATGATGTTCGTGATGATCTCGCGCAGTTTCGAGGCGGGGCAGGTGGTCGGCCAGGCGCTGGCGGCCAATCCCGGGCTGATCGTGGTCGCCCGGGCCGAGGATGACGATCAGGCCGCCTATCTGGCGGCTCAGGGCCATGTGGAAGTGGTGACCGACCCCGAAGAGATTGCCCGCAGCATGATCCTGCGGGCCTTCAGCCGGCGGCTTGCGGATGAAGCCGGGGCAGCATCGCCGGTGTCACCCGGTGCAAGCGCCAGCGGGGCCGGGGCTGCCTGACGGGCGCGAGCAGGGCGCCCGCCAGATGCAGGCCCCCGCGCCCGTCTGCGGGCGGCAGTTCCTGATGGGTCAGATGCCAGGCAAGGCCCGGCGGCGGGGCGGGATCGCGGGCTTCGATATCTGGCAGCAGCCCGTCGGCCGGCCAGGCGGCGGGAAAGCGGATGCTGAAGCCCGAGAGTTTCTGCGACAGCCCCTGGCCGGTGGTCTTGATCACCGCTTCCTTGAGCGTCCAGAGGGTGAGGAAGCGGCGGGCACGCTCTGCCGCCGTGGGCAGGGCTTCGAGTGCCGCCGCCTCGTCCTCGGCGAAGAAACTCCGGGCGATGCGGGCGTCGTAATCGCCCAGCCGGTCGGCGGCTTCGATATCGACGCCCAGATCCACCGCCGCACAGGCCGGATCGGTGCTGACCGCCACCGCCACCGCCTCGCGGGTATGCGACAGGTTGAAGCGCAGCGCCGGCCGGCCATCGGCCAGAACCGGCATCTGCCCGGCCGCCAGTTCCGGCTTGCCGCGGGCACCGGCGGTGAAGCGGAGCCGGGCCGGGGCGATGCCGGTCCGCACCGCCAGCACCGACCGGACCAGGGCATGGGCGGCGATATAGGTCCGGCGGTCGCGGTCGAAATGAAAGCGCGCGGCCCGCGCCCGCTCCTCGTCGTCGAGAAGGGGCGCGAGCCGGGTATTGATCTCCGGATCGGCGGCATCCAGGGTCATGACCAGAAGGTCGACCTCGGGGGCACCGTCGGGGTGGCCGGTGGGGGCCGGATCGTCAGTGGGCGACATGGCCCTGGGCTCCCTCGGCGGCGAGTTCGGCATCGCTCGGCGCCTCGACGATCGGCTTCATGTCGCGGCGGCTGATATAGGTATAGACCGTCGGGATCACGAACAGGGTGAAGAAGGTGCCGACCAGCAGGCCGCCCACGATCACCCAGCCGATATCCTGGCGGCTTTCGGCGCCGGCACCGGTGGCGAGCGCCAGCGGCACCGTGCCCAGCACCATCGCACCCGTGGTCATCAGGATCGGGCGCAGGCGCTGCACCGCCGCCTCGACCACCGCATCGCTGCGCGACAGGCCCTCGCGCCGGATCTGGTTGGAGAATTCGACGATCAGGATGCCGTGCTTGGTGATCAGGCCGATCAGGGTGACCACGCCGACCTGGCTGTAGATGTTGAAGGTGCCGCCCGAGAGGTACAGCGCCAGAAGGCCGCCGGTGATCGAGAGCGGCACGGTCAGCATGATGATGAACGGGTCGCGCCAGCTTTCGAACTGGGCGGCGAGCACCAGGAAGATGAAGCCCAGCGCCAGCACGAAGGTCATCACCAGGCTGGAGGCGCTGTCGCGGAATTCGCGGCTCTGGCCCGAGAGATCGGTGGTCGCCTGGCCGCCCAGTTCCTCCCGCGCGACCTGGTCGAGGAAGGTGAGGGCGTCACCCAGCGCATAGCCCGGCGCCAGATTGGCGTCGACCGTGACGGAGCGCAGCTGGTTGAAGTGGTTCAGCCCCTGCGGCGCCACGGTCTCGGTCACCTTGACCAGGTTGGAGAGCTGGACCATCTCGCCGGTGGCCGAGCGGACATAGATGGCGCTCAGATCCGACGGCGTCGCCCGGTAGCGGTCGTCCAGGCGGATGATCACGTCATACTGGTCGCCATGCAGCTTGAAGCGGGTGACCTGACGCCCGCCGAGGGCGGTTTCCAGCGTCCGTCCGATCACGTCGACGCCGATGCCGAGATCGGCGGCCTTGGCCCGGTCGACCGCGACGGTCAGCTGCGGCCGGTTGAGCTTGAGGTCGGTTTCGACATTCTGCAGCCCGGGGTTCTGCATGGCCCGGGCGACGATCTTGTCGACCAGCGCGCCCAGCTGTTCATAGGGCAGCGAGGACTGGACCACGAACTGCACCGGCTTCTGGCCGATTTCCTGGCCGAGCGGCGCGGGCGGGATCGGGAAGGCCATCACACCCGGCAGGCCGCCGAACATCGACGGCATCACCGAGGCCGCGATCTCGGAAGCGCTGCGCTCGCGATCCGCCCAGTCCTTGAGCTTCACGAAGCTGATGCCCTGCGATTTCAGCGGGAAGCCGGCAACCACGAAATAGGTCTCGGCCTCGGGGATGCCGGCATAGATGCCTTCCAGACCGCGGGCATAGCGCTCGGTATAGTCGAGCGTCGCACCCTCGGGGCCGATGATGAAGCCGATCAGGAAGCCCTGATCTTCATAAGGTGCCAGCTCTTCCGGCAGGGCCTTGAGCAGGAAGAAGCTGCCGCTCGCCACAGCCAGGCCGATCAGCAGGATCAGCGGCCGGACCTTGAGCGCACCCTTGAGCGTTGCCCGATAGCCGCGGGTCAGGCCGTTCAGGAAGCCTTCGATGACCCGGTAGAACAGGCCATGGCTCGACTGGTGCTTCAGCAGCACGCCGCACATCATCGGCGTCAGCGTCAGCGCCACGAAGCCCGAGATCAGCACGGCGCCGGCCAGGGTGAGGGCGAATTCGGTGAACAGCCGGCCGGTGGTGCCGGTCTGGAAGGCGATCGGCATATAGACGGCGGCGAGCGTGATGGTCATCGCGATGACCGCGAAGGCGATCTCGCGGCTGCCCTTGAAGGCCGCGCGCATCGGCGACATGCCCGCCTCGATATGGCGGAAGATGTTCTCCAGCATCACGATCGCGTCGTCGACCACCAGGCCGATGGCGAGCACCAGCGACAGCAGGGTCAGCGTGTTGATGGTGAAGCCCAGCAGATACATCATGAAGAAGGCGCCGATCAGCGAGACCGGAATGGTCACCAGCGGCACCAGCGTGGCGCGGAGCGAGCGCAGGAACAGGAAGATGATCAGGATGACCAGCACCACCGCCTCAACGATGGTGTCGTAGACGTTGTTGATCGATTCCTGAATGAAGACCGAGCTGTCATAGGCGACGTCGACCTGCATGCCCTGGGGCAGGTTCTCGATGATCTCGGGGATGCGGGCGCGTACCGCCGCCGAGACGTCGAGCGGGTTGGCGGTCGCCTGCTTGACGACACCCATCGCCACGGCGGGCTTGCCGTTGAAGCGGGCGGCGCTGTCTTCCGCCTCGGCGCCGATGAAGGCCTGGCCGACATCGGAGAGGTGGATCTGGTGGCCGTCGCGCTCGGCGAGCACGATGGCGTTGAACTGTTCGGGGCGCTGCAGGTCGGTTTCCGAGAGCACGGTGAATTCGCGCTCGGCGCTTTCGATGGTGCCGGCCGGGATTTCGACGTTCTGCGCGGCCAGCGCCGCCTCGATCTCCTGGATCGTCAGCCCGTAGCCGGCGACGCGGATCGGGTCGAGCGCGATGCGCATCGAATAGCGCCGCTCACCGAAGATCATCACCTGCGACACGCCGGTCAGGATCTGCAGCTGGTCCTTGACATAGCGGTCGGCGTAATCCGACAGCTCCAGCGGCGAATGCCGGTCGGACGAGAAAGCCAGATAGATGATCGGCTGGGCGTCGGCCTCGACCTTCTCGATGATCGGCTCGTCGATCTCGTCGGGCAGCTGGCCGCGGACGCGCGCCACGCGGTCGCGGACATCTGCCGCCGCGTCGCTCGGGTCGCGGTCGAGCTTGAAGCGCAGGGTGATCTGGCTCTGCTGCTGGCGGCTGATCGAGGTGATGTAGTCGATCCCCTCGATGCCCGACAGGCTGTCTTCCAGGATCTGGGTGATCTGGCTTTCCATGATCTGGGCGCTGGCGCCGGGATAGGTGGTCTCGACGTTCACGACCGGCGGGTCGATGTTCGGATATTCGCGGACCGACAGCCGGTCATAGGCGACCAGGCCCAGCAGCAGGACCACGAAGCTCAGCACCGTCGCGAAGACCGGTCGCTGGATGCAGATATCGGAGAGTTTCATAAGGCTCTGTCCTCTCCGCGATCAGCCGCCGGCACCGGGGGCGGGCGCCGCGAAGGGATCGGCGCCGGTCGGCAGCGGCATCACCGGCATGCCCGGGCCGATCTTGATCTGGCCGGCGGTGATGACCAGGTCGCCATCGGCGAGACCCTTGGTCACCCCCACTTCGCCCACGCGCCGCGCACCGATGGTGACCGGCTGGGGCGTCGCCTTGCCGTCGACGATCTTGTAGACGAAGGGCCCGTCCCGGCCGGGCACGATCGCCTGTTCGGGAATGATCAGCGCATCGCCGATTTCGTTCAGCACCGCGGTGATGCGCGCGAACATGCCGGGTTTGAGCCGGCCGTCGGCATTGTCGATCTCGGCGCGCACCGCCAGGCTGCGGCCGCCGGGGTCGAGCCGGGGGTCGATGGCGGCGACCCGGGCGGGGAAGCGCTCGCCGGGGAAGGCCTCCACCTCGACCGTCACGGCCGTGCCGGGATGGACCGAGCCCGCGAAACGTTCGGGCAGGCGGAAGACCGCCCGGATCGGATCGATGTCGTCCAGCGTGGTCAGGGTCTGGCCGGGCGAGACATAGGCGCCCAGATCGACCTGACGGAAGCCGGCGATGCCGTCGAAGGGGGCCGTGATCACGGTCTTTTCAAGCTGGACCTGTGCCGACTGCACCTGGGCCCGGGTGATCAGCAGCTCGGCCTCTGCCTCGTCGCTGGCCCGCGCGGTGCCGGCGCCGCGGCGGGCAAGGTCGCGGGCGCGTTCGGCATTGCGACGGTTGACCTCGATCGAGGCCTGGGCCTCGGCCAGCACGGTGCGGGCGATGGCGTCGTCCAGGCGGAACAGAACCTGGCCGGCCTTCACCCGGGCCCCGTCGGTCACCTCGATCGCCGACAGCCGGCCGGTGATTTCCGAGGCGACGTCGATCGCCTGCACCGCTTCCAGCCCGCCGGCGACGGTGATGGTTTCGGCGAAGGGTTCCGCGCGTGCCTTTGCCGCTTCGACCGGCATGCCCTGCGGGGCGCCCTGGGCGAAAGCGCTGGTGATGCCCGGCCCCGGCAGCAGAGCGAGGATCGCGGCCGTCAGAAGCGGGGCGGCCACCGCCGCGGCTGCGGGATGGGCACGAAGCTGCCTGCGGCGGGTCGGGTGGCGTCGGTCGGTCATCTGGCTTTCGGTCCCGGTCGTGCCGGCCGTGGCGCGGCAGGATTGCCGCGCTGGCCGGTATTGGTGCGGTGATGCTGGCGGGCGGACGGAATGATCCGCAGCTGAATGCAGCCTGGAATGCCGATGAGGCATGGCCCCTCTGCCGGAGACGGGAATTTTGCCCTCTTTCATCCGGCCGGCGAGCGATTATGTTAGAGTTCAAAGGCCACGTCGCCCGGAATCCGTCGGGCGCGAGGGTCGGGCGGTCCTGAACGTATCGGTTTCGTTCGCGGCCGTCGCATGCAGGTCACAGCAAGGAGGTCCAGCCGATGCCCATGCCGGCACTGCGCATTACCGATGCCGCCGCCGACAGGCTGCGCGGCCTGATGGCCGACAAGGATGGTGTGGTCGGCATCCGGGTGGGCGTGAAAACCGCCGGGTGCTCGGGTCTCGCCTATACCATGGAAATGGCGGATGACGTCGCGAAGCATGACGAGGTGATCGAGGAGAAGGGCGTCCGCATCCTGATCGATCCCAAGGCGATCCTGTTCCTGATCGGCACCGAGATGGATTGGGAAGAGGACAAGCTTCAGGCAGGTTTCGTTTTCCGGAACCCGAACGAGAAGGGTCGCTGCGGCTGCGGCGAGAGCTTCCACGTCTGATCGCCGGCGCGCCCGACGGCACCTAGCACCAGTTGAGTCGAAAACGGATCATTCACTATAGGTTGAATATCCGGAAGATCCGGCATAGTCTGGCGCTGGTCGCAGGCGCAAGTGCCCGCGGGCTCGTAGAGTTTCGGGCTTGCCCTCGGCGATGGAATGCGGTTCAACGAAGCCGAGCGAGCTTGCCGCCGCGGGCGTGGAGCCCGTCCGGGTCCGTGCGGCGGACACGAGGGACGAGAGAAGAAACGCGATGCCCAAGATCACCTTCATCGAGCGTGACGGCAACCGCCGCGAAGTCGAGGCGCCCGTCGGCCTGTCGATCCTCGAGATCGCCCACCGCAACAGTATCGATATCGAGGGCGCCTGCGAAGGATCGCTGGCCTGCTCCACCTGCCATGTGATCGTGGCACCCGAAGATTTCGAGCGTCTGCCCGACGCGGCGGAAGAGGAAGAGGACATGCTCGACCTCGCCTGGGGCCTGACCAAGACCTCGCGCCTCGGCTGCCAGATCATCATCACCGAAGAGCTGGACGGCCTGACCGTCTCGCTGCCGAGTGAGGTCCACAACGCGCTGATCGACTGATCGGGACCGCGCGTTCTGGCATTTGAGACTTTGGGGACGCCGCCGGTTCTGCCGGCGGCGTTTTCGCATGGCCGGGATGTCCCGTCCGGGGCTGGCCAGCCGTGGCTGGCGCGGCTAGTCTGCGGGCCCTGCCTCCTGCCGCACCGCCCAGAGGAGATCCGGAATGCTCGACGACCTGCCGGCCGGCCATGGCCTGTTCGCCGAAGACGGGCTGATCGCCCGGCTGCGCGATCTGACCCGCACCGACTGGGAGGCCTATATCGGCCATGATTTCGTGCGCGGGTTGGGCCGGGGCGACCTGCCGCGGCCGGCCTTCCGGCATTATCTGATCCAGGACTATCTGTTCCTGATCCAGTTCGCGCGGGCCTATGCGCTCTCCGCCTTCAAGGCCGAGACGCTGGACGACATGCGCGCCGCGGCCGAGACCCTGCGCGGGTTGACCGATACCGAGATGAAGCTGCATGTCCGGACCTGCGCCGGCTGGGGTCTGACGGAAGCGCAGATGGCGGCGACGCCCGAGGATCTGCCGACCATCGCCTATACCCGCTTCGTGATCGATGCCGGGCTGAAGGGCGACCTGCTCGACCTGCTGGTGGCGCTGTCGCCCTGCGTGGTCGGCTATGGCGAGATCGGGCTGCGCCTGAAAGCGGCGGCGGCGGCACTGCCCGAAGGCGATGCGTATCGCGACTGGATCGAGGCCTATTCGGGCGAGGAATATCTGGCGATCGCCCGGGCTGCCGCCGACCAGATCGACCGGGTCTGGCGCGAGCGCGGCGCCGAGGCGCGGCTGCCGGCCCTGACCGGACTTTTCGCCGCCGCCAGCCGCCTGGAAGCCGCGTTCTGGCAAATGGGACTGGACGCGGCCGCCCGGGCGACCGACATCTGAAGGCATGCAGAGCCTCCGCCCTTCGAAACCGGCTAAGGAAAGACACGGCAGATGAACAGCCTCGGCCTCGACAAGCCCGCCGCCGCCACGCGGGTGGTGGTCGCCATGTCGGGCGGCGTCGACAGCTCGGTGACGGCCGCGATGCTGAAGGCCGAGGGCTATGACGTCGTCGGTGTCACCCTGCAGCTTTATGATCACGGCATGGCGGTGGAAAAGGCGGGTGCCTGCTGTGCCGGCCGCGACATCCGCGACGCCCGGGCGGTGGCGGAAAAGCTCGGCATCCCGCATTACGTGCTGGATTACGAGCAGCGCTTCCGCGCGGCGGTGATCGATGATTTCGCAGAGAGCTATCTGGCCGGCGAGACGCCGATCCCCTGCGTGCGCTGCAACGAGCGGGTGAAGTTCCGGGACCTGCTCGACACAGCCCTCGACCTGGATGCCGACCTGCTGGTCACCGGCCATTACGCCCGGCTGACCAGGGGCGCCGATGGCGGCCCGGCCCTGCTGCGCGGCCGCGACCCGGCCCGCGACCAGAGCTATTTCCTGTTCGCGATCACCAAGCAACGGCTCGCCCGGCTGCGCTTTCCGCTGGGCGACATGGAAAAGCCGAAGGTGCGGGCGCTCGCCGCCGAATACGGGCTGGTGGTGGCCGCCAAGCCCGACAGCCAGGACATCTGCTTCGTGCCGTCCGGCCGCTATGCCGAAACCGTGCGCAGGCTCGCCCCGGCTGCCGAGGCCCCGGGCGAGATCGTCCATGCGGTGACCGGCGAGGTGCTGGGTGCGCATGAAGGCGTCTATCGCTACACCATCGGCCAACGCCGCGGGCTGAAGCTCGATCGCGGCGGCCCCGAACCGCTTTATGTGGTGCGGCTGGATGCGGTGCGCCGGCGGGTGATCGTGGGGCCGGGCCATCTGCTGGGCCATCACGAGGTGGCGGTGCATGACGTGCACTGGCTGGGCGAGGGCGATCTGCCGCCGGCAGAGGGGCTGCGCATCCAGGCGCGGATCCGCTCTACCGTCGAGCCGGCAGCGGCCCGGCTGACGGTCGCGGCCGATGCGGCGGGCGGGCTGACGGCGAGCGTGGTGTTCGACGACCCGCAGCGCGCGGTCGCCCCGGGCCAGGCCTGCGTGTTCTATCAGGGGGACCGGGTGCTGGGCGGCGGCTGGATCACCGGCGCCGTCGACGGCCAGGTCGCCGCCTGACGGCAGGTTGACAGCGGTTTGCCCCCGGGCGGCCGGGCAGGTGCCGGGCAACGGATGCGGTGCTATAAGCGCGCTGCGGGCCCCATCGCCCGTGAACTCTATTGCCCGTGAACCTTATTGCCCGTGACTGGCCCCGGTCGGGGGACGTTTCCCTGGAAGACGCTGACCCATGATGAATGCCCGGACCTTCTTCACCCCCGCCAGGCTGATCAGGCGCTGCCTGATCCTGCTTGCCCTGCTGGTCGCCCCGCTGGTCGTGTCTGCCTGCGCCAGCATGAGCGAGGACGAGTGCCGCGTGGCCGACTGGCAGCGCACCGGCTATGCCGACGGTGCCGCCGGCGAGGATCAGGACACGATCGCGAGTTATACCAGCGACTGCGCCAAGGCGGGTGTGCGCCCCGATGCCAAGGCCTGGCGGGCCGGCTGGGACCAGGGCATCAAGACCTATTGCACCCCCGCCCGCGGCTGGGAAGAGGGCGTGGACGGCAATTCCTGGAAGAGCGATGTCTGCCGCGGCCAGCCCCAGGGCGCCGCGTTCGAACGGGCGCTCCGCGACGGGCTGAAGGTCTCCGAAACGCGCCGCGACATCCAGAACAATGATTTCCGGATCAACGAACTGGAGCGCAAGCTGCAGAAGGCGCAGAAGGATGACGAGCGCCGCAGCCTGCGCGACCAGATCCGCAATCTCGACCGCCAGCAGTCGACCCTGCGCGATCTTCTGTCGCGTCAGGAGAAGCTGAAGCCCTGAGGCGTCAACGGTCGCTGCGGCCTGTGGACTTCAGGCGCCGCAGCAGCGGCCAGAGAATGAAGCCCACGGTCGCCGCGGCGATGATCATCGATAGCGGGCTCGACACCAGGTGCAGGGGGTCGCCACGTCCGATCAGCAGGGCGCGGCGCACCCCCTGTTCCGCCATCGGGCCCAGGATCATGCCGAGCACGATGGGGGCGAGCGGCACCTCCAGCTTCTCCATCAGATAGCCGGCAAGGCCTGCGCCGAACATCAGCCAGAGATCCACCACCCGGCCGTTGATGACATAGACGCCAATCGCCATCAGCACCAGGATGGTCGGGACCAGCATCACCCCCGGCAGGCGCTGAACCTGGGCGAAGACCCGGGTGGCGGCGGCGCCGCCCACCGCCAGGATCAGCACCGAGGTCACCAGCATCTGCACCATGAAGCCGCCGACCAGATCCGGCGCCTGGTGGAAGAGCTGCGGGCCCGGCTGCAGGCCGTGGATCAGCAGCGCGCCCAGCACCAGGGCCGCCACAACATTGCCCGGAATGCCCAGGGTGAGCGCCGGGATCATCGAGGCGGCATTGTCGGCATTGTTGCCGCATTCGGCCGCTGCCACGCCCTCGGGCGCCCCCTTGCCGAAACGGTCGGGGTCGCGGGCCCGGTTCTTGGCCGCGTTGTAGGACAGAAAGGCGGCGATGTTGCCGCCGGCGCCGGGCAGGATGCCGACCGCGATGCCGATCAGCGACGAGCGGATCCAGGTCGGCACCAGGGCCAGCACTTCGGCGCGGTCGAGCCGGACGCGGGCGAGGCGGAGCGCGCTGGCCGGCAGGCCCTTGAGATCCGCGGCCTCGGCCAGTTGCAGCACCGGCGGCAGGGCGTAGAGGCCGACCAGGATCACGATCAGATCCAGCCCGCCCAACAGCCAGGGCTGATCGAAGGTGAAGCGCGAGCTGCCCGAGAGCTGGTCGAGCCCGACCGTTCCCAGCAGCAGCCCCAGCACCGAGGCGATAAGGCCCTTCAGCGCATCGCGGCCGACCATCACGCCGACCGAGGCCATACCGAACATGGCGATCCAGAAATATTCCGCCGGGCCGAAATAGAGCGTGCCGCGGGCAAGCAGCGGGCCAAGCGTCATCAGTGCGATCGCCGAGGCGGTGCCGCCGATGGCGGAGGACCAGCAGGCGATCTTGAGTGCCTTGGCCGCCTCGCCGCGCTGGGCCATGGGATGGCCGTCGAAGGTGGTGGCGATGGCGGCAGGGGTGCCCGGGATGCGCAGCAGGATCGCCGGGATCGCGCCGCCATACATGGAGCCGTTATAGATGCCGGCGACCATGCCCAGCGCCACCAGCGGATCCATGGAATAGGTGAGCGGCAGCAGCAGGGCGATGGCCATGACCGGGTTCAGCCCCGGCAGAGCGCCGATGAAGACGCCGAGCAGCGAGGCGCCGAGCATGGCGAGGAGCGGGCCGGCCGCGAACACGCCCGACAGGATCTGGAGGATGATGTCCATGGGGGTGCGGAAACCTCAGCCGGGGCGGAACCAGATTTCGGGCGGCAGCGGCTTGTTCAACACCATCGAGAACACCAGCCAGACCGCCACGGTGAAGATGACGGTGCCAAGCGCGACCAGCACCGGCCGGCGCAGGCCGAGCGCCACGGGCATGGTCGCGACCGCGAGCGTCGAGGCGGTGTAGAAGCCGAGCACCGGCACCAGGGCCAGATAGGCGGCGCCCATGGCGCTGGTGCCGATCAGCCGGGGGGCGTGGATGGCCAGCGGTCGCGGCTTCCGGCTGCCCCGGACCGCCGCACGGACGGCCAGGGCCAGACCAAGCGCTGCAAGCACGACCCCCAGCGCCAGCGGGTAGTGGCCCGAGGCACCGCGATAGCCTGAGGCCTCAAGGCCCGCGAACCCGCCGAGGGCGGCGAGGACGAGGCCGAGGACGACGTCCTGCCGACGCTCCATCTCAGTTGCCCAGGCCCAGCGCCTTGGCCACGCGGGCAAGGGCGTCGTATTCGCCCTGCAGCCGGGCCGCCAGCGCTTCGCCGGTCACGACATTCGGGATCTCGCCGCGGGTCGCCAGGAACTCGACATATTCAGGCGTGTTCACCGCCTCCTGGATCGCCTTGGTCAGGATCTCGACCGTGGCCGGATCCATGTCCTTCGGGCCCATGATCGCCCGCCAGAGCAGGGTCTCTTCACTGCCGAGCCCCAGAGAGGCCAGGCCGGCCGCATCGGGCAGGGCCGCGACCGGGGCGGCCGAGGTGACGATCAGGCACTTGGCCTCTCCCGACTGAACATAGGGGATGACCGGCGAGATCGAACCGCCATAGATGTCGACATGGCCGCCCAGGAAGTTCTGCAGGGTTTCACCCGCGCCGCCGAAGGGGATGGCCACCGCCTTCACGCCCTTGGCCTGGAAGATCCGTTCGGCGGCGAGCTGCATGGTGCCGCCGATGCCGTCATTGCCATAGGTGTATTTGTCGGGATGGGCGGCGAGCTCCGCCAGGAAGTCGGCGCCGGTCGCGGCCGGGAAATCCGCCTTCACGCAGAGCGTGTAGGCGGTTTCCGAGGTCGAGGCGATCGGCGTGAAACTCGCCGCGTCATAGGCGACCTTCTGCACCTGCGGCACGGTGGTCAGGGGGCTGTTCCAGGTGGCGAGCAGGGCATAGCCGTCGGGCTTGGCGCGCAGGAACTGGGTGGCGCCGACCGCGCCGCCGCCGCCGGCCACATTCAGGATGGCGATGCTGGTGCCGAGCTTCTCTTCCAGAAGGGTGGCGAGCTTGCGGGCGGCGGTGTCGGTGCCGCCGCCGGCGGGCGCCGGCACCGTCATCTCGATCGGCCGTTCGGGATAGGCGGCGAGCGCCGGCGACGAGGTGGCGAGCAGGCCGGCCATGGCGGCCGTGGTCACGAGCGTCTTCATTGTCGTCCCTCCCTGGACGTTGGTCTTCTCTGGGGCGGCTTCCGGATATGTCCGGCCGGGCCTGCACGGCGGGCGCATCCGCGGGCAGGCGTCGGGGGCGGGGAAACCGGCGGGTCAGCCGATCCGGCTGCGGTAGCGGAAATTCAGCGCGTCGCCGCGGGCGATCCGCCATTCGATGGCGGTGCCGTCGATGGTGAAGGCAGTGCGCTCGATACAGGCCACGGGCGCGCCTTCGGCGATGCCGAGGCGGGTGGCGGTGGTGGCATCGGCCTGGCCGAAGCTCACATCATCGATCGCGCGCGCCACGAAGACCCCGAAGCGGTCGTAATAGACGGGGTAGAGCAGGGGGCCGAGCTCGCCCGCGGGCAGGCTTTCCAGCCCCTCGAAACGATCGGCGCGGATGTAGATTTCCTCGGCCAGGATCGGGCGGCCCGAGAGCGAGCGGACGCGTTCGATGCGGATGGTATCGGCCGTGCCCAGGATCGCCGCGACCGGCTCGGGCGCCGTCATCCGGACACGGGTGATCAGCTGGCTTTTCGGAATGCTGCGGGCATCCTCGCCCGGGCCTTGCATCTGAAACCGGCCCTGCATCTGAAAGAAGCGGAACAGGGTCGCGTCGAAGGCGGGCTTGCGCAGATAGGTTCCCGATCCCTGGCGGCGCTCCAGCAGGCCTTCATCGACCAGCTGCTGCACGGCCTTGCGCACGGTGCCCACCGACAGCCGATGGTCGCGGGCGAGTGCGTTTTCCGACGGCAGCGCCCGATCGGGGCCCCATTCCCCGGCGGCGATGCGGGCCGCCAGCTCGTCGCGCAGGCGCAGATAGGCCGGCAGCCGCTCATCGGACGGCATGGACTGTTTCAGCATCGGCTTGGTCTCCCTCTGCCTTCCTGCCTAAACCCTTTGACCCCTCAGGTCAACCAGTTCTATATAGAACTATATGATGGAGGCGAGATGATCGGTTTCGATGCGCATGTTCATGTCTACGATCAGGTGGCGGCCGTCGGCCGCGTGCGCTATCTGCCCGACCGGCCGGCCCCCCTGGCGGACTGGCTCGATCTGCTGGCGGCACATGGCCTGAAAGGCGGGGTGATCGTTCAGGTCAGCTTTCTCGGAACCGACAACCGCATGATGCTGGACGCGCTGGAGCGGCTGGATCGCAGCCGCTTCGCCGGGGTGGCTGTCGTCGATACCGACGTGGCGGCCGGGGAGTTGAGCGGCCTGTGGGCGGCCGGCGTGCGCGGCCTGCGCTGGAACCTGGTGGCGGGCGCCCCCGTGCCCGACCCGGCCGATCCGGAAGTGCGGCGTTTTCTGGGGCGCATGCGCGATACCGGGCTGCATCTGGAAATCCAGCTGGAAAGCAGCCGCCTGGCGCCGGTTCTGGCGCCGCTGGCCAGGGCGGCGGGCGGGCTGGTGATCGACCATATGGGCCTGCCCGAGGCGGCGGACCCGGCCGCCGAACCCTGGTTTCAGGCCCTGGCCGCCCTGCCGTCGGATCATGGGGTTCATGTCAAGGCCAGCGCGCCCTATCGCAGCCGGGTGGCGGTGGAGGGCCATGTCGCCTGGCTGGCGCAGCGGCTCGGCGCCGACCGTATCCTTTGGGGCAGCGACTGGCCCCATACCCGCCACGAGGCCCGGGCGGCGTATCGCGGCCTGCTCGACCGCCTGCCGCCCATCCTCGACGACGCGGCCGCCGCGGCCCGCCTCTACGGCCTGACCGCCACGACCGCGATCGAGGGCCGGCCTGCCAGAAACCGTCACACCGCCCCTTGACAACCGGCCCGCCGATCCGCTATTTCACGCCCACCTGAGCGGCGGCGCCGAAAACAAACCGGCACCATCGCATTGCGGCGGGGTAGCTCAGTGGTAGAGCAGGGGACTCATAAGCCCTTGGTCGGGGGTTCAAATCCCTCCCTCGCTACCAATCGATGCAGTGCTACTGGCACTGTGGGAAAATGGCTCGATTGACGTTTCTGTCAGTCGGGCCTTTTTCCGTTTCGGCGGTTGAGGTATCAGGTGGATCGTCATTTTGCTGCCGTGTCAGGTCGAGATTGACGGCGTGGGACGGCGACGTCATCTATATGTGGCAGGCCCTGTAAGGGGAGGTGGCCATGAAGAACGGACGAAATCGCAAGCGGGCGGCCGGTGCCTTCGTGTCGGGGGTGATGGCCGGGCTGACCGTCATGGGCTCGTTCGTCGCCGGCGCTCTGGCCCAGCCCGTGACCGGCAGATTCCAGAACATCCGCAATCCATCCGGCCCGGCATCCGACATGAAGAATGTCGGTCGCGACATGTATGCGGGTTTCCGTCAGGTCAAGGCGCGTGACCAGGCCTCCTGACGCTGGTGGGAAACCGGAAGCTCGAACCGACGCACCTCAGGATCTTCCGCCTGAGGAGGGTGAACGGCTGAAGCGTATTGAGGCGGTCATCGAGGGACTGCCGGCCGAGGAGCAGGCGGAGTACCGCAGGATGGTCTCTCAGACCATGTTCAGCGGTCCGCTGCCTCCTCCTGCCCTGTATGCTCACTATGAAGACGTTCTGCCGGGAGCGGCTGAACGCATCCTGGCACTCACTGAACGTGAGCAGGCACATCGACATCGTTTTGAAACCGATGCCCTTCATGCCGAGGTGCGATACAGCAATCTCGGTATGTGGTTGGGCGCTGGCGTTCTGACCTTCGTTCTGATCGCAGCCTGCTTCTGTGCCTATATAGG